>NZ_JAHVKS010000005.1:0-356593 GCF_019800705.1 Halomonas sp. DP4Y7-1 | reverse complement strand
ACCCATGTGTGGTGCGGTAAGGATCGGCGGGCCAGCCTGGCGGTGATCATCGACTGTTGCACCCGGGAGATCCTTGGTTGGCGATTGTCGGACAACGGCAGCAGCAAGACGGTTGAAGCAGCGCTGGAAGAAGCTCTGGTACATCGATTCGGCGCACTGGGCCGGATTCATCAACCGCTGGCCCTGCGCTCTGACAACGGCCTCGTTTTCAGCAGTCGACACTATACGGCGACAGTGAAGGCCTACGGGCTCACACAAGAATTCACGACGCCCTACACCCCGGAGCAAAACGGTCTCGTCGAGCGCTTCTTCCGGTCCCTGAAGGAAGAATGCATCTGGCAGCATCGGTTCGAGTCGCTGGGCCGGGCCCGAGCCGTAATCAGCCGCTGGATCCGGTACTACAACGAAGAGCGGCCACATCAGTCTCTAGGCTATGTGGCACCCCGAGCACACCCGGCGTTAGCGGCGTAGGGTGTGCAGAAACCAGGGGGTCATTACAAGTGGGCCTTCTTTTTGATGGCACTCCATATCGCTTCCTTGGTTGCACCTGAACCGCTGTCATGGACCTCAAGTCGTTGGCTTGTGGCCCTGTCATCCACCGTGCCTCGTAACTCATGGGCACTCAGAAGAGGTAGAAAACGGTGCTTCGATGGCACCTTTTCATCTCAATGGAAGCGTGGGAAATGTTAGTCAGATAGTGGATAGGTCGGTCAGCAGAATATCGATAAAGCAGAATGTTTTTATATGAAATTATTCGCAATATCTGTTTTGTCTAACACCTCTGGTGGTTAGACATTGCACAAAGGAGGGACTGCGTTATTGCCTTTGATGCTTACTTTTTCTGCGGCCAGTATTTTCAAGATAATGATGAGGAGGCTGTATAAATAATGATCAAGACGCTAGCCATTAAGAGGTAGAAACATGCAGCTTCCTTATTTTTTTGGTGAGGCATTTCATACTCGCAGTATGTTGTCATTTCTCATGAGTTAGATGATGGTGCTTCACTATATCAGGTCAATGATGTGCCCCTACGCCTGCGAGTGAGTCGAGGGTCGGCGCCTATAACAATCCTAAACTATCGCGTTGACGTCCCTCGTTATTTATCGAAAACCGATCTTGTCTATCGCTCAAGGCCTTATGCAACACAGTCAACGTCGTACAGAAGGGGTCCTGCACGGATCTTCGGTCGAGGCAATGGTTGATGGCGCTGCCAGCGCTTTTCTCGGCCATTCTTCCATCGTTAGCACATCCGTGATGTGGTCCTTATCAGGCGTTGATCGCCGTTGCAAAGGCCGGCCAGTGGCGCAATGCCCTCTTCGACTGTAGCTAGTGACGCAGTGGTGGGGAGGCGAAGCGCGCGGTCGGGCGACAGTGGTGGAACGGGCTTTCCCTTTGCAGGAGGGGCGTCATGGGTGCCTTGGGAAAAATTGTCGAAGTCAACGGTGAGATCTGGGTCCGCGATGAGTCAGGACAGCCCCATCGGCTGACATCAGGGGAATGGGTGTCGACGTCGAGTGTGCTTTCGGCAAGTACTCCTTCGACCCTGGTGCTGGAAGATGCCCCCACGCTGAGATGGGCGGTGGATCCGAGTGACCGACTGGAGGTGGCCAAGATGCTGGCGCTGTTGTCCAGTGTCGAGGCATTGGGCGATGCCGACAAGCAAGACCTGCAAGGCCTTGCGCAAAATCCAGCGCAAGGGCCTGCGCAAGAGTCTGCGGAACCCGCTGGAAAAGCAGGTGAACACCGACCGCCAGACGTTGACGCGCAAGCCACGGATGGCGCTGAACGTGGTGACAATGGCACTGCTGCAAGTCAGTTGGCGGTGTCCGCGGGGTTGGCAGACGTGGTGATCGACAGCGATACCCTTGACGCGCTGTTGGCGAACCTTGAGTCCGAACCGCCGGCCAGCGGCCCAGGACTCAGCGTGGGCGCAGGGAATGAGGGGCACCCCTTCGTGCGTCTTTTGCGCATCGTCGAGGCGGTGGACCCGCTAGCCTTTACGTTTGATCAAGCGACGACTGATGAAGACGAGACGATCCCCGATGGCGCGATAGGCATCGATGGTGCGATAGGTCTTGATGGCGCCCCGGTCGATCCGCTACCCAGCGTCAGCGTGACCCTCCTGGGGTCGGGGCCTGAAGGCGTCTACTCGCAGAACGAGATTGGTGCGGACAATAGCGTGACCGCCAGGGTGGACCTGGGCGGGGATGCTGCGGTGGGTGATCGCCTGCTGGTGGTCGATGGCGTCGGCCGGGTGC
This sequence comes from Halomonas sp. DP4Y7-1, assembly GCF_019800705.1. Taxonomy (NCBI): domain Bacteria; kingdom Pseudomonadati; phylum Pseudomonadota; class Gammaproteobacteria; order Oceanospirillales; family Halomonadaceae; genus Halomonas; species Halomonas sp. DP4Y7-1. The sequence continues at coordinate 354,335 of NZ_JAHVKS010000005.1, read as the reverse complement.
TGCTGGATCGACTGCTGACCGCGGTTGACATTGCTGGAGGGCTGGAGCTCGAAGTGCCCACCGGCGGCGTGTCAGACGTCAGTGTTCAAGCGACCCTGCTGGCGGCCGACGGTGATACCGCCAGTGACAGTGACGCCAGGCCCCTTGACCTCCAGGCACCCACGGTGACGGTGACCCTGCTGGGTGCCGGCGAGGACGGGACCTATAACCAGCGTGAGATCGGCAGCGACAATAGTGTGGTGGCGGTGGTCACGCTGGGTCCTGGAACCGAGGTGGGCGACAGGCTCGAGGTCACCGATGCACAGGGTGAGCTGCTGCTTGAACGCACCGTCACGGCGCTGGACCTGATCAATGGTGTCGAGGTCACGGTGCCGGTCATCCCCGGTAGCGATGGCGTCAGCGTGACCGCCAGCGTGACCGATCCCTCCGGCAATCGCGGCCGCGACCAGGACAGCAAGGCGGTGGAGGCTCAAGTTCCTGGAGTCGAGGTCGCGCTCACAGGTCACGGTGACGACGGGGCCTTCAGCCAGGGTGAGATTGGGGATGACGGCCAGATCACGGCGACGATAGCGCTGACCGCCCAGACCGCAGTGGGCGATATCCTGAGCGTGGTCGATAGCAACGGCACGCTGCTGCTGAGGCGTCCCGTGACCGAGGTTGATCTGGCCGAAGGGATTGAGCTCGACGTGCCCGTGCCCGCCGGCCAGACTGATGTCCTTGTCGCGGCGACGGTGGTGGATGCTGCAGGCAATACCGCCAGCGCCAGTGATGCTGCGCCGGTGGTGCTGGGCATCACGCTCAGTGCCAGCGGACCGGTGATCGAGGGCGAGCCTATCACCGTGACCGCCACTATCGACAATGTCCTGGATCGTGACGTCGTGCTGACGCTGAACGATGGCTCGACCATCACCATTGTCGAAGGCCAGCAGCAGGGCAGCACCCAGGTGGCCAGTCGTGACGACGATGACGTGATTCAAGGTAGTAATGATCAGATCATTCGTCTGACCGCGGTGTCCCCCACGGGCTTTGATCGGGTCGATACCAGCAGTACCGCCAGCGCCGTGGTCACCGACGATAGCGATCCACGTCACTTGCTGCTCACGGCCAGCCCGCGGGTGGAAGAAGGGGAAAGCATCACCTACAGCCTGGAGCTGCGGGATGCCGAGGGCCAACTGCGCGCAGCGACAACGGCGATCAACGTCACCTTGGCCAATGGCGAAACGCTGACGCTGGCCCCGGGCCAGGCCAGTGTCTCGCTGAGCGTGGCGGCGCCCGCGGACGATGTGTACGTGGATGCTGGTGCGGTCGTCAATCGCATCCTCGCGGCCGAACAGGAACAGGCTGGCAGCCCAGGCAGCCTCGAAACCCTGGTGGTCGATACCGCTACCGTCACCACCCAGGTCGATGACACCGTGGATAGCACCCTGGTGTCATTGCGTCTGCCTGACCAGGTCGCCGAAGGCGAAGCCGTGGAAGTGACCCTGAGCGTCAACGATGCCCCCCGTGGCGGCCCCTTGCAGATTACCTTGAGCGATGGCACGTCAGTGCTGATTGCCGAGAATACCACCAGTGCCACGGTCACCCTGCAGGCGCCAAACCAGAACGCAGCGCTGGGAGCGGGTGCCAGCACCGAGAGCAGTTCCGCTTGGACGGTGGGTATCGTCGCGCTCGAAGGGGGTGGCTATGAACGGCTGGTGGCGGGGGCCGACCAGACCATCAGGGTGCTCAGCGATAGTCCCGGGCTGGTGATCAGTGAGGACAACGGTCCCACAGTGTCGGGGGACAACAGTGTCAATGAAGCGGGTCTCGCTAGCGGAACCTTGGCAGATGGCAGCCATCGAACCGACGGCGTGATATCGCTGGGGCCGGGACCGGTGGATGATCTGGTGCGCGTGATTTTCGGCAGCCAGGCCCAGAGCCAGACCCTGACCCCAGCACAACTGAGCGCTGCCAGTGTCAGTGATCCCATCGTGATTGATATGAACCACGGGCGGCTACTCATCACCGGCTACGATGCATCCGCTGGCCAGCTCTCTTATCGCTACGAGCTGACGGCGGCCGTTGATCACTCCACAGGAGAGGTGTTGGACTCCCTGGCGCTGACCGTGGTGGACGCGTCAGGTGACAGCCGCCAGGATGTGCTCGATATTTTGATCGCCGATGATGCCCCCTCCGCTTCCGGCGGCGCGCCACTGGTGACCGTCGAGGGCGATGTGGTTAGGACGGGTGGCAACTTGCTTGGCAACGACGTCGAGGGTGCTGATCAAGCGCGAGTTGCCGGTATTCTCTACGTGGATCGTCAAGGCAACGATGCACGGGCCGATATCCCGGCGGGTAGCAGCGTCAGCGTCGACACACGCTATGGCCACCTGAGCGTCGATAGCGACGGTTTCTGGAGCTACCGGCCGGTGGACAGCGCCGCTCATCCGCAACCCACCGCCGATGATAGCGGCGATATTGTCCACGATGATTTTCACTACTTTTTGGTGGATGGCGATGGAAGCCTTTCCACGGCTGCCTTGCAGACCATCGTGGTGAACGATACTCGTCACAGCATTGGAGAACCGGTCGACGGCCGCCTTGAGGAGCGCCACCTGCCTTCTGGTACAGCGCCCGACAGTGCCAGGCAAGTGGTGTCGGAAAGCCTGGATATCAGTGAGGCACAGGACAGCACCACGGCGACCTTCACCGGCGATACGCTGGCGGCACTGGAAGCGCTTAACCTGACATCAAATAATGGCCAGCGGTTGAGCTATTTCCTGTCTAACGCAGACCGCGAAGTGATAGCGGTGGCATTCGACGACAGCGATGGAACCGTCTTTGAGGTGTTTACCGTCAGGCTGGTATCGCCGGACATCGTGCATCCCCAGGGGCGCTACATCTTTACGCTGAAGCAGCCCCTGGATCATACCGCGACGCAAGACACGCTGGCGATCGACCTTCCCTTCCAGGTGGTGGACAGCGACGGTGACAGGGAGGCGGATAGTGTCACTGTCAGCGTGGTCAATGAGACCTTCGACGGCGGTCCTGATGAGCTGGTGGTGGTCGAAGACGGCAGCCAAGCGCTGTTCACCAATGCCAACGCCACAGGAAGGACACTAGAGCTCATTGAGGCACCGCTATTTGGTACGGCCACGATCGAAGCAGACGGCCGGATCACCTATACCCCACGTCCTCACTACAGTGGCCCAGACATGTTTGGCTACGCCTTCTTTGAAGGCGATCGTCTATTCGTCGTGCGTACCGTGGATGTGACGGTAATACCTGTGGCGGATGCGCCTTCGCTGGAGGCGGTCAGTGTGGTGACCGACGAGGATAGCGCGGTGGCCCTTGGCCTTACGCTACCGGTTCCGACGGATGATCGAGACCTCAATGGTTCCTCGGATGCTGACTCACCGGAACGGCTAGGAGCGATCACCCTGTCGGGGCTACCTCAGGGTGCCAGGCTGCTGGTTGACGGCGCCGATGACATTCCGGGAGTGGACGGGCGCGGGATCTCGATCAAGATCCAGGGGGGAGCGCACCTGTCCACGTTGGCAGATACCGATGTCGATGTGGTGCTGACCCCTGCGCAGTTCGAGAACTTGAAGGTGCTGCCAGTGGAGCACGATGGCGGGAACCTCTCGTTGACGCTGGAGGCCACCAGCTTCGAGGTCGACATTGCCGGTGTTCCCCTGGAGGGGGTTGCCGGGGCGACGACCAGCGTCAACGTTGACGTCGGGGTCAAGTCAGTGACGGATGCCGTGACGCTGACCTTTGATGACGGCACCGACCATCGTGAATTCACGATCGATGAAGATGGAAGCCTCAATCTAAGCGCACGCCTCAAGGCGGCCTTTGGCGATCTGGATGGCAGTGAAGTGCGCACGCTGTTGATTCAGGGCCTGCCGCCAGGCAGCGTGGTGGTGGTCGATGACAGCCGCCGTATCACGGTAGGGGATGGCACCGGGGGCAATAGCGGCGAAGTGAGCATCGCGGCTCCTGGGTTGAGTAGCGCTACCGGCGGTTTTCCAAGCATCAGCGTGACGCCACCGCCGGACTTCAGCGGAGTCATCGAAGACGTCATCGTTACCCTGGTGGGACAGGACACCGACGCCGATGGCCCCGCCGGAGCGATTGCCCAACAGCAGGACAGCGTCAGCCTCGACCTGGTGGTATTGCCGGTGGTCGACACCCCGACGCTTGCCGCCAGCGGTATCGAGGACCAGGCCTTTGCCTTCCTCAGTGCGCTACGGCTGGGTGACAATGATGGCAGTAGCGCTGGTGTCACCGTCACCAGCGAGTCATTCTCCTCGATACGACTCACCTCCGTGCCCGTTGGCTGGAAGATCTTCGATGCCCAGGGCTTTCTGGTGCATACCGGCAATGGCGTCGACGGCTTCGGTCTACCCGCGACGGACGTCGAGAATGGCGCGTTTCGGCAGTACACACTTCTGGGCCCTGCCCATGACAGCACGGATCCGACCATCGGGATCGAGGTTGGCATCAGCGATGTTGCCACCATCAATGGCACCGACGTAGAGAATTCATCGGTCACGCTGCTGGAACTCAAGCCCACCATATCCCCCAAGGCGGAGGTGATCGCCTCGGCGGTGGGCGCACCTGTGCCAGGGGGGGCGGGCGATACCGACCAGGATGGGCTGCCGGATTTGACCATGACGGCAGGTCATGTGTACGGGCCGGACGATGCCGTCGCCGAGGATGGCTGGTTTGCCTTGACCAACGCGGATTTCGACCTGGCCCAGGGCTGGTCGAATCAGGACGCTGACGGGTCCGAGGACACCTTCGCCCTGCTGACGCCGGAGCGGGTGGCGGGCCAACCGGGAGGACTGGAAGGGTCGAGCTTTCGCTATCTCGATGGGGCGGGCCAGTGGGTGGAGCTCAGCTTCGATGGCCGTCCCGTGGAGGTGCCGGTGGAGTTTCTCTCGTCGCTGGAATTTCGCGCGCCGGAAAATCGCAAGGGCACCTTCCAGTTGAGGGTGCAGGCGAAAACGGTGGACCGCGATGCCGAGGGCAATCTGGATACCGCGGTTTCGGGGGAGGCGCTGTTGCAGGGTATCGTGGTGGACAACCCCCAGGCCGACCGTGTGTCACTGGGCTTCGAGCCTGTGGTGGCGACGGCGGAAGATGTGGCCGTGGCGCTGGATCTGTTCCCCCAGAGCGATGATCCCACCGAGACGTACCGGCTCTCCTTTTCTGGTGTGCCGCAGGGCGCGGTGCTGCACTACGATGGCCAGGTGGTCGACAGGGGCAGCGATGGTCAGCATGTCATCGACGACTTCGACAGTCTGCGCCCGCTGACGTTGACGCCGCCTCCCGACAGCAATGAGAACTTCTCGATTCAGGTAACGCCCACCAGCGTCGATACCTTTGGCGGCGGGGTCGACGAGTTTATCGGTGATCCACAGACGATCCTGGTGGTGGTGGGGGGGGTGGCCGACAGGCCTAACATCGACACCCAGGTGGTCAGCCAGCCGGAACAACTGCTGGATGACGGGGCACAGCTTACGGTGCTGGCTGACCTGATTCAGGTTGCCAGTGGCGACCGTGACGACTCCGAGTCCCTGGCTTACCGCATCACCGGGCTGAACGCTGACTTTACGCTGGCCGGAGCGGTCGAGCTCACGGCGCCTGGAACGCTGGGAGAACAGCGGGTGTGGGTGGCCACCTCGTTGGCGGGTATCACCATCGACGGCCCCGCCAACTTCAGCGGTCGCGTCGAGTTGCAGGTGATGTCGGTGGTGACCGAGAACGACGGCAACGCACGGGAGGTGGTTGAGGTCGTCGCGTTTGAGGTGACCCCGAGCCCCGAGGCGTTGCTGCAGACCACATCGCTGCTGGTGGAGGATGTGGCTGGGCTGCTGGATCTTGGGCTGCTGCCCCAGAACGATGATCTCAACGAAGTCATTTCGGCGGTATGGCTGAATGCGGCCGATCTGGCGGCGGCACCGCTGACCGTGCTCGGTCTGGAGGGGCCAGACGTTATCGACGAAGGCGACTACATCAAGCTGATCAACGGTGCCTGGGACAGCGTGCGTGTGCTGGGAGACCCCAACCTGGGCGATGCGGGAGTCGACATCCGGGTGCGCTATCAGATCACCGACAGCCCCAATGACGGCTTCGAGGGTAACGTGGCGAACACCACCTCCGTACCGATCGACGCCATCCATCATATTGCCTTCCAGGCCATCACCGACCTGCCCACCATCAACATCGCGGCGATTGCCAATAGCGCAGGAAGTCAGGCCGATATCAGCGCGACAGAGGTCACGGCGGCGACCGGGGATAGCGTCCGGGTCACGCTGAGGGTGGGCCAATCCCTGGATGCCAATGCCGCAGGCATGGCCGATGAGGATGGCAGCGAGTCATTGGTGGAGTTGCTGGTGGCGGGAGTGCCCGAAGGCGTGGTGGTGGAAGGCGCCGAGTTCGTCGGTGTTTTGCCGGGAGCCGGCACAGACACCGGCGGTCATTGGAAGGTGCTGCTGCCATCCTCCGAGAGCTTCCAGGGCGCCGAGCTGACCCATGAACTGGTCTTCACGGTGGTTGAAGGCGGCCTGCACGACGATGACCAGGCTCAGCCGATCACCATCACGGCAGTGACCCAGGATGCCGGTGTCGAGGTAGCGCTGCAGAGTGCCAGCACCGAATGGTCTTTGACGACCCTGGGCGCAGGTGGAGGGGGCATCGGGGGCCAGGTCAGCATCGACTGGGAGGATCGGGGCGCGGCGCTGGGTGAAGATACGCCGACTTCGCTCGGCGAGCTGGTCGGCGGCCAGGTCGTCGGTGCCGCCGCTGACAGTACGCTGACCCTCACTCTCTCGGGACTGCCCGAAAAGACCCTGGTAACGGGCATGCAGCTAAGCAACGTCGGCGGGCAACAGGTGTGGTTTGCCAGCGTGGCCAATAGCGGCCCGAATGCCCTGGATGAGCTGCTGGCATCGATCACGCTGACGGCGCCGCCGAACAGCAACGATAACAACGCCATGTTCAGCGTCGATGCCAGCCTGACCGTTCGCTCTCCCTCCGGGCGGCTGAGTTCAGCAAGCCTGGCACTGGCGCCGCCGGTGTCGCCGGTCACCGATGCCATCGAGACGGAGCTGGTGGCCGCTGTGGCCAAGGACGCCCAGAGCATCGAGTTCTCCCTTGCCGTGGCAACGCCTGACGATGCGCCCCACGGGGAGATCGATGGACGTCAGCTGTATCTCAGCCTGCAGGAGGATCAGGTCAGGGATGTCAGCGGACAGAGCACCCCTGGTGGCACGCTGTGGTTCAACGGGCGCGAGCTGATCGCCCAGGACGATGGACGCTTTCGCCTTGATGAGGTGAGCCTGGAGGCTCCCCTGACGATTGTCTATCAACCTGCCCAGGGTACCTGGGGACAGGTGGGGCTGACGGTGGTGGGGGGCGTGAGGGAAACCGATGCCGCTAATGTGGTGGTGCTAAGCGCAAGCACGGTGGGCGATGTGCCGCCACCTCCCCCCGAGATCAGCATTGCTGACCTGAGCGGGGAGGAGGACACGCTGATTGTCCTGGAAGGGCTGACGGTGACCTTGCTGGACCCGAACCAGAGCCTTGCCGCCGTGCTGGTCGAGAATGTGCCCGATGGCTGGGTGGTGGTGGCCGGGGATTCGGCGGCGTCGGCCCGTCCTGTCAGTGCTATTGGGCAGGGAGGCTGGTGGATCCTGGGCGAAGACGGCATCCTGCCCGACTTTGTCGGCCTCATGCCGCCTGCCCACTGGAGTGGTGAACTGGTGGGGGCAGATCAGCTGTCGCTGACGGCGATCGCGAGTCTTGGTGAGGATACGTTCATCAGTCGTGAGTCCTTTACGACCTCGGTGCAGCCCGTGGCCGATCGGGTCAGTGCCGAGCCGCTGCTCAGTTTCGGCGACGAGGGGGAGCGTATTCCCCTGAATCTGAACGTTGCCGTGCTGGATCGGGATGGTTCCGAGACGGTCACGCTCACGCTAGAGGGGCTAGGGCCACATGCCTCGTTCTTCGCCGCCGACAGCCTGCTTTCCGCTGCCTACGACGCCGAGCTTGATCGCTATACCCTGGAGGGCCTGGGGGCGCGCCAGGTGAACGATCTGTCGCTGGTGCAGCAGGCGACCAATGGCAGTGTGCTGTTGGATATCAGCCTGATAAGCGTGGATGGCAACGACGTCTCCCCGGTCTTTCAGACTCAGGCGCTGCTGGATATTCGCAGCGTAGCGGCGACGACCGGAGACGATATCCTGCTCTACAGCGGCGTGAACATCGACGGGCTCGATGGCTTTGATGTGGTCAGGCTGCGTCTGGATGAGCCGCTGGATGTCTCCAGGGTGCAAAACGTCGAGGCAGTGGATCTGGGCGTCATCGGTCAGGACCACAGCCTGACCCTCAGCGCTCAGGATGTGCTCGACGTGGCCGGAGGCGAGGAGCTGTTCATCTTCGGTGATGCCCAGGATCGGGTCAGCTTGGTAGGCGAGCAGTGGTCGGCGACCGATGCGACGGTGGAACGTGACGGCGTAGTCTTCAACGTCTATGAGGGAGCAAGTCAAGCGGTGCTGAATATCCAGCAGGATGTCGACGTGGAGATCTGACGATCCCGTCTCACCGCCTGGTGATCGGCTCTTGTAGGGCAGCGCCGTCTTTATCTTCGTTTTCGTTTAACGGCCATGGCGTCTCGTATGGCGTCTCGTTGCCCCGTTCGACCAGCGCGTTCAGCGCTTGCCGGTGGGGGGCTCGCAGCACGCAGATGGGACGGGCCCCCCTGACGATCGAGATGGCGTCATCGACGCTGGCCGTCCGTCCACTGAGGAGCAACCAGGCAGCCACGGCGCTGGCGCTGCGGGATACCCCCAGGGCGCAGCACACCAGCACCGGCCCGTGGCGGCGATGCTGTTCGATGGCCTCGGCTGCCTGGCGCAGCTCGGTAGCCGAGGCCACGGTCAGGTCAAGCACTGGCACAGGGGTATAGGCCCGTCGCTGTGCGGGTGCCGACAGTTCAGCACACAGATCGACCAGCGCCATGTCGGCAGCGGGCATCTGCCGCAGCGGTAGACGGCCAATAGAGACCCCATCGCAGACTTCGGCAGGATGGGGCCGCCGCCGGGTCCACAGCCGTGAGTTGATCCAGGCGCCGACCAGATAAGGCGCCAGTAAGAGGCGCGCCGCCAGCGACAGGCGGCCATCGTTGTCCTTCTGAAAGCCTGCCACGCCCAGCCACAGGTAGTTGAGGGCCACCAGCGAGAGCGACAGCGCCGGCCACCCTAGCCACCATGACCAACCGCCCAGCGTACCTGTTGCGAGCAGGCCCGCCAGTGCAGCGATCACCCCCGCGCCGATGGCGTAGCGCGCCGCCAGGCGTCGACGGGTCCGGTCATGGCTGAGCCTTGCCCGTTGCAGGGGAGACGCGCCGCGGGATGGCCATAGCCACAGGCTGATGGCGCCGACGAGTGCCCCCGTGGGCACATCGATGAAGTGGTGCTGCCAGGTGGTCAGCACCGACAGGCCGATCAGCACGCACCAGCCGTGCAGCAGCCAGCGACAGGCGGAACTCCCCAGGCGCTGGGCGTAGGCGTGCCAGAGCACGACCAGCAGGGCGATGTGCAGCGACGGCGCCTGGTTGTAGGGCTGATCAAAGCTCATCAGCACATCGAACAGGGTGCCAAAGACCCCCTCCAGGGGTGGTCGCTGGAGACTGAAAGTCAGCGGGTAGGCCAGAAAGCTCAGCACGCACAGGGCCTGCACCGTCAGCAGGCGTCGCACCAGAGAGCTGAGCTGGCGGCGATCCTGAGGCAACAGCAGCACGCCCGCGGCATACATCAGATCGATGGACCAGTAGGGCACGATGGTCCAAGGCAGCAGAGGGATTCCCCGTTCCCAGTCGAACATGATGCTGGGCAACGGCGCGCGCAGAGCGCTGAGGTGGTTGGTGAGGGCGTAGCTTGAGAAGAACACGACGCCCAGCAGCAACAGCCACAGGCCGGCTCTGACACGCAGACCCCAGCCGCTGGGAGCCCTCTGGCAATGTGGGGCGTTCATGGCGATATCCGGCGCGCCAGGATGACCGAGAATATGCCCCAGGGATCGATCCGCTGGGTGACGATGGCAAAGCCGCAGGCGGCCAGCAGCTGGCGCATTTCGACCTGGCTACGACAGCGCATGACCCAGGGCTCTCCGTCCCGGTGGGAAGACAGCGCCCGGGCAATGAAGGACAGCTGCGGGTGCCAGGGCTGGTTGGTCACCACCAGCAGCGCCCCCGGCGCCATGGCCTCGGCAAGACCGCTGAGGGAGGCCCGAACCCTGGCGTTATCCGGGTACAGCTCGTACAGCCCCGATACCACCGCCAGGGTCGGGGCGGGGGTCAGGCTGGCCAGACTGGTGCGGTCGAAGGCGTCGCCGGCCTCGAAGCGGACCCGTTGGGCCAGGGGCTGAGATGGGATCATCTCTTCGATCAGCGCCTGGCCGGCCGCGACATTGGTGGCGCTGTAGTCCCGCAGCAGGACGCTATCTGGCGCCTCGGACGCGTTTGCCAGTGCCGCCAGGGCCGAGAGGATGTAGCGCCCGTGACCTGCAGCGATATCCACCAGGTGGACCTGCTGGCCGTTGTGGCGCAGCTCCCGGACGGCCTGCTCGATCAGCGCCTCCAGATGGACACGTCGCTGCCGGATGCCGCGCCAGCCGATGGCGTTCAGGTACACCCGGTCGATCAGCCGGCCCAGTCGGCTCGGGCTATCCGGGCGGTTGCGATAGACCTGGTCGAGCATCGAGCCTGAGTCGAAGCCGTGGTCGACGCCGACCTTGAGACTGTTCGATAGCCTTGCGCCTTGCTGCAGCGCCTTGCGCAGCAGCTGCCAGTAGCCCTGCTTGATCCCGCTCTTGGGCAGCGGTCGAGCGAGGGCCTCCGCCTCGTCGCAGCCGTTGCCGCCGAGGTCGGCGTCCAGCCGGCCAAGGGCCGGGGAAGGGCGGCTGAACTGGCGGCGAATGAAGCGCTGCATCGGCGCCAGGGCCAAGTGGCGATCCCGCTCACCCAGGGTATCGTGGAAGAACCCCTCGAAGCGGTGACACTCCTTGTCCGGATGGGGCAGGCGAGCGAAGAAGCATTGTTGAACCCTGCGCTCGACCACCACATCGCGACCCGACAGCAGCAGTTGGATCGGGGTGTCGATGGTGGCGGCATCGGCGACCAGGCGATCGGAGGTGTCGCGCAGCCCGATCAGGATGCGTGCCGAAATCTGGCGGCTGATCAGGGGATCACTGTCGTAGCCTCGGCGACGTTCCAGATCGTGGGTAAGCAGGCCTGAGCGAACATAGCTCTTGACGAAAACGCTGTCGCGAAAGCGGGTCGCCAGGCGCAGCGCGGGAAGCGCCAGGGGCACATACAGCTTCACCCGGAAGGCGGGGGCTGCGAGGATCGCGCCGCGCACCGGGGGAGCGTAGTCGTGCAGCCAGCAGGTGGCGACCACCGCGCCCACGCTCTGGGCGACCACCAGCAGATCGGCCACCGGGGTGCCGTGCTGGTCCTCGATATGCTCGACCAGGCTCTGCACATCTCGTGCGTAGGTAGCAAAGTCGGGGGCGTCGCCCCGCTCGCCATCGGACAGGCCGTGACCGCGGGCGTCCCAGGCAAAGAACGCCAGATCCGGCAGGTCGAGCTCCTCGACCAGGTGTGCCATACGCCCGCCGTGCTCGTGGCCCCTGTGAAACAGCAGCACCGCACCCTTGGACACGTCCCCGGTCGCCGGCCAATGGCGGTAGGCGATGCGCTGGCCATCATGGGCGACAAAGGCATGGGACTGTGCGGTGCGGCTCATTGGGCATCACCTTGACGGTCATCGCCTTTACGAGCATCGCCCTGACAGTCATCTGCCGGACGCTTATCAGTTTTGCCGGCGTTTGCCTCGGCGATTCCGCGGCGCACCCGGTGTCTGAGCGATACCAGCATCAGCGCGCTCATCAGCCAGAACACCGTAGCCACCACCCAGGGGGAGGTGAGCCCCAGGGCGATGGCCAGGGCAAGCAGGCCGATGACCAGCGCGCGATCACTCTTGCCCATGGGGCCATCGTAGCGGCGGCTGGCGCCCACCAGCGGCCCCATGACACCGGCGTATTCCACGATCAGGGCCATCACCAGGGCCACCAGCACCGGCAGCGGATGGGCGTTGGGGAGAAGGGCGAAGGGGACGAACAGGGCGGCGTCGGAGACAACATCACAGAGCTCGTTGAGGTAGGCTCCCAGGCGCGTCTGCTGGTGGTGTTCCCGGGCCAGCATGCCGTCCACCGCGTTGAAGGCCATGCGCAGCGGCAGCCATAGCGCGATCAGCAGGAACCAGCCCCGCGAGGCGTCAGGCTCCGCCGCCGTCAGGGCGACCGCGCCCGCCACCAGCAGCGACAGCAGGGCGGCGGCTAACGTCACCTGGTTGGCGCTGACGCCGCGACTCTGCAAGCGGCGTACCAGCGGGCGCAGGAGCCCCTGAAAGCGGGGCTTCAAATCGTAGACCGAGGCCATGTCAAAGATCCTTTTGACGAAGCGGTGCTACCGGGTTTGGCAGCGTGCCGCGACCGCTTGCCAGCTTAGCATGGAGAGGCCTGGCCAGGGCCGGGGCATGTGCTCAGTCTAGCGGGGGAGGTTCCTGATCGCTGCCCAGTACGCTGTCGCCCGGCTGGATGCCAAGGGCGTCAGCGGTGCCGGCCAGCACTGCCTGGGCTGCACGGAAGGCGGCGTGGGGCTTGCGTGCTCGAATCGCTTCCATCAATTCGCGGTGACGCTCCAGGCTGGCCTCAGGGTCGCTGGCACTCTCGTTGGAGGATTCGATCAGCAGGTAGATCGATGGCCGCAGGATGTGCGACAGCTGGGACCATACGATATTGCGGGTGGCCTTGAAGATGGCCACGTGGAAGGCGATGTCATGGTCGCTGTGCAGCCGTTTGGCATCACCTTCCGCGGCGTTCATGGCCCGTTCCATGCCCTCGAAGGCCTCCTCGATCGCGACCAGATCCCGGGCAGTGGCGCGCTTGGCCGCGGTCATCGCCACATAGGGCTCCACGTCCAGGCGGAAGCTCAGGATCTCGCGCTGGATCTCGGGGCTTGGCGAGGCGTAGCGGGTCATCCAGTCGGTAACCAGCGGATCAAGGATGTTCCACTCCTCGACGCTACGCACCTTGGAACCGTGACCCGAGATGCGCTCGATGATGCCGACGTCGACCAGCTGACGAATATCGCTGCGAACCGCTGAGCGGTTCAAGGCGAACTGCTCGGCCAGATCGACTTCCTTGGGCACGAAATCTCCGGGTCGATACTGGCCCGAGAAAATCGCTTCGGCCAGGTAGTCTGCCACGCTGGGGCGCTTGGGGGTGGTGCGGGATGTGACGGCCACAGGGTGACTCCTGGCAAATGTGCTGCTGATCCTAGCGAATGTACAACATAGTGACAATGTCGACGAAGGGCGGAGGGGCTTCTCCGTGCCTAGAATCCGCTCTCGCGAATCGCCACCGCCGCAAGCCAGGTGAAGAACTGGCCGGCCAGGCTCTCTCGTTCGGCGTCGACGTGGACCTGAGCCCGGCTGCGCCTGGCCTCGGGCCAGGGAGACAGCAGGCGCACCTTTACCGCCACCCGGCCATCGGCCAGGCGCAGGGTGTCCTGGGTCTGGTCAGTGGCGGGTTGAGTGCTCAGCGGTCCCCCATGGCGGGCCGCCAGGGACGGATGGGCGAGTTCCGTGGCGCGGGTTGCCCCGACACTGACCAGCTCTCCCTCGAGGGGCGTGAGCTGTCCTTCGGCAAAGATCCGCACCTTGGCGCCAGGGGTCAGCCTGTGGGCGTCATCCTGGGGCAGGTAGGCATCGACGAGCCAGCGGGAAGGGTCCAGCAGCAGGCCCAGCGGCTGCTGGGGGGCGACCCACTGTCCCGGCGCCTGTTCGAGGTCGTGGCGTTGCCACACGCCGCTGAACGGTGCCCGCAGGGTGAGGCGAGACAGCTCCTGGCTGGCGGCTGCCTGATGACTCTCGTTGACGCGGCGCTGGGCCAGGGTTGCGGCGTCGCGGTCGAGCCCGTCGTCGGCGGCGAGCAGTCCGGCCAGTTCGGCATCCAGCCAGGCCATGGCCTGTTCACTGGAGCGTAGCTGGTGCTGGATATCCGGCTCCACCAGGCTGGCCAGGGCAGTGCCCTGGCTGACAGCACCTTCCGTCATAAGGCGCTCCAGGCGAGCGGGAAAGGGGGAATACACGGTCAGTTCGTGCTCGGCGTGAAGCAGTCCGGGACCGCTGACGCGAGTCTGCCAGGGCAGGCAAACCAGCACGACGGCCAGCGCCAGCGCCAACAGCCAGCCGAGGCGATGTCGGCGAGGGACGGCGCGGCGAGACGCCCACCAGTGAGAGAGTTCGCGAGACACGGGCATCAGGATAAACCAGGCAATTTCCACGGCGAAAAGGGCAATGCCCAGGGCCTTGAAGAACAGATGATAGACCGCCAGCGCAATCCCCAGGAACAGCAGCAGACGATAGATCCAGGTGGCGAAGGCGAACAGGATCAGGGCGCGGCGCTGGTGGGGCATGAACGGCTCCGGCCAGTCTTCGGACAGACCCAGCAGGCGGCGTCGTAGCCAGGTCCTGGCCTGGCCTCCGGCGCGCTCGTGCAAGTTGGGAAAGTCGAGCAGGTCGGACAGTACGAAATATCCGTCGAAGCGCATGAACGGGCTGGCGTTGATCGCCAGTGACAGCACCCAGCTGGTGGTCGCCAGATATAGCAGCGCGCTGTTGAGTGGGCCGGGCTCGGTCAGCACCCAGCCTAGGGTGGCAACACCGGCCAGGCCAAGTTCCACCAGCATGCCCGCCGATGAGATCGCCAGACGCGAGCGACTGCGCCTGAGCTTCCAGCTCTCGCCGGTATCGGTATAGAGCATCGGCCAAAGCACAATGAAGGCGACCCCCATATGCGCCACCCTGACCCCCAAGCGGGTCGCGACCAGGGCGTGGCCGAGCTCGTGGCAGGCCTTGGCCACCACCAGGGCCAGGGCGAAGCTGACGATACCGGAGAAGGAAAAGGCGTCCATCACCGCGTGGGTGAACAGGTCCCAGCGCTTGATTACCAGGATCAGCCCGATCAGGCTCAGGATAAGCACGGCGCCGACCATGGCTCGGGTGAACAGCCACGGCAGCCGTCTTACCATGGCCTCCAGGAAATGCTGTGGGCGCACCAGCGGCAGGCGAAAGAACAGGTAATGATGCAGCCACCAGGACAGGCTTTGCCAGGCGGCGCCACGTTGCGCCTGCTGGGCGAGGCGTTGGCTGACCTCCGCCGTCGCCCGCAGTAAACGATGGTGATCCAGGAAATCGACCAGCGCCAGGATATCGCCTACCTCGGGCGAGAGCGCGGTGGCGGCGTCGATCTCATCGCAGAGACGACGAGGGCTGTGGCCCCAGCGAGTCAGGCATTCGAACTCCAGCCAACCGATGCGATAGAAGCGATTGGTGACGGGGTCCTGGATCGACCACTGTGGCTCGCCCTGGGCGTCTCGGCCAGCGTCGTGCAGCTGCAGATCGTCGCGCAGGGGTGGCACCGGCTGGTGCTCGCGAGGATCTGCAGCCGTCATGCCCGGCGCGGTGGTGTCTAGCGTCACCGCTGCGGCCGAGGGCGTTCCGGCTGGGGCGGCTCCGCTGAAGGGCGGCGATGGGTGCATGATTACCACCCGGTCCAGGCCCGCAGGGTGGCCAGCGGCCGCCGCAGCAGGTAGTAACCCAGGCTGACGCGTTCACCATAGACCTTGGCCGTGCCGTGCAAGCCCAGGCGCGCCGGTGTGGTGTCGGCGTCGTCGAGTCGCGCCAGCAGTCGGTAGGCATCGATGCCGTCGGCGTCCGGCTGGGTGGCGTAGCTGGTGCGTGTCAGCGTCGCCTTGAGCGGTGTCAGCGGCTGGGCACTCAGGAATACGGTGACCTCGGCACCCGGTGCCAGCGCGATGGCATCGGCCGCCGCCAGCTGGATCTCTACCGCCGGCTGAGCGGGGTCTGCCAGACGCAAGATGCGCTCGCCGGTGGTGACCGGGCGTCCCTCCCAATCGTCGCGGTCAGAGTAGACGGCGACTCCCGCTGCGGGGGCAACGACAAGGGTGCGTTCGAGGCGGGCCTCGATAGCTGTCAGCTCGGCCTGGCGCTGAGCCTGTTGCCCGCGTAAACGGGTCATGTCAGCCAGTCGGCTCCGATCATCGAAGGCCAGGTTGCCGGCGGCATCGAGCTCGGCCCTGGCGACGTCAAGCTGGCGCTTGAGCACTTCTGCGCGACTCTCCAGCTCGCTGCGGTCCAGGCGCAGCAGTGGCGTGCCGGCGTCGACGGCCTGGTTGGGCTCCACCAGCATGTCAGCGACCACCCCATCCAGCGGACTGGTAATGGCGGTACTGTCGAGGGAGATGATCTCGGCCGGTGCCAGCGCGGACAGGCGTACCGGCAGCAGCAGGATGGCCACCACCGCCAGCAGTACCAGCCACCACAGACGTCGTCTTGGCAGGCGCAGCGCCCGTCGGCGCGGTGCCAATGCTTGCCAGCAGTAGCGCCAGCTGTGGGCGAGCCCGGCCAGCTGCGGCCGCAGCGGTTCAGGCGGGGCCTGCTCGAGCAGAAACAGCGCCCAGGCGCGACCTGCAGGTCCTCGCGAGGTGGCAGGGTCGGTGGGGCTCAATGGCACCAGCCACAGCACCTCAGGCCACCACTGGGCCCAGCCCTCTGCCAGCGATGGAGGAAGGTCCAGCTGCTCGCGCAGCAGCAGCCTGGCCTCACTGGGCGAATAATGCTGGTCGAGCCACACGCCCAGTGTCTCGACCCAGTTGAGAAAAGGCGTGCGCTCCTTGGGTGTGGCCAGCCCCGATACGCAATGGACTTGTACCTTGCTGGCGCTGCGCCGCTCCACCACCAGGGCCTGGCGAAAGCGCAGCAGGGGGTAGCTGTCGTTGGCGATGGAAAAGGCTAACTCCGTGCGCGTCGCGGCGGTCATGGCGCGGTCGCGCAGGGCCAGGACCAATGCCGGAAGCGACGCAGGTCGAGGCGTCTCGCTGGCACTCATGGGTTGTCCTGTGGCTCGGGAGTGGTGCTTTCCTGGGTGCTCTGGTCGAGGGTGCTCTGGTCGGGGGCGTCCAGCAGGGCTCGCCCGGTCATGCCCGCCACCAGTTCCGGGTGGGCCTGGTCAAGCTCGGCTTCCAGCTCGACGGTCTGGGCGACAGCATCGATCCGGGCATTGATGGCGCTGAGAGTGGCGGCGTAGTGCTTGCCGGTCTCGCTGATGTTGAGGGTCAACGGCTGGCCGACGCTGAGCGAGGCCAAACTCGAGGACGGAGCGTTGAGGCGTACCTTGAGCGGCCCGTCGGCGACCAGGTCCAGAATCGGTGTGCCTGCCGACATGGTCTGAAACGGCTTCACATGCACCGCCGCGATGCGACCGCTGAACGGCGCGGTCAAGGTGCAGCGATCGCGCTGTGCGGCGGCCAGGTTGAGGGTGCTCTGGGCCTTCTCGACCTCGGCGCGGGCCAGCGCCACCTCGAGATCACCCACCGCGTCCAGTCGCCGCAGGCGGTCCTTGGCCTGGCTGTTGAGCCGGGCCACGCCCAGCTCGGTATTGGCCACGTTGACTCTGGCCTGCTCAATCCGACAGTCAAAGCGGGCCAGGGTATCGCCCTTCGCGACCTGGACGCCCAGGCTAACCGGCAGCTCAGACAGGGTACCCTCCATCTGGCTGGACAGGGTGGCATCGGTGTGGGGCGCGAGCAGGGCGCGCATGGCGCCCTGATTGTCACTGGACTGGGCCCAGGCGCCGCTGATGGTGGTACCCGCCAACAGGGCCGTGGTGATGAGCGCTGACAGCCGCGAGGGATGTCGTCTATACCGCATCGTTGGCACCTCCCTGGCCGTCGACAGCGGGCACCGGACGCGGCTCAAGGGTCGGCCCCGGGGTGGTCGCCGCGGGTTGTCCTGGATGAGGCGCAATGATGCCCTGGCGCTCATGGGTGGTCATGGTGTTCTCGATCTCGCGCGCCAGGGTCTGAATGTCATGCTGGGCGATGGTCTCGGGCATCACGTCCAGTCCTACCGAATTGAACAACCGTCCCCAGGCCGCCTGGGCACGGGAATAGGCGGCTTCACGCTGGTACTGGGACAGCAGGTAGCGGCTCTCGGCGCGGATTACCTCCAGTTCGGAGCCGATGGATGAGCTGGCGGCTGCCTTGGCGTAGGCCAGCAGATCCTCGTCTACCTCAAGGCTTTCATCGCTGTACTGGAGTTCCTCGCGGGCCAGGTGGTAGCGCAGGGCGCCAACGCGAACCTGGGTCAGCACGGCCATGGACAGCGCGGTACGCCTGAGATCATCGACACCGCCCTGGGTTTGCTGGGCATTGTCCAGATCCGGGTAGGACAACAGCTTCAACAGATTCAGCGAGACGTTGACGCCGGTCTCGGTCCAGTCGTTGTTGTACAGGTAGTCGTTGGAATCGTACTGCACCCCAGCACTGACGGTGATATTGGGCCACAGGCGCAGCTTGGCCGCCTCCAGATCGTTCTGGTTGACCCGCTTGCGATACCACTCTTCCATGATCTCAGGACGGTGCTGCAGCGCCAGTTGCTCGAGACGCTCGATGTCGGTGACCTCGGGAGGCAGCGGCATCTCTGGCTCGTCGGCCAGGATCAGGCGAGTGCCGGGAGGCAGCGACATCAGCGCCGCCAGCTCGGTCTTGGCCAGCTCCAGGTCCTGGCGGCGTGCGGTCAGCAGGGTGGTGGAATCGAGCAGCGCTCGCTGGTAGGCCAGCACCTCCTGGCGGGGCAGCAGCCCCTGCCGCTGGGCTTCGCGGGCGGCGTCCAGAGCCACCTCGGTGCGCGCCAGCAGGACGTTCAACTGGGGAATCAGACGCTGGGCGGCCAGCGCTCGCCAGTAGGCGTTGCGCACGTCGCGCAGCACATTCTGGGCGACCTTGCGGCGACGCTCTTCGGCCATCAGCATCTGATCGGCCTTCTGCTGATTCTCGTAATAGGCCAGGCCGAAATCCAGCAGGCTCCAGGACAAGCCGAGACCCGCGGTGGAGCGGTAGCGCTCCTCGGAGGTCGAGGGGCGCAAGCTTTCTTCGCCATCCTCGATACCGATGGAGGTGCCCCCTGAATCGTTGCTGCGGTCGCTGTACCCGGCTTCGGCAACGATCTGCGGCAGCAGCTCGTGGCGCGATACGTCCCGCAGGTTCGACGCCAGCGCACTCTCCATCAGCTTGAGGCGATAGTCCAGGTTGTACTTCAGCGCGCGGGCGGCGGCTTCATAGAAGGTGACCGGCTGGTTCAGCGGCTCCTGCAAGCGATACATCTGAGCCTGATCGCTGATCGCCCGCTGGCGGATCTGATCGGCGTCGTAGGGCTGTGGCTCCAGGTTTGCACAGGCGCTGAGACCCAGGCCGGCGGTGACCGCCAGCGCCGGGAGGGTGAGTCGGTACATGCCGTTTCCTTGTCGTGACACTGTCATTGTTACGGGTCTCCGCGCAGTGGCGCAGTGGTGTCCGCCATGGCCAGCAGCTGCTGGCGGAAGCCACTGGCGGTCGCCGGTGCGGCGTCCTGCCGCTTGTCGGTGGCGTCGCTGGGGTCGCTATCCAGGGGAGTGTCGGCCAGCCATTGTGCTCCCTCGGGCAACGGCGGGCGACCGTCGAAGCGCTGTTGTTCGGTGGCTTGCGTGGGCGCTTGCTGTGCGTCCCCGGTGGCAGAGGAAGTGGCCGTGGTAGAGGGAGTGGCCGTGGCAGAGGAAGCGTCGGCATTGCCCAGTAGCTGCTCTCGCGTGGGGGCATACAGCGAGGGATCGGCCAGCAGTCCATCGGCGGTGAGGTCGGTACGGCCGTGCCGGCCCAGCAGCTTGATCTGGTCGAGCTCGGCGAAGGCCCGACTGAGCGCCACGCCATAGGACACGTACTGGCCTTGAACCTGACCCAGGCCTTCTGCCAAGGACGCAATACGCGTTTCGAAGGGACGTACCAGCAGCGGTTGGCCACCATGGGACAGCCGCAGGTAGTCGGTGACCTCGCGGTTGTTGCGCTCGACCTCTGGGGTGACAAAGACTACCGGATCGAGGTCACCGAGCCCCTGGGTGCTGGGGGTGAGGCCTTCGCGATGTTGAAAATGGGGCCCGATATCGCCGCTCTTGATCGGGATGTAGGGGGCCGCAATGTCCAGGGTCAGCGTCAGGGTCGCGGTGTCGGTGGCTCCGGCGCGGTCCACCAGGGTGTAGACAAACGCCTCTTCAAGCACCGGGCCAAGGCCGCTGGCCCGCAGCACCTCGGGGTTGGTGCGATCAATGAAGTAGCGATAGCTGCCATCGGCCTCGATGATCAGGGTGCCGTAGCGACCCTGCAGCGGCTCGCCGGCCTGGGCCGATACGCCTTGCTGGGAGACCGAGGCGACACGCTGGGTTTCGCCGTTCGCCGTGGCGTCAGGGTCGCTGTCGTTGGGCAGCACATTGCCGACGGCATCAGGTCGGCCAGCCCCACCTCCGGTATCGATGGCCTGACCGGCGTCATCGCGGGCGGTGGGGTCGTCATTGCGACCGTCGATTGTGATGGTCAAGGTGGCACTGCTGGCGCCTCCCCAGCGATCCGTCAGGGCGTAGGTGAAGCTTTCGCTCAAGGTCTGGCCGCTGACACGCAGGGCCTGGACCCGTGGATCATCGTCGTCGACCGCATAGCGATAGCTGCCGTCGGCATTCATGATCAGACTGCCGTAACGTCCCTTGAGGGCGTTACCCAGGCTGCCCGCGGTGCCGTCGCCCGTCGCCACACCAGTGACGCTAAGGTTGGGGCCCAGCAGGTCGATGCCCAGATTGATATCACCGTCCACGTCGATATCGTTGGTCAGCACGTTGCCCACCGCATCCTGACCGGCCGTGGCGTTGTCGCGACCGCCGGCTTCCACCGCCAGGCCGTTGTCGTTGACCGGGTCCGGTGCCTGATTCTGGCCGCGGACGAAGACGGTCAGCTCTGCCAGGTCGGTCAGGCCAGCCAGGTCGCGGGCCTGATAGGTGAAGATATCGCGACGGAACTCCAGCGGGCCGAGACCGAGGATCTCGGCGTTGTTCTGGTCCACCTCGTACAGGTAGCTGCCATCCCGGTTCAGGGTCAGGGTGCCGTATTGGCCCACCAGTACCACGCTGCCCCCGCTCAAGGTCGCCAGGCTGCCGCCGGACGCCTCGCTACCAGGGCGGCCGCCGCTGACCGCCAGCCGGTCGCCGGCATCGATATCGCTGTCATTGGTCAGCACATTGCCGCTGGGGTTGCGCGCGCTGCCGTCCTCGTTGCGGGCCACCGCCAGGGCGATGTTATTCGATGCCACCGGGGCGTCGTCGCGGCCCTCGATGGTGATGGTCAAGCGGGCCGAGGTGGTCGCGCCGAGCGGATCGACCGCACGGTAGATGAACACGTCGGTGAGGGTATCGTTGGCGGTCCTGAGGGCCTCCACCTGCGGATTGCTGTTGTCGACGACGTAGGTGTAACTGCCGTCGCTATTGAGCGTCAGCGTACCGAAGCGACCCGCCAGCGCCTGCCCGGCAGACACCGTTGTGGTAGCGAAGCGCACCTGATCGACCGTGATGGCCTGGCCGTCGACATCACTGTCGTTGGTCAGCACGTTGCCGCTGGGGTCGGTGCCCAGGGTGCCATTGGCGGTGCCGCCGGCTTCTACCGCAACGGCCTTGTCGGCGACCAGGGTGGGCGGGTCGTTGGCACCCACCACGGTGACTACCAGCTCTGCCAGGTCGGTATTGCCCGCACTGTCACGAACCTGATAGGTGAAGATCTCATTCAGGGTGTCGCCCACGGCCAGAGCCTGGACAGCGGTGTTGCCGCCATCGACCACGTAGCGATAGCCGCCATCAGCGGTAACGATCAAGCGACCGTACATGCCGTTCACGCTGGCACCGGCGCTGCCGACGACGCTGAGGCTACCGCCAGCGCTCTCGCTGCCCGCGCGAATCCCGGCCACGCGCAGGGCGCCCTGGTCGACCGTGTCCACGTCGCTGTCGATGCCGTCGCCGTCATTGTCAGTGATCAGGTTGCCGCGGCCGTCCACCGCCGCGGTCGACCCGTCGGTGGATGGCGCTTGAGCGCTGGTGCTGTTGTCGGTGGCGATGGGGGTGTCCTGAGCGCCGCGAATGGTGATGGTCAGCACCGCGGCGCCATCCAGGCCCAGGGCATCGGTGACCCGGTAGGTGAAGGTCTCCGACAGGGTGTCGCCGCTTGCCAGCGCCTCGACATCATCAAGGCTATCTTTGATGACATAGATGTAGGTACCGTCAGGGTTGATGGTCAGGATGCCGTACTCACCCTCGATGTCGGTCGCGCCGCCGACGTCCACGAAGGAGCCCAGGATATCGTCGCCTTCACGGATACCGGTGACGACTTTCGTCTCACCGAAGGCGTCCACGTCGGTATCGTTGTCGAGCACATTGCCAGTGCCATCCTGCCCGCCGGTGGCATTGGCGACGCCGCCTTTTTCGACGGCCACGGCGTTATCATCGACACCCACGGGAGCGTCATTGGCGCCCTTAATGGTGATGGTGACCGTGGCCTGGGATGACACGCCAGCACTGTCGTTGATCACATAGTCGAACTGCTCCAGCAGGGTATTGTTGCTCTGGCGGAGGGCTTCGACGGTCGCATTGTCATTGTCCAGCAGGTACTCCGCCGAACCATCGGCCCCGATCACCAGGGTGCCGTAGCTGCCCTGGATGCGGGTGGGCTGGGTCGGATCGTCGTTGACCGCTTGCAGGGCACCGCCACTGACGCCTGCCTGAACCACCGTCAGCACGTCGGGGTCGGCATCGTTGAGGTCCACGTCGGTGTCGTTGGCGACCACAAAGCCGTTGGGATTTACCCCATTGGTATTGAAGCGTCCCCCGGCCTCGATGGCGATGGCGGTATCATCGTTGGCGGTTGGCTTGTCATTGACCGCCAGCACCCTCAGGGACAGGCGGTCGGTGATAGTGAGGGCGTCTTCGGGGTCCTCGCCCGGGGTGCCGTTGGGACTGTCGGGGCTGTCTCCGGTGTTGGCGTTGTCGTCTGTGGTAATGGTTAGCGTCACATCACCGTTGGCGTTGGTGGCGCTCTGATAGCGCAAGGTGGCAAGGGCTGCGTTGATATCAGCCAGGGTGCCCTCGATAGTGATCGTGGTGCCGCCACTGCCGCTGATCGTGGCGGCTCCGCCGCCCTGGTCCAGGGTCAGAGTGCCAGCGGGTACGCTCAGGGTCGTGGTCAGTACGCTGGCGGCGAGGGCGTCCGGGTCGCTGACGCTGATACCAGGGATGGCAAAGGATTCATCCTCATTACCTTCGACCGGTGCGCTCGGCAGGGTATGCACAGGACCGTCGTTAAGGCTGACGTAGCCGATATCCGCAGCGCGATTGTTGCTGCCACCGGCGCTGACGCTGACGTCGACCCGGGACAGAGTGCCGTCGCCAAAGCTGCCGCCGTCGGAGTCGATACGTGCCCGCAGTCCGCCCAGGTCGTCGTCGGTCAAGCTCTCGCTGGCCGAGATGCGATAGTTGCCCGAGGGCAGCACCCCGAAGGAGTAGTTGCCGTTTGCGTCTGTCAGGGTGGTAAAGGTGAGGTCATCGACGTCGTCGAAGTCGCCGTCGTTGTTGCCATCCCAGGTCAGGGTGACGGTGACACCGTCAAGGCCTGCACCATCCGGGCTGGCATCGCTGGTAGCCGTAAGCGTGTCATCCCACAGGGTGCCGCTGATCACGCCTAGGCTGGCGCTGGCGGACAACACGTAGTCATTGAGGCCTCCGTTGCCGTCTTCGCCGGTGCGCTCGCCATCTGCCTCGCTGTCGGTACCCACGCTGCTTCCGCCAAAGTCGGTAAAGGCGCCGCCGTCCGCCTCGGCGGCGTCGGGTAGGCTCGACCAGAGCAGCTGTGCCTGGGCGTCGACGACCACCGTGTTATTGGGTACCTCGACACGATAGACGACGCTGACCTCGGTGCCGGGATCGAGCTGGGCAAAGGTCACGTTGATGCCTGACCCTGAGGCGGTGGCGGTGACGCCATCCGGCAGGTCGGACAGGGAATAGGTCTGGCCGTCGATGACGATGCGGTCGATGACGTAGTTGCTGCCCGAAGGAAAGGCGTCGGTCAGCACCACGTCGTAGGCCGGCATGCCGCCGTCCTGCTCGAAACTGACCTGAACGGTCGCAGAGCCATCACCGCCGCCAATGCTGGGGTTGAACGCCTCCACGGTCTTGGCCATGTCGCTAAAGGAAGGTTCGGCGATCACCTGGGTCAAGGTCTGGGAGCCGAAGGCTGTGCCATTGCGGTTCTCGGTGACGGTCAGACCAAGTTCCGTACCTGCCTGGTTGGTACTGACGTTGTCGACGCGGACATTAAACTCCAGCGAGATGCCTTCCCTGTCGTCATCATTGTCGGCGTTGGTGATGGTGCCCAGGTTGATGGTCAGAGTTCTGCCATCGCTGCTGATGGTGTAGCGGTCCGAGTTGAGCTCGCCGGTAGGACCGCCGGTGAGCCCAGGATTGATTAACCCGGCTTCGGAGGACTGGCCATTACCGGTGACGACGTTTGCCCCGGTGACAAGATCACTGCTAAGCCCGCCTTGATTGCTGATGACCGCCATCAGTATCTGATTGGCGGTCTCCGGGAGAATCGTCAAGCCCTCATCGACCTCAATAACGAGCTGATAGTCGGTGAAGGTGCCTTCCGGCAGCAGGGCTACGACCCGATAGCGGATGATCTCACCTACCGCGACATCTTCGAACTCGGCGTTGGTGGGATCCGCGGCATCTGTGCCCTGCATACCGCCAACCCGGGACACCTCCAAGGTCTGAGCCACCGGCACCTGCAAGCGATCGTTGTACTGATAGTCGTTGAGATCGCCGCCGTAGAGAGCACCATCTGCACCGGTGCGCTCCTCACCGGCGCTGGTGGTGGTCTGGTCGTCGAGACTGGTCCAGGTGACTTGAGCGTTGGAGGTCAGGTTGCGCACGTCGGCGGCACTGGCGCTGACGGTGGCGCTGATGGTCAGGGTGATCGACTCGCCGGAGCGCAGGTCCAGCGTGGTGTTGGTCAGGCGAATGGTATTGCCGTCGATCTCGAAATCCCCGATGACCGCTCCCGAACTGCCGACCACGGTCACTGAGTCAAGGGAGATTCCCGTCAGCTCGCTCGGCAGGCTAAACTCGAAGCCCAGGTCGAAGCCTGCCAGAACCGACGAGTTATCGAGGACGACCTCGTACACCAGCGCATCCCCTTCATCGACCCCAAGCCCCGGGTCGGCGGGGGAGACCAGACGTTGCTCGACGGTAATGGTGGGTTCCTTGATGGTCGTCACCGGGCCGTCGCCGGTCTGGGCGACGTCCCGGTCTACCGCAGTGCTGCCGTTGACCTCGTCGCCGTCGCTATCTTGATAGCTCAGGCTGGACGTGTGTTCGTGGGTGAAATTGGGGTCGCTGTTGTTAGCGTTGTCCTGGTTGTTAAGGGTGTTCGTGGCAATCAGCCGCACGCGCAGCACAAAGGTATTGTTGCCGGCATCGTTATCGGCGCTGGCACTGGCGGCGGTGAAGGTAAACAGACCATCGATACCTTCATTACCCAGGGTTCCGCCGTCACCGGTGAACCCGCTGATGGTCAGGGTGCCGGCAAAGTCGGCGCTGAGATTGCCGCTGCCGGCGGCGTCGGTGATCAGCAGATAGCCGGCGTCGCCATTGAAGGTGGTGTCCAGCGCCATGCCCGGCGGGATCAGGTCCGAGATGCGCAGGTTCTGGGTACCGCCTTCCGGCAAGGTGACGACGATGTCGTAGAGCATGGACTCGCCAACCACCAGGTTGGCGCCGCCGGTGTGGGACTCGCTGGAATCGTCGGCGGTGGCGCTGCCGCCGTCGGCAAAGGTGGTGGTGATGGTCGGTGCCGCCACCTGCTGGGTAGCGACGTCACTCAGATCGGTGGCGGTGAAGTCGGGACCGCCATTGGTGCTGGCGTAGTAGTTCAGGGTGGCGGTGGTGCCGAGGGTACGGCTGGCGGCCACCGCCGAGGCCACGATCACATCGTAGGTGATGACGATGATGTTGCGGCCGGCGTCGTCGCTGGCGCTACCAGCGCGCCCCGCCTGGAGCGTTGCCTGTTCTCCGGCGTCCAGCAAGGTTATGGTGGTGCCACTGACGCTGTAGTCCGTGCCTTCGGTGAGCAGTGTGCCGTCGCCCAGGGTCAGGATCAGATTGGCGGAGGCCAGGCTGCCGCCCACGAATGCCAGGTCGGCGGGGAGCTCGATCGAGGTCGCCACATCGAAGGCGCCGCCGCCGCCGGTGTTTTCCAGCAGGGTGGCCAGACGCAGGGTGTCACCGGCGTCGATGTCGGTGACGTCGCCGTCCACCGCCGCGGGATCAGTGATGCTGCCGGTGAACGGCGCCCCCGAGGTGCCCGGGGCATTCCAGCTACCGCTGGTCCCGCTGACGCTGCCGTTGGTCGAGGACACCACTCCGTGGGTGATGGAGACGACCGGCTCGGCCACCGACTGCACCTTGACCACGTCCTGGGAGATCAGTTCGGTCTTGTCGATTGTGGTGGTCTGGCGCGATTCGGCCAGCACATCCAGCGAGCGGCCATCGGCGAAGGGCTGGTTACCTACCGTCATGGTAAAGCTGACGGCGATGGTGCTGGCCTGGGTGGCGCTGATATCCTCGAAGGTGAAGATGATCGAGTTGCCGGGCCCGCTGGTGACGCTTACTACGGTGCCCGGCCACGTATTATCGCCCGCGAAGGACCAGCTGCCAGCTCCACCGCCCTGGGACCAGCTGATGCCACTGGTGTCCAGCAGCGGTAGTGGCAGGTAGGCGATAAGCTGGAATCCCTCGTGGTCGCCGGTGACCAGGTCATAGCTAAGGGTGAAGGTGACCTCATCGCCGGGGGCCAGCTCGGTCACGCCTCCTTCAATGGCGATATCCACGTCGCTGACCGGAACGGTCAGGTTGGTGCTGGAATTATCGGCTTCACTGAAGCCTGTCAGGTTATTGGCATCGTAGAGCAGGGTGGCATTCACCTGCGCCGAATTGCCGATGCTGTCGCCTTCGTTGATATCTGGGTGGTCAGCGACGCCGACGTAGGCCTGATCCACCACCGCCCGATAGCCGATGACGGCCCGGGTGGCACCGGCATCGATCACATTGTCGAAGGCCGCGTCGCCCGCCAGCCAAGCCTGGTCGGCCAGGGCGTCCTGGATCGACTGGGCGATGTCGAAGACCAGGGTGGTGGTGCCGTCAGCGTTGGTGGTGGAGGTCACGACCAGGTCGATGGTGGTGGCATTGGTGCCGTTGTATAGCGTCAGGGTCGGAGCACCGGTCAGCGTCTGTCCGTTACCGAGCGAGTCGGTCACGATAAACTGACCTTCCAGCTGGGTGTCCTTGCCGAAGGCGAAGTAGTCCGACAGCGCCACCTCCAGCTGGTATTCCAGGGTATCGCCAGGCGTCAGACCGCTGGATCCGGTATCCACCACCACTGACGCGCTCTTCTCGACGGTCAGCGACTTGGCGACAAAGGTGATCTCATCGCCGGTACCCGCAAAGCTGACCTTGCCGTCAGGATCGTTGGGGTCCCTGTCTCGGCTATCCAGGGGAAGCCAGACACCGGCGCCGCTGGGGGCGTCGAAGGTGATGGTCTCTTCATTGCCGTTGGCCGGATCCAGGATGGCGTTACCGTCGGCATCGTACTCCGGCACAAAGAAGTCCACCCGACTGGACTGGGCCTCGGTGAGACTGTCATAGGTCACGGTGTAGGAGGTGATAAAGGCATCGCCATCGATGGCCCGTTGGATCAGGTCAGGACGCACCAGCGTCAGTCCACTCGCCAGGGTGATCGAGGTCAGGGTGCCAGCGCCGGGGTCGATGGCGGTGACTTGCACATTGGTCGGGATCGGCTGGGTGATGACCACGTCGGTCAGGGTCTGAGCGGTAATACCGGCGCCGGCCGGCCGCACCGTGGTGACCAGGCTGTGAGGATAGTTTTCACCGGTG
The DNA here is from genome assembly GCF_019800705.1 of Halomonas sp. DP4Y7-1. Lineage (NCBI taxonomy): Bacteria > Pseudomonadati > Pseudomonadota > Gammaproteobacteria > Oceanospirillales > Halomonadaceae > Halomonas > Halomonas sp. DP4Y7-1. Next base: position 326,351 of record NZ_JAHVKS010000005.1, on the reverse strand, counting down.
GTGGTATCGCCCTCGCTCATGTTGAGGGTCTGCTCCACCGCGATCACCGTGGGGGTGATGGTGAAGGCGACCGCGCTGCCAAGCAGGGTGGGATCCTGCTCGGGGTTCGACTGGGCATCATTGCCAAGCTCGAAGCCAGCCAGGGCCTGGATCACCAGATCCGGACTGCCATTGGTCTGGGCGGTGTCGGCCAGGGCGCTCAAGCGGCCGGTAAAGGTCACCTCGATATTAGGCTGCTCGGCGGTCAGACTGGCAAAGGGAAGGGCGACGACGATAAGGGTATCGCCGGCGCGAGCACCGAAGTCTGCCGCATTGATGACCAGTGGCTGGCCGTCACTGCCGCGGGCCAGAGGATGCTCTGCCTGGCCGTTGGCGTCGAAGGTGACGCTCAACAGATCCAGCTGGCCTCCCAGGTAACTCGCTGAGGTGATGGTGATACCGTCATCCACCGCGGCGCCAGCGCCGTCCTTGCCGGTGGCTGGTACCACCAGCTGAACGAAGGGCGCGTAGCCTTCCTGGGCACTGGAGGCGTTGGATACATTGACGCTGAACTCGAAGGTTTCGCCGAGGGGCACCTGAGCGCTGGAGGTCGGCAGGCTGGCCACCGGCTGCGCATCTGCCAGCAGGCCATCGAGGCTTGCGAGGGCCGCGACCGCCACCCCACGGTCGTCGTCTAGTTCGCCCAGCTGACGCTCGAGGACCCAGTCGCCTCCCTCCAGCGTACTGCCGGTATTGTCGCTGGAGGCGCCGACGTCCATGCCGGTGGCCTCGGACAGATTCTCGAGAAAGGCCACGCCATGGTCGCTGGCCGCGACCCGACAGCCGTACAGCAGAAGGTCAGCGTCGGCGCTGAGGGCATCGCGCCATTGGCCAAGCTGTTGGTTGAATTCCGACAGGGTCTGGCTGCTGATCAGGGTATTGCCAAGCTGGAACTGGCCATCGCTTCCGTGACTGAAGATCTCGATGCTCTGCACCTGATCCATACCGGCCAGGGCGGAGGTGATGGCGGCCACGCCGTTCTCATCGCTATCTACCACTATCCATTCGGCGTCATCGGCAAGGCCGTCGCGAATCGCCTGGCGCTGCTGATCGCTAAGACGGGCATCCAATACCACCAGATGTCGCGCACTCGTGCTGCGTGCTCCCTCGCCCTCGCTTTGACTCGCAGGAGTGACGGCGACCTTGTCCTTGTCGCCAGTGTCCTGCTGCTGGTCGCTGTCAGCCTGATCGGCGCTGGCGGCCATGGCGCCGTCGAACAGCAGGCGTGGCTCCAGCGCGATACGTCGTGTACGAGATCCCTTCATACGGTCTCCTGCCGTCTTGGCTGGTCATCTTGCACACTAAAGATGACCATTATGGTGCAGTGCGGATTTATTATGCCGCATTTGGCAGTAAACATAGCGTGATTCGATAGTTCTTTGCCACAACATGCATATGTCGCGAAAGTTATCGGGTGAATGAGCGCTATAGTAGTGCCGTTGCTGTGCCTGCCATGTAGCGCAAATGAGGGAGAGATGGCACCGTGAAGTAGGTAGGCTGCTGCGCTGAGTTCTGCACACTTTGAGAGGCTCAGGATACCTTGAAGGGGCCCATGATGGTTCGCAAGGAAAGCGTCTCGGCCACAGCACCTTGGCAGAGATGTGAGTCGTAAGAGAACAGAGTAAATAAATGTGCAGCAGAGGGAGCCAACCGCAAAGAACAGTCGCCCGCGCTGAGTCTAAAAACAGTATGAGTTTTGCACAATAAAACTGACGCGCTGGATAAATCCGTCAAACCGGTGTACGCCCAGCCTACCGTTTATGATGCAGCCGCCAGCGGCAGCCGTATTTTTGCGTTTGATGTCACGCTGGCTACCACGCTTTATTTCTCCCCCATGGCGGGGTGAGTGATCTGGGGTGACTGTTAGTAGAAGCGTCGGCGGAAGCGGGCCCGGTGATATGGCATATGGGCAACGTTGCCGGAGCGCTGTCTCCCGTAGTGAACATGCAGGGGCCCAGTCGTCGTGCTCAGGCTGTCCTTAGCCATTGTCTAAGCCATTGTCCGAGCCGCTGTCTGAGCCCCGCTTGGGTCTTACCCGTGTCTTGCCTGTGCCCACCAGCGAAAGCGTCGACGCTGTGGCTGCACGCCGGGGAAATGACGTTCCAGCTGCTGCAATACCAGAGTCAGATTGATGGTCAGCAGCAGGTAGATGGCCGCGATGAGCAGTAGCGGCTCGTAGGTCAAGAACGTTTCGTCACGGATGATATTGGCGGCCTGCAGCAGGTCCATCATGGCGATGGTCGAGACCAGCGGTATCGATTTCAGCAGAAGAATCATCTCGCCGGTCAGGGTGGGTAGGCACAGCTGCACGGCTCTGGGTAGCCATAGGTGGACGAATACCTGCCATGGAGTAAAACCATAGGCACGTCCCGCTTCCCGCTCGCCCGGCGGCACGTTGAGCAGCGCGCCACGCAGGATTTCGCCGCTGTAGGCACCCACCGACAGGGTAAAGGTCAAGGTGGCGTAGAAGAAGGGGTCGCGCAACAGGCCCCAGAAGATGCTGTCCTGGATGCCGGGGATGCCTTCCAGCAGGCGACCCACGCCGTAATAGAAGAAGAACAGTTGCACCAGCAGTGGCGTGCCGCGAATCACCGCCGTGACGCCTGTGGCCAGCCAGGCAAGGGGGCGCGGACCCTTGATACGCGCCATGGCCATCGCCACCGCCAGGATCAGGCCTGCCACAGCCGATACCAGAAGTAGCCATAGCGTGTTGATCAGCCCTTCTACCAGATATTCCTGATAGAAGGGATCGCTCAGCCAGCTGAAATCCATGTCAGTGCTCCTGAAGCTGGGGGAGGCCGCGCCGTGCACGCCGCTCAACGACGGCAAAAAGCCAGTTGGACGTCAGCGTCATGGCCAGGTAAAGCGCCCCTGCCGCGGCATAGAACAGGAAGTGGGCTCGGGTGCTGGCGGCTGCTTGTTGAATGGTGAAGAACAGCTCGCTATAGCCGATCACGCTGATCAGCGCGGTGTCCTTGATCAGAATCAGCCATAGGTTGGACATGCCGGGCAGGGCATTGGGCAGCATGGCCGGCAGGGTGACTCGGCGAAAGCGTGCCCAGGGGGAGAAGCCAAAGGCATCGGCGGCCTCAAGCTGACCGCGAGGTATGGCGCTGATGGCACCGCGAAAGACCTCGGTCATGTAAGCGCCTTGAACGAAGGCCAGCACGCCCACGGCGGTCACGAAGCCGTTGATGGCGACCTGGCCGGAGAGTCCCAGCGCATGAGCCGCGGCGGTCAATGCCTGGGAGCCGGCGTAGTACAGCAAAATGATCAGCAACAGCTCCGGCACTGCCCTGACGCCGGTGGAATAGCCTGCGCCAATGCCGCGCAGCCAGGCTTGCCGGGAGAGCCGGCAGGCGGCGCCGACAAGGCCGAGCAGGACGCCTATGGCATAGGCCAGCAGCGCAATCTCCAGGGTGGTGAGGGCTCCTTCAAGGATCGGACCCGCCCAATCGACGAGGCCCTCCTGGGAGGCGATAGACATGAAAAGACTCCTTGGCGTGGCCAGTTTTACAGCCTTGCGGCGGTCCCTGCGTCGCAGCAGGGACCGCCCGGGCCATTGACGTCAGCTGACGCAGACGTCAGTGCCGAAGTACTTCTCGGACAGCTCGGTGCAGGTACCGTCCTGATTGACCTGCTCAATGGCGGCGTTGACGGCCTCGGTAAGGGCATCGTCCTGCTGGCGCAGCCCGATGCCGACGCCTTCGCCGTAGGCCGCATGGTGAGGCGCCGTGGCCTTGATCTCGAAGTCGCCAGCTTCATCACGCTCGGTCAGTTCCACCATGGCGATCTCGTCGGCCAGAATGACGTCCAGGCGGCCTGACAGCAGATCCCGGTTCACCTGTTCTGCCTGGTCGTACAGGCGGATGTCGACGCCGGTGTCCCTTAGCGCCCGACGGGCATAGGTGGCGTTGGTGGTGGCGCTCTGTACGCCCAGGACCAGACCATCGAGGCCCTCGGGGGGATCCAGCTCCAGCGAGCGGGCGGCGACATAGGCGCCAGGGGTGTAGTAGTAGGGGGCGCTGAAATCGATGACCTGAAGACGTTTTTCGGTGATCGACATGGAGTTCATGATCATGTCGATACGGCCTGACTTGAGCGAGGGAATAATGCCGCTCCAGCCGGTCGGGGTGATCTCGCATTCCCGAGCCATCTGTTCGCAGATCGCTGCGGCCAGCTCTATCTCGAAACCGGTCCAGTCACCGTCTGAGGAGGTGTAGGTAAAAGGCGGGTAAGGTTCTGCCGAGATGCCGATCTTGAGGGGCTCGCCCGCGGAGGGGGTGTCCGTCTGGTCGGTCGCATGGGCGCTGCCGATGGCGGCGGCACCGAGGGTCGTGGCCAGCGCGACGCCCAGGCCAAGGCGGCGAGCGAGATCGACTGACGGGCGCAGGGAAGGGAAGACGGTCATGGAAACTCCTGGTTGTTGTGGGACGGGCAGTCAGGCGGCAGGGGCGATGAAGCGCCGGCAGCGTTCGTTGTCGCTTTGTTCGAAGATGCGCTCGGGAGAGCCGGCAGCGCCGACCACTCCACGGTCGAGAAACACGATCTGGTCGGACACGTCGCGGGCGAATGCCATTTCATGGGTGACCATCAGCATGGTGCGCCCTTCATCGGCCAGCCCGCGGATGACGCCGAGCACTTCATTGACCCGCTCTGGGTCGAGCGCCGAGGTGGGTTCATCGAACAGCAGGATCTGTGGCTCCATGGCCAGTGCGCGGGCAATCGCCACACGCTGCTGCTGTCCGCCGGACAGAAAGGCGGGATAGGCGTCCGCACGTTCGGCCATGCCGACACGCTCGAGATAGTGCATGGCCAGGGCGTTGGCCTTGCGTCGACTGATCCCCTTGACCCGCACGGGCGGCTCGCTGACGTTGCCCAGCACGGTCATGTGAGGCCACAGGTTGAACTGCTGAAAGACCATCGCCACCTTGGCGCGCAGGCGCTGCAGCTGGTGGCGGCTGATGGGCATGTCGGTGTGGCCGCTGCGGGGACCTTGTGCGGTGAAGCGCATAGACTCGTCGGCGATGGTCAACTGACCCTGCTGCGGGCGTTCCAGCAGGTTCATGCATCTGAGCAGGGTGCTCTTGCCGGAGCCGCTGGCGCCGATAATGGTGGTCACAGTGCCTTCGGCGACGGATAGGGACACGTCGCGCAGCACGTCAACGTCGCCATAGCGCTTGACCAGGTGCCGGGCCTCGACCACGGCGGAAGATGGCGGGGTATCGTTACAGTCTGAGGAAGATGGCGTCATAGGCGGCTCATGGGTGGGTGGCAAGACAGGCGTCGGCGAACTCACGAAGCCGTTGCGCGGCATCGGCCAGGGTGTCGGCCTGGTGGGTGAGTCCCAGCCGAATGAAGCCAGCGGCCGAGGGGCCGAAGGCCTCGCCAGACAGTACCGAGATGCCGCATTGATCCAGCAGGCGATCAGCAAACTGTGCCGATGACAGGCCGGTGGCGCGAATGTCGACCATCACGAACATCCCGGCGTCGGGACATACGGCTTTGGCGGCCTGACTGCCCGCGAGAGCGGCACACACGCTGTCGCGCCGAGCTTGGTAGGCGGCGTGCATGGTCGCCAGATCGTCGCCAAGCTGACCCTGCTCGCCCGCGAGAGCGGTGATGGCGGCGTCCTGAACGAAATCCGGGCAGCCGTACAACATGCACAGGGCCAGATGGCTGAGGTGCTCGATCAGCATCGGCGGGGCGATCACCCAGCCGAGTCGCCATCCGGTCATGGCATGTGACTTGGACAGACTCGAGATCACCACGCTGCGCTCGGCCATCTCCGGCAGCGCCAGCGGGCAGGTATGGGTGCCATCGAACATCAGCTCGGCGTAGACCTCGTCGGAGATCAACCACAGATCGTGCTGCTGACAGAGTGCCGCCACCTGCTCCCATTGTTCGCGGGTCAGCGACTGTCCCGTGGGATTGTGGGGACTGTTGATCAGGATCGCCTTGGTGCGGTGGGTGATGGCCGCCGCCACATCATCCACATTCAGCCGAAAGCCCCGGTCCGCCTGCAGTGGCACGCGGGAGAGTGTGGCGCCGGTGGCCTGGATCACCGCTTCGTAGGTGACGTAGCTGGGTTCGGGCACGATGACCTCATCACCGGGATCGAGGAGGCATTGGGCCGCTGCATACAGGCCGCATTGGGCCCCTGCCATCACGATCAGGCGATCCGGCGTCAACTCGACGTGGCCAAGACGCTGGCTGCGACGGTAGTGGGAGACGATGGCCTCACGCAGCGCCAGCTTGCCCTGTACGTCGGCGTAGTGGGTGGCGCCCTGGTCCAGGCTGTGCTTGGCGGCCTCGACGATACTGCGCGGCGTGGTGAAGTCGGGGTCGCCCACCGACAATACCGTGATGTCCTCGCCATTGGCCTGGCGCGCCAAGGCTCGACTGTGGATATCCCAGGCGGCGGCGCCTTCGCCGGCGATTCGCTGGGTGAGACGGGAGACGCGAGTCATGGGCTGTCCTCGAGCGCGGGAGCATGTAGGCCCAGGCGACGCAGCTCGGCGCGCCAGGCGAGATCGGTGCCTTGTGGGCTGGCGGCCCAGGCGTCGTACTGTCGGGCGACCTTGTCGCACAGGGCATGCGAGGCGCTGACCAGGGGCCGCCCGGTGGACTGAGCGGCCAGCTGTGCCTGGCAGGATCGTTCCAGGTCGCGCATACGCAGGAAGGCATCGCCGACGCTGGTGCCAACCACCAGCACACCGTGCTGGCGCAGGATCATGCTCATATGTGGGCCGAGGTCGTCCACCAGGCGCTGGCGCTCGTCCAGATCCAGCGCGATACCCTCGTAGTCGTGGTAGCCGATGCGCTGATAGAACTGCATGGCCCATTGGTTAAGCGGCAGCAGACCCTCTTCGAGGCAGGAGACGGCCACGCCCGCGACGGTATGAGCATGCAGCACGCACAATGCGTCGCTGCGGGCTCCATGGATGGCGCTGTGTATCGTGAAACCCGCGGGGTTGATGCCAAGCCCTGTAGGGTCATCCAGCACATTGCCTTGCTCGTCCACGCTGATCAGGCTGTCGGCGGTGACTTCTTCGAAACGCAGGCCGAACGGGTTGAGCAGAAACCTGTTGGCGTCAACCCGTACCGAGATATGCGTGGAGATACCGTCGTCCATGCCATCCAGCGCCATCAGTCGATAGGCGGCCGCCAGATCCTGGCGCAGCTGTTGCTGTCGATGGTCCATCAGCGCGTGTCCTTGAAGCTTGCCAGGGCCTCGCCGCCATCGCGGCTGGTGACGCCGTCAAGAAAGGCGGACACCTTTTCCGGGTGCGAGGCAAGCCATTCGCTGGCGACCTGCTCAAGGTCTTGCTGCTCCAGGCTATACGCCTTGATGAAGTCGCTTTGCTGCTGGGCGCTGAACACCACCTGATCGAGCAGTCGCGTGAGGTTGGGGTTAGCCTCGGCGAACTCCTTGGCGACGACGGTCTTGACATCACTGCTGCCGTTGTCGGGCCCAAACACGTTCTCACTGTCGTCCAGGATGCGCACATCGTATTCGGGAATCATCCAGTGCGGGGTCCAACCGTAGAAGGCGATCCAGCGTCCCTCGTCCACCGCCGCCTTGACTTCACTCAGCATGCCCGGCGTGGAGGAAGACATGACCTCCCAGTCGCCAAGACCATGGGTATCGGCTTCCACGGCGGCGTCGATGAAATCGGTGACGGTAGAGCCGCTTTCGATGGAATAGAAGGTGCGCTCAAAGCGCTCGGCGTTGGCGGCGTCCCCGAGCTGAGCGGCGTCGGTGATGCCGGCGTCCGCCACGTAGCCAGGCACGGCAAAGCCCATGCGAGCGCCGGTGACATTGTTGCCGAGGTCGATGATGGCGTCCGCTTGCATGGCAGCGTCATAGCTTTCCTGCTGGGCCGGCAGCCAGCCTGCCAGGAAGGCATCACTGTCGCCGCTGGTCAGGGTCTTGTAGCCCACCGTGGAGCTGACCTCCAGGCGCTCGACCTGGTAGCCGAGGGGTTCGGCAAGCTGGGCCAGGATCTCGCTCTTGACGGTGACCCCAGGCCAGGGCGGGACCACCAGGCGAAGACGCTCGTCCCGATCTTCCGCCAGGGCGATAGAGGAGGTGGACAGGGTCGCGACCAGCAGCGCTCCGGCCAGCCACGGTGGCAGTGAGCCGGCAGGGATTCCGGGGCGACGCGTCGGCAGCAGCAGGGATGTCGTGTGGTGGGTTCGGGTCACGGGGAACTCCTTCGTTATTATCAGGGTTTGCTGTCCCGGCCAGCTCAGGACTGGCTAGGCGCTGATCGTCTCTGTAGCGGGGCCGTTGTCGCCGCCTTGACGTGTGTCTATAGCGCGCCGCGGCCACCGCACCGGCACGCCAAGGGTTTTCCTCTGTCTCCTCGACACGTCTCCTCAACAGCCGGTGGCAGGCTGCTCCAGTGATGCTTGCCAGGCAAGGGCGTCGACCTCGATGACCAGCGGCGAGGCGGCTTGGTCCAGTGTTGTCAGGGCTTCTCGTAGCGCTTCTGGTGCGTTGACGCTGATGTATCGGCAGGCGAAGGCATCACATAGGGGAGCGAAGGACGGCGGCTGCAGGTTGACGCCGATGTGAGCGACGCCATCAGCACTCATGTAGCGACGGATTTCGTCGTAACCGTCATTGTTCCAGATGATCAGCACCAGGGGCTGGACCTTGTCGGAGGCATCAGGAGCTTGAGCAAGATCGCGCGCGGTGGCGAGTTCGCCGAGCACGAACTGCAGACCACCGTCGCCGACCAGGGCAACGACGGGAAGCTGAGGCTTGGCCAGGGCGGCTCCCAGCGCGGCGGGCAGGCCATAGCCCAAGGTGCCGAACCCGGTGGCGGCATTGAACCAGCGGCGAGGCGCCGAGCGTCGAGCGATGACGTTGCCGGCGTACACGGGCCCCGTGGAGTCACCGACGATGATGGCCTCGGGCAAGGCGTTATCGAGGATATCGAACAGGGGCAGATAGGGCTTCAGCTCCGGGTCTTCGTACAGCGCCAGGTCACGACGAATCGCGCGGCAGCGCTCGGCACCCGCGCGTAACTGCTCAGCACACTCGGAGCGTGACGGACGACCAGGCGCCGCTGATTCGCTCAGAGCGCCGAGCAGCGCGTCTGCGGCGAGACCGACGTCGGCGACCATCGCCAGCTCTGCGGAGCGGTTACGGGCAAGCTGCTCGACGTCCAGGTCAACACGAATCACGCGGCCCTGAAGGGCGAAGCCATCGTTGAAGACCAGGTCGTAGTCGGTTTCGCCAAGCTCGGTACCCAGGGCAAGCACGACATCGGCGTCACGCGCCAGATGGCGTACCGGTGCCAGGCTGGCGGTGGTGCCAAGATCCAGGGGGTGATGACTGCCGAGCACACCACGTGCATTGACCGTGGTCAGCACGGGAGCACCCAGGCGCTCGACCAGGGCCTTGACGGACGCTGCGGCGGAGCAGGCACCACCACCCACCAGGACCAGCGGCCGTTGGGCTTGGTCAAGCCAGCGGGCGGCCTCATGCACGGCCTGCGGAGCTGGCGCCGGCGGGAAGACACGGATCGGCCGGCCTGGCGCGCGGCTTACTGGCGCATCAAACAGGTCGATGGGAATCTCGATGTGAACGGGCCCGGGCCGGGCGCCCTGGAAGATGGCGAAGGCCCGCGCCAGCACTTCTGGCAGGGCCTCAGGGTCGAGCAGGGTATGGCTGAAGCGCGCGACACCGGCAAGCGTCGCGCTCTGCTGAGGCATCTCGTGCAGTCGGCCCTGGCCCCGGCCCAGGGTCGCCACGCGATTGACGCTGGATATCACCAGCATCGGCACCGAGTCTGCCAGGGCCTGGCCCATGGCAGTGGCGATATTGGTCATACCGGGGCCGGTAATGATAAAGCAAGCCGCGGGCTTGCCGCTGGCTCTGGCGTAGCCATCGGCCATGAATCCTGCCCCTTGCTCATGGCGGGGTGTAACATGGCGCAGGCGGGCCCCCTCGAGACCACGGTATAGCTCGACGGTGTGCACGCCGGGAATGCCGAACACGGTATCGACGCCATAGTCTTCCAGCAGCGTGATCAGGGTCTGGGCGCAGGTCCTCATGAGCGCTCCTGTGGATCATCCACGACGTCAGGCAGGCCGCCAAAGGGAGGGCGTTGCATGACCCGCTGAATCATCGGCAGAAACGCTGACAAGGGCAGGGTGTCATAGTCGGGATCGAAGCTGGTCTGGTCCCACTCATCGCAGAACCTGACGGTGCGAGCGTAGGCTGGATGGTCGCGATAGGCCTCACGGGCGTGTCGGTCCTGGCCAAAGAAATGGCGGTAGTGGTAGCCCTGAAACAGCTCATGATGCCGAATCATCCACACGTTGAGAGGATCGACGAAGGGTTCAAGGATCGCAGCCGCAATCTCGGCGTGGTTGGCCGGGGCCAGGTCGTCGCCGATATCGTGAAGCAGCGCACACACGACCATCTCTTCATCGGCACCGTCGCGCAGGGCGCGGGTGGCGGTCTGCAGGCAGTGTTCGTAGCGATCTACCGGATAGCCGTGGGTATCGCCCTTCAATCGCGCCAGATGATCGAGCACGCGGCGGCAGGCGTCATCCTGGTAGGCGCGGAAATGCTGGTCGATCAGCCGCCACTCGGCGGCGGTGCTCTCATCGAAGCGGGCAAACGTGGCTTGCTCTGTTTGCTTGGCTTGCTCGGCTTGCTTGGCTTGGCTGGAGAGGGTGCTGTCGGTCGCTGTCATGAGGTGACTCCTGCGAGGTGACGGCTCAACACCAGGCGGCGGCTGGCGGTGCTGTCCCGATCGACGTAGCCCTGGCGCAGATGGCGCACGCCACCGTCAAGGGTGAACGAGGTGCGGCCATGCAACAGGCGGTAGTTGTCCATGATCAGCATCTCGCCTGGCGACAGCTTAAGGCGCAGGGTAAGCGCCTCGCTGCGGATCAGATCGTAGAAGGCCTTGCGTGCGGCGTAGTAGCGTCGCAACTCCTGGCTCTCCATGGCATCGACCCGTTCGGTGCGATTGGAGTAGCGCACTCTTACCACCTCGCCATGGGGGTCACATTCGATCAGCGGCCCGCGGCTTTCCAGGTGGGTGGCGTCGTCCTGATAGCGAAAGCGGGGGCTTACCCGGGTGAGGCAGTCGAAGGCCTCGGGGTCTTGCTGTCGCAGGCGGCGTGCCGCCTCGAAACCGTCTACCAGCGTGCTGTCGCCTCCCTCGGCGGCGTTGGTCAGGCAGTGCAGCCAGATATAGCCGGGAATCGGGTCACGATAGGGATTGTCGGTGTGTGGCTCGAGTCCGCGTTGGGTCATGGTCAGGTCATAGGCGTTGGCCACCGACTTGACGTCGGCAATGCCGCCCCAGTTGGTGCGTCGCAGAGGGCCGATGCGATCGATCAACGGCTGCATGGCGTCGGTGTCGTCCGGCAGCCCTGACACGTGAACAAAGCCAAAGCGCTCCAGCTTGAGCAGCAGGGTCAGCAGCGCCGCGTCGCTGGTGAGCGCCTCGCTGAAGTCGACGCTGGGAGGGACCTCTAGGGCAGCATCCCACAGCTCGCGGGGCGGTGTGTCTGCGCGGCCAGTGCTGGCTGACCTGGCCAGCTCCGCAAGAGGGAAGCGCCCCTGCTGACCGTCGGAGAACGCCAGTGCCAGTTCGCCTTCCTCAGCGCTGGCAGCGGTCAGCGCCAGGTCCAGGGGCAGCTCGGCGGCCTCGATCAGCCGCTGACCGGTCTGGGGGTCGAGCGTATCCGCCTGTGGCAGGCGCTCGCGTAGCCATAGCGCATCGAGATGAAGCTGGCCGTTGGACAGGAACAGCTGTAGCTGGCGTCCATTGTCGGCAAGGGCAGGGGGCGTCTGCAGGATCATGGAAAACCGTCTCCGAGGGCCGTCGAACGTGCCGAGTCAGCGCCACCGAAGGGCCTGGCTCAGCGGTTTGTTCAGAGTTTTCCTTAGGTTACTGTGCGGGTTCGGTTATCATTTGATGAAATTCGCCATCTTGTTGATAAAATTCGCCCCATGACGTCCACCGACTGGCCTTCCAGCCATCCCTATCCCCGGCCTGACTCACCCCCGCTGCTCAGCCCTGCTCAGGCCGAGCACACGCTGGACGTGTGGCTGGTGCCCAAGTTCTCGATGTTGACGCTGGTGTGCCTGCTTGAGCCGCTGCGAGTGGCCAATCGGTTTGGCCGGGATCTGTTTGCCTGGCGGCTGTTGTCCAGCGATGGCGAGCCGGTCATGGCCAGCAATGGCGTGCGCATTGATGTGGACGGGCGCCTGGCTGAGGTCACCGAGGCTGACTGGTATCAGGGCATCGCCTCCAGCGGCCGCCTGATGGTGGTGTCGTCCTATGAGCCTGAAGCGATGGTGACCGTGGATGACCTGCTATTGCTGAAACGCCTGTCGGCCTATGGGGTGTGGTTGGGTGGGCTGGATACGGCGCCCTTCATTCTGGCACGAGCGGGGGTCATGGAGGGCTATCCGGTGGCGCTGCACTGGGAGAGTGTGCCGGCATTTCGTGAGGAGTTTCCTGGCCTGGAGGTGCGCCCCGACAGCTATGTGTGGGAAGGGGCAAGACTGACCGGATCCGGAGGCTCAGCCAGTATCGACATGATGCTGGAGTGGGTGACGACCCTTTACGGTCCTGCACTGGCAGAGGCGGTTGGAAGACAGATCATGCACTCCCGCCCCCAGGGCGACGGCCACTCTGCAGGCCACATCGATCCCGTCGACAACCCCGCTGTGGGCGGCGGATTGCCGCGCCCGGTGTTGAAGGCCCTGGCGGTGATGGAGGCCAATCTGACCCAGGCGTTGTCGATTCCCGATGTGTGTCGGTTGGCAGGCCTGTCCCAGCGGCAGCTGACCCGCCGGTTCATGGCAGAGTTTGGCGAAACGCCCAAGCAGTGCTACCTCAACATGCGTCTGGATCAGGCTCAGCGGATGCTCGCGGACAGTCGCATGACCGTTACGGCGGCAGCCGTCGCCGTGGGCTTTACGCATCTGGCGCACTTCTCACGGGCCTACCGTCGGCGTTTTGGGGAAGCGCCCAGTGTGACCGCCCGGCGTGGCTTGGGACCGGGCGGCAGGCAGGACAGCTAGGCGCTTGCTAAAGGGCGTCAGGCGTCGCTGAGGCTGCGCTCTCGTTGACGACGCTGGAGCATACGATAACGGGAGCGGACCTCATCACGTTCGAGGTAGCAGCCCTGTAGCCAGCGATGCCCGGAGTCGCCCTCGAAGGCGTCGCGGGCGTGCAGCAGACGCCGGTTGTCGAAGATCACCAGGTCTCCCGGTGCATAGGTAAAGCGCAGCGCGAAGCGGGACTGACGCAATAGCCCCTGCAGCGCCATCAGGGCGCGATAGGCCTCTTCGACCAGGTCGAAGTCTGTCATCAGCGGCCCTCGCAGGAAGTCGGCAATGCGCACTTCGCTGAGCTGGCCCTGATCATCCAGCACGATCATCGGCGAATGCCAGACATAGTCCGTGGTCTTGGCGGTGTTGGCGTAGCGCCAATGTACCTGGGTCAAGGTGGAGAAAGCCTCAGGGTCTTCCTGGCGCAGGGCGTCCGCCACCGCAAAGCCATCGAGCATGACCGCCTGTCCACCGGCGACGCTGTTTTCGAGGCAGTGCAGGCACTGCAGGCCAGGATGGTATTCCCGCGTGGGCAGATCCACGTGGGGAGGAAGCGCAATCGAGGTATAAGCGTTGGAGTCGGGGTCAGGCTTGGCGCGCACGTCGAACAGGGTGCCGAAGTTGGTGGCTCTTACCGGGCCGATACGCTCGGCAACGCTGGCTAGTGTCCCAGGCTCCGTGGGCAGGCCGCGCAGGCGCACCAGGCCCTTGCGCAGCAGTGACTCCAGTGCCGGCTCCAGCGTCGAGGCTTCTTCCGGGCTATCGATGGCGGTGGTGGTGAAGGTGCTGGCGTCCAAGGTGTCAGGCGCCGCGTCCGCTCCTCCCAGCCAGGTCTCCACGGCGACCAGTGGAGCCAGTGGATCCTTGCAGTTGTCATAGTCGTGGGCGCGCAGCCAGCCCGGATGAAAGCGCAGTGTGCGCTGTTCAGGACTCATGATCAGTTCCACGGCTCCGCTGTCATCGAGCCGCGCAGCCGCTATCTGCGGCCAAGCCTCCAGGCACGACAGGTCGAGAATGCGCTCTCGTGTGGCGGGATTGATGGTGCTGTCATCGGCGGCATTTTCTCTCAGCCAGATGCTGTGGTAGCGGCTGACGCGGCCATCCTGCCAGGTCACGGTCAGTACCCGAGAGTCGCTAGTCACCTCGGCGATGGCCACCTCTACTGGCCAGCTATCGTAGTCGGGCGTCGGTGGCAGCGCTGACGGCGGTGTGGCGGCGGAGGATGCGGTGGTGAAAACAGAGGAAGTAGAGGAGTTAGCGGACGGTCGAGACGTCTGCGCGTGCATGGAGCCTCCTTGAGCTAGCCTGGACGAGTCGTCGGAAAGCGACGTGTGGGTGACGCAACTCAGCAGGCAGGCATTCAGCCAGCCCCCTGCAGTGGGTCACGACGATGGCCACAGCATGGCGCCGGTGGGGCTGAGGCATCGTGCAGAAATCGACAATTATCGTGCAGAATCCGACATCGGAGGGGTGGGCTGACGTCGCAAGGCGCTAGGCGAGGCACCGTGGTGTTGGCGAAAGGCGCGGGTGAAGCTCGAAGCTGAGGCAAAGCCGCTGGCCAGCGCGATATCCATGACACTGTGTCGGGTACTGGTGACCAGTTGATGGGCGAGGCTCAGACGCCGCTCCAGGTACAGCTGCCCTGGGGTGCGGGACAGATGCTGCTGGCACTCCCGCTCGACCTGGCGCTCCGATAGTCCGATGGCGGAAGCCAGCTGGGGAATGGATAGGGGGGATTCCAGGTGGGCATCCATGATCCCGATAAGGGTGGCCAGGCGCTGTGGCAGTCGCTCCTGGTAGCGAACGTCACGCTGTCGGCTGGCCGGCAGCCGCCGATGGTCATGCACCAGCTGCTCCTTGACGCGGCGGGTCAAGGCGTCGCCGTGGCGGCGTCGAATGGTGTCCAGTGCCAGGTCGATGGAGGCGCTGGCCCCAGCCCCGAAAAAGCCGCTGGGTGTCACTTCGTAAAGCGACTCCACCGCTTCTATATGGGGGTGCTGGCGCCTGAATTCGGGCAGGCTCTCCCAGTGCAAGGTGACGGTGTCGTCGATCAGTCCGGCGGACGCAAGGCAGAAAGCCCCCGTATCCAGCGCCCCCAGGCAGGTGCGCTGCTCGCGACGTTGCGTCAGCCAGGTGGTCAGGCTGTCATCGACGGCGGCCATGGGCTCAAAGCTGGCGCAGACGGCAAGGCTGGGCAGCCATGGGGTGTCCTCCAGTGCGTGCTCGACCGCCAGGGGAATGCCGTTGCTGGCATGGACCGGCAGCCCATCCCTGCTGATCAGGTGCCAGCGAAATAGCGTCTCACCGGACAGTCGGTTGGCAATGCGCAGAGGATCGATGGCGGAGAACAGCGCCACCATGGAAAAACGAGGCAACAGCAAAAAGCCGATGGCTTCCGGACTCGGTCCCTGGTAGGTCAGGCGCACGACGGCTTCCTCCGCATCGCCTGGGCCTGGGCATGAGCCTGATGCCGACGGGGCGACGAGTCGTGAGAATGGGAGTGGAGCATGGCGCGCCGCCAGGGCCTCTCGATAGGATGGCGTAAAAGCATGACAGCGCAGGCGACCCGGCTCAAGCCCGGCCCTCGCCTTGGGGCTGCGCGCTATGCTGGGGCTTGTACGTAAAGTGTCTGCGCTTGGTGATACGGTGTTAAACATCGGCTGGTACGCCAGCCCGGTTAAAATGCTCAGTTACACCTCGTAAACTGCGCTTTCTCACCGATTTCTGCCTTGTCTAACCTTCGCTCGTCGACGTTTCGGACAACGCCTAGGCTTGGCGATCGGTCGCACACAGTAGAAAGCGTAAAGGAAGATAGCCATGCAGACTTGGCCAGGCCAGGGGCAGATCCACATGGAGGCTAGCGATCAGCCCCATGGGCGGGGCAAGGACGGCCACCCTGATGAGGGCCAGGGGCGTCATCCTCACGCTGACACCACCGCTGACACCACCGCTGATGGCTCAGGCGACAACGAACCCATGTTCTCGGCATCGACCACCAGCGAACGCATGGGTTTTCTGTTATTGCCCCAGTTTTCGATGATGGCGTTCTTCTCGGCGGTAGAGCCCTTGCGCATCGCTAACCGGATTGCCGGTCGTCCGCTCTACGAGTGGACGGTGATCGGGCTATCTGGTGATCCTGTCACCGCCAGCAATGGCATGACGCTGATGGTGGACCATGCTATCGACCAGGTGCGCCACTTGCCGTCGTTGGCGGTGTGCAGCGGGTTTGATCCAGAGCAGTGGATCGGTCGTGGTCTGAGTGCCTGGCTCAACCGCCTGGACCAAGGAGGCTGTCGTATCGGGGCCCTCGACACCGGTGCGGTGGTGCTGGCCGAGGCCGGGTTGCTGGCCGGAGAGACCGTTACGCTGCATTGGGAGACGCTACCGGCCTTCAACGAGCGTTATCCCACCATTCGCACCTGCGATGAGCTCTTCCTGCTCGGCCAACGACGTTTTTTCTGTGCTGGTGGGGCTGCTGCCATGGACATGACCCTGGAGATGATCGCCAGACAGCATGGGATGGGGCTGGCGGTAGACGTGTCGGAACAGCTGATTCACGACCGTTTGCGGTCCCGTACCGACCAGCAGCGCATGAGCCTGGTGCGTCGATTGGGGACCCACCAGCCACGCTTGATCGATGCCGTGTCACTGATGGAGAGTCATCTAGAGGCACCCCTTGAGCTTGCCGAGATTGCGCGGCGCAGTCAGATCTCGTTGCGTCAGCTGCAGCGCCTGTTCGCCGACGAGTTAGGGGAGTCGCCCACCGGCTACTATCTGGGACTGCGGCTGAACCGTGCCGCGTCACTGCTCAAGGACACCGATCTGGACGTGCTCGCCATCGGGCTAAGCTGCGGCTTTGGCTCCGCCTCGAGTTTCAGCCGTGCCTTTCGGCGCCACTATGGTTGTTCACCCCTGAGCTATCGACGCCAGGACGAGAGCAGCTGACGCCAGTGGATGGGGCTTAGCCCTGGTGCAGGGGATCAGATGTCGGCCCACATGCGCAGCAGGTTGGCCAGGCTCTTGGAAATGGCGTCAAAGTCAGCGGTCTTGCCATCGCGTTCAAATATCTGGCGCCGGGTCGTGTCCAGGTCAAACAGGATCTCCCGTTGCTCCGGCTGACGCACCTGGCTTTGCAGCCATCCCACCGCGGCCAGTCGCTCACCCCGGGTCACAGGGTCCACCCGGTGCAGGGTCGACGACGGATAGAGGATCATGGAGCCCGCCGGTAACTTGTAGCGCTGCTCACCCTGGGGGGTGTCCATGATCAACTCACCCCCATCGTAGTGGGCTGGCTCCTCCAGAAAGAGGGTGAAGGACAGGTCGGTACGCATGGGCCCCTGGGGCGTGGGCATGACCGCATCATCGACATGGTTGCCGTAGGTCATGCCCTGCTGATAACGACTGAACATCACCGGCTTCATGCGTCGGGGCCTGGCGGCGATCTGAAACAGCGTGTGGTTGGCCAACGTCTTCATGACATCGTCGCGCAGGCTGGCGATGGCAGGGTCCTGGCCGCTCGCCTGCTGATTCTGTTTCACCGTGCGTGCGTGCCAGCCCGCTGTTTCCTTGCCGTCGCGGAAACGGGCTTCGCCCAGGGTCTGGCGAATGCGTGCCAGCAGCTCGTTGGAGAGCACTTGGTCGATACATAGAATCATCGTTGCCCCTCGCAAATGGTGAATTGTACCCTAGTGTTAATCATTTGCATTACACTTGGTCACATGTCGCGTCCAGGATAGTCATGGACCATTGGCGGAACCTGCCGCCACCCTTAGCGCGCGTAGCCCCCTAGATGGCAACAGGCGCGTAAAACCGACAGCAGCCACAACGAGGATGTTCATCATGACCCAAGAGACCCGCACCAAACTGTGGATCGGTGTAGGCACCAGCCTTTTGCTCGGAACCGGCACCGCCTGGGCCGATCATCATGGCGACGAGGAAATGACGCAAGACGGCGTTGTGCACGAAGCGGGGCAAGCTGGCCACGGCGGCGAAGGTGGTGAAGGCGGAGAGCACGGCCACGGTGGTGAAGGTGGTGAAGGTGGCGAGCACGGCCACGGTGGTGAAGGCGGCGAAGGTGGTGAAGGCGGAGAGCACGGCCACGGTGGTGAAGGTGGCGAAGGTGGAGAGCACGGCCACGGCGGTGAAGGTGGTGAAGGCGGTGAAGGTGGCGAGCACGGCCACGGCGGTGAAGGCGGCGAAGGTGGTGAAGGTGGAGAACACGGCCACGGCGGTGAAGGTGGTGAAGGTGGTGAAGGTGGCGAGCACGGCCACGGCGGCGAAGGTGGCGAAGGCGGCGAAGGCGGCGAGCACGGCTCCTTGGCTAGCGACCCCTACGCGGTATTTGCCTATTTAACTGCTACTGCCGGCGGTGAAGGCGGTGAAGGTGGTGAAGGCGGTGAAGGCGGTGAAGGTGGTGAAGGCGGTGAAGGCGGCGAAGGCGGCGAAGGTGGTGAAGGCGGCGAAGGTGGCGAAGGTG
Source organism: Halomonas sp. DP4Y7-1 (assembly GCF_019800705.1). Taxonomy (NCBI): domain Bacteria; kingdom Pseudomonadati; phylum Pseudomonadota; class Gammaproteobacteria; order Oceanospirillales; family Halomonadaceae; genus Halomonas; species Halomonas sp. DP4Y7-1. The sequence continues at coordinate 307,740 of NZ_JAHVKS010000005.1, read as the reverse complement.
GTGAAGGCGGCGAGCATGGCCACGTAGACACGGCCAATCCTGGTATCTACACCACAGAACTCGCCCTGATGCTGGGGCACCTTCAGGTGGCCAAGGAGCTCTACACCGAAGGTTCAAAGACCGCTTCCTACCCGCATTTCGGTCATCCCTACCATGAGGTCTATCCGGGCATCGCCAAGGCGTTGGAGACCCGCGGAATCGAGGCCTTCGACGAGACCTTGGAAGACTTTTCTGGCCAGGTCCAGCAGGGCGGAGACTGGAGCGAATACGAGGCAGAGTATGAGTCGCTGCGCGCTACCATCGTGGCCGCCATGGGCGACGTGGACGATGAACTCGAGAAGGATGCTGGCTTCCAGGCCAAGGTCCAGCTGGCGCTGTTGCAGACTGCGCTGCACGAGTACGAAGAAGCGGTCGACGACGGTGAGTTCGTCAATGTAGTGGAGTATCAAGATGGCCGTGGATTTGTGCTGACGGCCCGTGAGTCGCTGGAGCGACACGCTGAGCTGTTTCGCGAAGCAGGCGCTTATGCTGCCCTGGAGGAGGGCTACGAGGGCTTGCTGAAGGCCTGGCCGAGTGCCAAGGCGCCGGCGTCACCGGTCATGAGCGTGGGCGAGCTATCCGCCGCCATGTTCCCGCTCGAGGCTGAGCTGGGCAAGTTCTAATGGCGCTTTGCCGCTAGCGCCTGAGTGAAGGTGTTAGCCAGAGTGCTACAGGGCGCCATGGCACTCGCCATAGGCTGCAGACAGGGCCTGACATCAGGCCCTGTCTGCGTACACGCTGCTCTAACTTGTCACCTGAGCCTCATAGGCTCTGGGCTCTTCGTTCCGGGCTCCGGGCGCCCCACGCCGTTCGGCTGATGACGTCAGCGCTTGCTTAGCCGTCGCCCTGATTGGGCAATGGGGTGTGCTGGCCTCGAAGGCGTAGCAAGAAGGCCGCTACCAGCGCAAAGATGCCAAAGGCCACCGGAATGGCCGCGACGGAAATCAGGGTCAGGATGACCTTGAAGATGTCACCTTCCAGCCAGTTGATCACGATCGCCAGCAACGACATGGCCACGATCCAGAACGCTCTGGAGCGTTTGACGGTCAGCATTTCGCAGACCAGGCCAGCGGAATCCGCGCTGGTGACGAAGAACAGCAGGATGTTCAGGGCCAGAATGGCCGAAAGAATGCCATGGCTATCCAGGGTGGCCATCAGCGCAAAGACGTCTTCTGAGCCTGTCTCCAATCCGCCGAGGCCGAAGGTCGTAAACCACAGACACGAGAATAGGCTCGGCACCAGCATGACGCCTAGCACGAGTTGGCGGAGCGTACGCCCCTTGGAGATGCGGGCGATAAACACCCCGGTGAAGATGAACCAACCGTACCAGGCAGCCTCGAAGGCATATAGCCAATCCGCGAGCCAGGCCTTGCGCTCAGGATCTCCCAGGCCAATATCGGTGGCCATCAGCGGATATTTCACCAGGTATTCCGGCAACAGGCGCGCCAGCGTCGAAACGATGTCCCAGGGGGATGTCAGCAGTAACACGCTGGTCAACAGTATCAGCGCGAATAACGTGTTGTAGTTGCTTAGCCATTTGATACCCCGCTTGAGTCCCGAGGCACTCGAGGCGATGGCAAAGATGGCCAGCACACTGATGATCAAGGTTGGGCTGGCCTGGATGCCAAAGAACTGCTCCAGGCTTTGCTTGAGGGGATCGGTGGCATAGGAGAACGTCAGCGAAAGCCCGATCACGGTGGAAACGACCAGGCTCACCAGGTTCAACTTGCTGAGGAAACCGCCTCCCAGCAAGGTCTCGGCAGGTTTCTCGATCCTCAGGTTGTACATGCAGTGGGCAAAGATGACGCCGATGGCAAGATAGCCTGCCCAGGCCAGTAGCCCCCAGTGATTGAACGCATATAGCAGCGCTTGATCCGAACTGTTCCCGGCCTCGACGTGATAGCGAGGCTCCAGCACTCCCCAGGTGACCAATCCAATACCCATGCCGGTGGCGAAAAGCATGCCTAGCCAGGCGAGCGTCGAAAATTCAGGCGGCTCATCACCGAATTTCAAGCGGCCCAGTGGGGTAAACATCAGGACGACAAACACGATGGAGGCGATAAAGGCCGGGTAGGTGAAGATGAAGCCCAGGTTGCCGATGACATTGACCTTGATGACATCAAGGATGGTCTGAAAGCTACCTGGGGCGATGGCAGCAAAGGCAATAAGCGTAATGACGGTGACCACGGTGGCCACCAATGTGGACATGTTCTGTTTCATTGGTGTCTCGTTGTCTTATTGAAAAGGAAGGACGGCGATCGATCGGTGGGAACCTCGCTGCAGTGGAGTGATAACGTCGTGACTGTGCTGCTTCAAACCCGATAAGTGCTTATGAATCAGAGGGCTAGAGAGGCGCTTCAACGCAAAGGATAGTCTAGGTGTCGCGCGTCGAGGTGACACGCGAGAGCACGACAGAACCCACGCCAGGTGATCGACAGCGGTGCCAGCTGCGCATGGGCGTGAAGCGCCCCGTGAAACATCCCCTCTGCCGTATGCAGGCCAACCTGCCGCCGCTGCTGACGCCATTGGTCAAGCGTCGCCAGTATCGCTGGGGTCAGGGGGTCGTGTTCCACGACCAGGCATTCCACTGCGCTGCTGACTGGGGGAGCGTCGCCCACGCGGGCAGCGTCGGAGGCAATCATCGCCCATGCGGCCTGGGCGTCCCGACGACTCAGCAAGGGCGCATCGGGTCCAAGAGATGTCTCGGACATGTCGCCGAGAAGCGGATAGATCATGCCGAGTGGATGTGGGTCCTTGGCGGCACGAGCCACGTCCAGCACCAGGCGACCTCCTGCGCTGTCCCCCACCAGGGCACAGGGCTGAAGCCAGCGGCGCACCCGATCGACGTCGTCGAGCTGGTCGCTGTAACGTGCCTCGGGCAGAAGTCGATACTGCACACTTACCACCTCTCGCCCGAGTGCTTCGGCAAGGCCCGCTGCGACGCCCTGGTGGCTGTCCAGCGAGCCGATGGTGAAGCCGCCACCATGGACGTAGAGCACGGTCTGACCAGTATCGGCGTGAGCGTGGGCGTGAGAAAGAGCGCTGTCTCTTCCTTCCACTCTCCCACTCTCTGTCCCTCTCTCTTTCCCTCTCACTCTCCCTGGCCGATATCGGCGCACGGGTACTCCAGCGATCCGCTCGTCGGTGACCCGCATGGTGGGGGGCAACGGCGTGGCGAAACTGGCGCAGAGCCGATCGTAGTCGCCTCTGGCCAGGGCGAGGGGCCTTGATGCCATGGCGTCGAGACCATGTTGGAAGCGCTTGGCAAAGTCGTCGATCGTCATCGCTACATCCGGATTCCGCCCGGCGTCTCCGAGCATTGCTGGTGGATGGCGCCCTGGCCCGAGCTGGTCTGGGCGGGCCTGAGCGGGTCTGGCTGGATATGGCCTGGCCAGGACGCCAAGCCTGTCAGTGCCGGCTGATACCGATCCGCCGTCCTAGCCCCTCGGGCGGGGGGGATGACAGGGGGGGCAATGTCGCCAAGGCATCAGAGAGCGCTGCGGGGAAGGCAGCAGGCCTGCCGCTGGTGGTATCGATGCCCATCAGCATTTGCTCGCTGGTAGCCAGCAGGTCCGCTCCACTGGTGAGTACAAACCACAGGTGCAGGCGCTTGGCATCTTGATCGACGACCTGAACCTCGACCTGCAGGTCTTGCCCCTCGTGGACTTCCTTCAGGTAGCGAAGATGGGTCTCGAGGGTATACAGGGTGTAGCCGAGCCGTTGCCGGCCCTCGTCGTCCAGGCCAATGTTCTCCATCAGCCTGTCCACCGCCAGGGAGAATACCCTGGCGTACTCGGCATCGTTCATATGGCCGTTGTAGTCGACCCACTGTGACGCCACCTGGGTGTTGAGCAAGGCCATTAGATACGTCCCTCGAGGCCTTCTGCTTCCGGCCAGTACTTGTTCACCAGGCCCAGCAATTCGACCAGGAAGTCATCGCGACGACGATCCAGCTCGGCCACGCTGCGGCCGGCCGCCTGATGCTCGCAGCCCTCGACCACGCGGTCGATCAGCTCATCGGTAAGCTCGGGCGCTTCCAGCTTGGTCCAGGGCAGCTTCAGCGCGGGTCCGAACTGCTCCAGCATATGGCGCATGCCCTGTTCCCCACCGGCCAGGTGGAAGGTCAGGAAGGTGCCCATCAGCGACCAGCGCAGCCCACAGCCGTAGACCACCGCAGCGTCGATTTCCTCGGTAGTGGCTACGCCGTCATTGACCAGGTGCAGTGACTCGCGCCACAGGGCTTCCATCAGGCGGTCGGCAATATGCCCTTCGATTTCACGGCGGACCACCAGTGGACGCATATCCAGCGCCTGATACAGGGCCTGCGCCTGCTGAGTCTGCTCGCTCGCCGTGGCTTGTCCTCCAACCAGCTCGACCAGCGGTAGCAGATAGACCGGGTTGAAGGGGTGAGCGACGATGATGCGCCCGGGTGACTTGGCACAGTCCTGCTGCAGGTCGGTGGGCTTGAATCCCGACGTCGAGGAGCCCACCAGCACATCGGCAGGAGCCGCGGCATCGATCTGGGCCAGGATGCTCTGCTTGAGCTCGAGTCTTTCCGGTACGTTCTCCTGGATCAGGTCGGCGCCGTCCACGGCGGCTTCCAGTGAGGAGGCAAAGCGCAGGTGGTCGATGCTGGCGCCGTCGGCCAGACCCAGGCGTTGCAGCGCAGGCCAGGCATTGTCCACAAACGCCCGGGTGCGCGCTTCGGCGGCGGGGTCCGGATCAAAAGCGACCACGCTCCAACCGCTGGCCAGGGCACGGGCGATCCAGCCGTTGCCGATCACACCGGTGCCGATGACAGATAGCTGTTTCATGCCTGTTCTCCCATGACGGTGCCGGTGTGTGGGTTGCGCAGCTTGAGGAAATCTCGGGTCTCTGCCGGTGTCATGACCTTGCCGCCCAGGTGGTTGATCAGGCTGCCGGCTTTCTCGACCAGTTGAGCGTTGGAGGCCAGCACGCCCTTTTCGAGGTACAGGTTGTCCTCGAGCCCAACCCGGGCATGGCCACCGAGCATCACCGCTTGAGCGGCCATCGGCATCTGGTGCCGGCCAATGCCGAATGCCGCCCAGTTGGCGTTGGCCGGCAGCTTGTTGCGCATCGCCAGCATGGTCTCGGTATCGGCTTCGGCGCCCCACGGGATGCCAAGGCAAAGTTGGTAGAGCGGGTCGCCGTCGATCAGGCCTTCAGCCTGCAGTTGGCGGGCGAACCACACATGGCCCAGATCGAAGCACTCCAGCTCAGGCTTGACCCCGGCAGCCTGCACCAGGCGGGCATGTTCACGCAGCCAGTCAGCCGAGTTGACGTAGATCATGTCGCCAAAGTTGAGGCTGCCGCAGTCCAGGGTGCACAGTTCGGGCAGCAGTTCCCCGACTGGCTCATGGCGTTGGGCCGGCGTCTGAATGTCGGTGCCCGGTCCGCCCCGAGTGGGGTCCTGGCTGTCAGGGATCCAGTCGCCACCGCCACCAGCGGTAATGTTCATGACGATATCGGTGTCGGCCTCGCGCACCCGCTCCATGACTTCACGGAAGTGGTCGAGGGAGTGGCTGACGCCGCCAGTTTCCGGGTCGCGCACGTGGATGTGCGCAATGCTGGCACCGGCCTTGGCCGCCTCGATGCAGTCGTTGGCAATCTGCTTGGGGGTTACCGGCACCTTGGGACTCTTGCCGGTGGTATCGCCGGCACCGGTCACGGCGCAGGTCAGGATGACGTTACGGTTCATGGAGGGCTCCTCTCGATCTCGGATGACGGGACGTCGGCCGTAGCCCCCAAGCCAAGTGGCTCGAAGGCGAGTTCACGCCGCCTGACAGGCCGGCGCCGTGGCGCAGACAGCGCCTCGTCACTCCGCGGCTGAATGAATCGAGAGGTAGTGTGGCGAAGTGACGGCGGTGCGACTTGGCGAAAAGCGCCATATTCTTGTCGTCAGGCGCCTTTGAGGTAGGGCGGAGTCGGCCCAGGGCAATAGGCAGGGCATCGCCGCCGATAGCCAGCAAGATGATACGGACTCGGATGTTCTCCCCTTAGAGCGTGAATCAGCCTGCCCCGCGAAGCGTGAATCAGCCTGCCCCGCGAAGCGGGAATCAGATAGGAGAATAGAGGGATCGGACGACGTCGCTGTGTCAGCGGACCAAGGGGGAAGGGCCCGTCATCGAGTCTTGGTGTGCGGCTGGTGTTGGCTCAGGCGAGACAGCTCGGGTGACGTTCCGCTGAGGAGGCGGAAAGCTGATTCGAGTGAGACAGAAGCGAGAGAGACAGAAATGGGCGGGCAAGAACGGTATAGCCAACACCGGGAGTGCTAGCTACAACCGCTGAAACGGTGCCTAGAGATCGGCGGCGCCCACGCCGTACAGCTCAAATGCCAGCTTTCGGCCAGCCTGTGTCAGGATCAGCCTGCCGCGTGGATTGTGGATGACCAGCGATTGCCGCAGCAGGCGACGCAGCCGGGACGCCTGGGAGCGGGTCCGGGTAAGGGCATCAAGGCGTGTGGCGCTAAGACCACGATCACTGTTGGTCAAGGCCTCAAGGACGTCGCCGTCGCGGTAAAGGTCCTCGATAAAGGCGGTCAGGTCGATGCGCTGAGCGGTGTCATTATGTTCGGCGAGCAGTGCCATGCGGCGATCTCTGACAGAAATATGGCGCAAGTATACGACATTAGTCTGATTAGACCAAAGTCTATTCCTTGTCCGCTTGCTAATACATGCCGTGGGTCATGGCCAGCCGTTGCAGGCGCTGTAGGTGTTTTGGTTCAAGCACTCGTTGACGTGGTGCCTGCTCAGCATGACTCGATGGGGATCCCAGGGCGCTGAAGCCCGCGTTGGTGTGGGTGGGGCGTAGCGAAAGAAAGGTAACAAGAGAAAGGTAACGAGAGGAATGAAACGGGAGGCGTGGATAGATGGCAGCGACTTAAGGGGGCGACAGGCCTTAGGCGTATCGCCAAGCCCTGCCGCGATATTGCGGCAGGGCCTTGCTGATAAGCAGCGAGTCGCCGGGTATCAGTGACTGACCTGACCCAGCATCAGGAACTCCAGCAGTGCCTTCTGGGCATGCAGGCGGTTGCCGGCTTCCTGCCAGACCACGGCGCGGGGATCATCCAGCAAGGTTTCGCTGATCTCTTCGCCGCGGTGAGCGGGTAGGCAGTGCAGGAACAGCACGTCCTTGTCCGCCGCATCCAGCATGGCCTCAGTCACCTGGAAGGCGGCGAAGTCGGCTTCTCTGCGCGCCTGCTCCTCTTCCTGTCCCATGGATGCCCATACATCGGTTGTCACCAGGTCGGCACCTGCGACGGCGGTCATGGGATCGCGGAGGATGGTCACTCGGTCTCCTGCGGCTGCCAGGATATCCTCGCGGGGCTCGTAGCCTTCAGGGCAGCAGATGCGCAGGGAGAAGTCGAACTGGCGTGCGGCATTGATCCAGGAGTGGCACATGTTGTTGCCGTCCCCGATCCATACCGCCGTGCGGCCCTTGACGCTACCCCGCAGCTCGGTCCAGGTCATCACGTCCGCCAGCAGCTGGCAGGGGTGGTAATCATCGGTCAGCGCATTGATGACCGGAACGTCGCTGGCAGCGGCGAACTCTTCAAGCCCCTGGTGGGAGAAGGTACGGATCATCACCGCGTCAACCATCTCTGACAGCACCCTAGCCGTGTCTCCAATGGGCTCGCCACGTCCTAGTTGAGTGTCCCTAGGCGAGAGGAACAGCGCGTGACCACCGAACTGAGCCATGGCGGTCTCGAAGGAGACACGAGTCCGTGTTGACGACTTCTCGAAGATCATCGCCAGGGTGCGGTTGGTAAAGGGCGCGTAGGTCGGGCCCTGGGCCTTGAGCCCATTCTTGATCGTGATCGCGCGCTGGATGAGGTAGCGCAATTCATCCTGGCTCAGGTCCAGTAGGGTCAGGAAGTGGCGGGCGGCCATGGCGTCTCTCCAACGAGGTAAAAAACGACCATCCTAGCCAGCGCGGAGGGGATGCGCAACGCGCCGCTGGGCCGTACAATGCGTTCAAGGAAAGGCCGAGCGTGGCAATCAGGTATTGTCTCGAAAGGGGTATCGATCCCGACGCGCATTGAAAAGTGCGGATGTTGACCCCATCGTATCGGCCGAAAGCGAACCGTAAGGGCATGCATCGTACCGTGAGGACATGCCAGACAAGCCCGAATCATTGAGGAGCCGTGATGAGCACCACCGTCGAGAACATTCAGCGCCAGATCAGCGAAAACCCCATTCTCATTTACATGAAGGGGTCTCCGCAGCTGCCGCAGTGCGGCTTCTCTGCGCAGACCGTGCAGGCGCTGATGGCGTGTGGCGAGCGCTTTGCTTTCGTCAACGTACTGGACAACCCCGACATTCGTGCCGAACTGCCCAAGGTGGCCAACTGGCCGACCTTCCCGCAGCTGTGGGTGGAAGGTGAGCTGGTCGGCGGTTGCGACATCGTGGTCGAGATGCATAACAATGGCGAACTTGAGCCCCTGATCAAGCAAGCCGCTGAACGTGCTCGCCAGAATGAAGAGGGCGGCGCCGAGTAAGGTGCAGCCTAGCATTCGATTGACCGGTCAGGGCCGGCTAGCCGCTGGATCGCCGAGGTGGTGAGGGTGTTACCGCGCCCCCGCGCGACGGATCAAACACGGTCATCTGACTGATCAAACGCAAGGCCCCGCTGGTGTGGACACCAGCGGGGCCTTGTCGTATGTCGAGAGTCTCTCTGGTGAGCAGCATCCTGCCGCAGTAAAAAGGCATGGACCGGTGTCAGTCCTCCTCCATTCCCTGTTCCTGCTGAGCCAGCCGCCAACCGCCCAGGTCCTTGTAGCGGTTGACCATCGCGCAGAACAGCTCGGCCGTGCGCTCGGTGTCATAGCGGGCAGAGTGGGCGGCGTTGTTGTCGAAGTCGATGCCGGCGGCACGGCAAGCTCGGGCCAGCACGGTCTGGCCGTAGACCAGTCCTGCCAGGGAGGCGGTATCGAAGCTTGAGAACGGGTGGAAGGGGTTGCGCTTGATGTCGCAGCGGTTGGTCGCGGCATTGAGGAAGCCATGGTCAAAGGCAGCGTTGTGGCCTACCAGAATGGCTCTGGTGCAGCCATGAGCCTTGATGGCCTTGCGCACTGGACGGAATATTTCACCCAGCGCCTCGGCTTCAGTCACGGCGACCTGCTGACGCAGGGGGTCGTCGAGACGAATGCCGGTGAAGTCCAGTGCCGACTGTTCGACGTTGGCGCCGGCAAACGGCTCGATGTGATAGGCAAAGGTAGCGTCGGGCAGCAGGTTGCCCTCCGGGTCCATGGTCAGGGTGACAGCGGCGATCTCCAGCAGGGCGTCGCTTTCGGGATTGAAGCCGCCGGTCTCGATATCCACCACCACCGGCAGAAAACTGCGAAAACGTTGCGCCATGAGTTCGCGGGCGATCAGCTCGCTCATGCACCTCTCCTTGTCGGGCCGTGGGGTAATGGGCCTGTGTGATGCAGGCCGAAACGGCGAAAGTCTAGCAGTTTGGCAGCGCGGCGTCCCGTAGCGGTATTCGACACCGGCCATGCGCGCTATACTCGGCCCTCTTCAAGCGCCATTCATGAAGGAATGCGCTGGTCACGTCATGTCTGTCATACAAGAAGGAGCCCCTAGCATGTCCGATGTCAAGAAGGTCGTGCTCGCCTATTCGGGCGGTCTGGACACATCCGTCATCGTCAAGTGGTTGCAGGAGACTTACCACTGCGAAGTGGTGACCTTTACCGCCGACATCGGTCAGGGTGAGGAAGTCGAGCCGGCCCGTGCCAAGGCTGAGGCCCTGGGCGTCAAGGAAATCTACATCGAGGACCTGCGTGAAGAGTTCGTGCGCGACTACGTCTACCCGATGTTCCGTGCCAACACCATTTACGAAGGTGAGTACCTGCTGGGTACCTCTATCGCGCGTCCGCTGATCGCTCGTCGTCTGATCGAGATTGCCAACCAGACCGGTGCCGATGCGATTTCCCACGGTGCTACCGGCAAGGGCAACGATCAGGTCCGTTTCGAACTGGGCGGCTACGCCCTGAAGCCTGGCGTCAAGGTCATTGCGCCGTGGCGTGAGTGGGATCTGAATTCCCGCGAGAAGCTGATGGCCTACTGCCAGCAGCACGATATTCCCGTCGACTTCAGCAAGAAAAAGAAGTCCCCTTACTCGATGGATGCCAACCTGCTGCATATCTCCTACGAGGGCGGCATTCTCGAAGATCCCTGGGCGGAAGCCGAAGAGGACATGTGGCGCTGGAGCGTGTCGCCGGAAGCGGCACCGGACACTCCGACCTACGTCGAGCTGACCTTTGAAAAGGGCGACATCGTGGCCATCGACGGCGTGCCGATGAAGCCCCACGAAGTGCTGGAGAAGCTGAACAAGCTGGGTGGTGACAACGGTATCGGCCGTCTCGATATCGTCGAGAACCGCTACGTCGGCATGAAATCTCGCGGCTGCTATGAAACCCCTGGCGGTACCATCATGCTGCGTGCTCACCGCGCCATCGAGTCGTTGACCCTCGACCGGGAAGAAGCCCACCTCAAGGATGAGCTGATGCCCAAGTATGCCGAGGTCATCTACAACGGCTACTGGTGGAGCCCGGAGCGTCGCATGCTGCAGGCCGCCATCGACGAGACCCAGAAGAATGTGTCCGGCGTTGTTCGCATGAAGCTGTACAAGGGCAATGCCATCGTGGCAGGCCGTCGCTCCGACGAGTCGCTGTTCGACGAGTCCATCGCGACCTTTGAAGACGACAAGGGCGCCTACGACCAGAAGGATGCGGAAGGCTTCATCAAGCTGAATGCGCTGCGTCTGCGTATCGCCGCAGGCAAGGGCCGTCGTCAGGACTAAGCGCTTGGCGTTCGACCATCAGATCCAGGAGGCGACATGTTCAAGAAGCTGATCGGCAGCCTTTTCAAGGGTGGAGGCGCCGCTGAATCGCGTTCCACGGAGGAGGCCGAGGCCGTGGAGTATCGCGGATTCCTGATCGTGTCTCGTCCGCAGGAGCAGGGCGGTCAGTATCGCGTCAGCGGCTTTATTCGCAAGCCCATCGAGGGTGGCGAGACGCTGGAACACGCTTTCGAGCGCTCTGACCTGGTGCCTGGGCGTGAGGCCTGTGATGCGCTGATGCGACAGAAGGCGGAACGCTACATCGATGAAGTCGGTGATGGCATGTTCTCGTCTGATTGAGACGAAGCGATGGAAACGGCGCCCCCTGGGCGCCGTTTCTGTTTCAGCCATGGGGTAAAGGAGACCACATGATCGTATTGCACCATCTCGAAAACTCCCGCTCTCTCAGAGTGGTCTGGCTACTGGAAGAGCTTGGAGTCGACTATGACATTCAGCTCTATCGGCGTGATCCCAAGACCATGCTGGCCCCTGAATCCCTCAAGCAGGTTCACCCGCTAGGCAAGTCGCCGCTGATCACCGACCAGCATCAGGCGGGCAGGGTCGTGGCAGAAAGCGGTGCGATCATCGAGTATCTGCTGCGCCATTACGACAGGGAGCAGGCGCTGTCTCCCTCCGTCGACAGTGAAGCCTACGATGACTATGTGTTCTGGATGCACCATGCGGAGGCCTCGGCGATGCCCCCGCTGGTGATGAATCTGGTGTTTGGCAGGCTCAGCAAGCCCCCTGTGCCGGCTCTGGTACGTCCTTTGGGCAAGATGTTCGCCAAGGGGGTAAAAGAGCAGTATCTCGGGCCAGAAATACGACGGCTGATAGGCTTTTGGGAGCAGCATCTGGCAGAGCACCGCTGGTTCGCGGGAGAGACGTTCAGCGCGGCGGATATCCAGATGAGTTTCCCGCTACTGGCGCTGGAAGGTCGGGGCATGTTGTCTGACCATCCGGCGCTCACGCGCTTTCTCGAGCAAACCCGGGCGCGCCCCGCCTATGGCCGTGCGACGGAAAAGGGCGGTGAGCTCTCACTCTAGGGCTTGGCTGAAAAGTGCCTGCGCTTGTCGACGTTTCGGACAGAGCCTCGACCGTCGTTATGGGAACAGGTTTGACCCGGTGGCTGATCGGTTTTGGTTATGAGCACGTAAATCATTATTCATGCCAAGCATATTGAGTTTGCAGCTGCGAGCAGGATAATGGGTTGATCTCCTACCCAAGAGGTCAACTTTATGCGCATCTTACTGACGCTTGCGGGGGCGCTGACGATGGCGAGCTCCGCGCATGCAGCCGATGTCGAGCCGCTGGTCAGTCCTGAGTGGCTTGAAGCGAACCTGGATAATGACGATGTGGTGGTGCTGGATATTCGCTCCAGCATCGACAATGGCGGTGACCGGTCAAGCTTCGAGGAAGCCCACATTCCCGGCAGTCTGTATTCGAGCTATACCGAGGACGGCTGGCGGGAAACCCGCGATGGTGTCACCGGCGTCATGCCGCCGGTGTCGAGTCTTGAGCGCTTGATCGGCGGCCTCGGAATCGATAATGACGATACCGTGGTGCTGGTGCCGGCGGGTACCGGCGCGACGGACTTTGGCAGCGCGGCACGGGTGTACTGGACCTTCAAGGTGCTGAGTCACGAGCAGGTGGCGATCCTCGACGGCGGCTTTGCCGGTTGGAAAGCGGCAGGCCTCGAACTGGCCAGTGGCTCGGCAGAGTACCCTGATCCGGTGCGCTTTGAAGGACGTCTGAATGAGGCTCTGCTGGCGACGACTGCAGAGGTAGAGGCGGCCCGCGAGTCCCAGGGTCAGCTGGTCGACGCCCGCCCAGAGGACTACTTCAAGGGCGACAACCAGTCTCCTGCAGCGACTGCTCCAGGTACCATTCCTGGCGCACGTAACCTGCCTCATCAGACGCTGCTGGCCGATGACGACGGCGCCTGGCGGTTGAATACGGCGGAAGTGACCTCGCGTATCCAGGCGGCAGAACTGGATGCGGATGCCAAGACCGTGGCGTTCTGCAACACCGGACACTGGGCAGCGACTGACTGGTTCGTGCTGAGTGAAATTGCCGGCTTTGATAACGTGGCGTTGTATGACGGTTCCATGGCTGAGTGGACCCAGGATGAGTCACGTCCGCTGGCGGTGGCGAAGCAGGGGCTTGGCAAGGTGCTGGACGCGCTCGGCTTTGGTGACGAGTGACCCTTGGATCCGTGATCCCTCGATAGGTGTCGTTTAGATAGTTAGCTTCTAGATGGCTATTGGCGATGCCTAGATGACCGCCGCCAGGACGCCGTGAATCAGTGGCGGCACCGGCGGCGGTGATACTCCTTCCTTTGAACAGATGCACTTCCATGACTCAGATGTCTTCACAGGCCGCTTCGGCCACCGCTAGCGACGCTGCTGGCTCCGCGCACAGGGCTCGGCCACCTGGCGCTGAGCAAAGCGCTGGACAAACTCCTGGACAGGCCCCCCTCAAGGTGGATCGTTTCGTCGTCAGCCTGGCGCTGATCGGCATGGTCGTGCTGGGCGGTCTGGTATGGCTTGAGACCGCGCCTTTTCTGGTGGTGTTGTTTGCCATTGGCATCGCGCTCGGCGTGGCGCTTTACCACGGTGCCTTCGGCTTTACCGCCGGTTGGCGAAACCTGGTCACCAAACGCCGCGGGGCCGGTATGCGCGCGCAGCTGATGCTGTTTGCCCTGACCTCGGCATTGATGATTCCTTTGCTTGGCAGCGGCCAGCCCGGTCTGGTCGGCGCGGTTGCGCCCATTGGCACCTCGCTTATCGTTGGCTCGTTTGTGTTTGGTCTGGGCATGCAACTTGGCGGAGGGTGCGGTTCAGGCACCCTGTTTACGGTCGGCGCGGGCAATCTGCGCATGCTGGTGACGCTTGCGTTCTTCATCATTGGTGCGGTGGTCGGCTCGATCCACCTGCCTTGGTGGCTGGACTTGCCCAGTCTTGATCCGGTCAGTCTGATCGATAGTGTGGGTGTGCCGGGAGCGATAGCGGTGCAGTGGGTCGGCCTGGGCTTGGTCGCGCTGTGGGTCAATCGCGTGGAGCGTCGCGCTCACGGTGAGCTTGAGCGTTCAGAGCTGCGCCTTCGTCCAGTAGAAGGGAGTGCATTCAAGGCCCTCGTGCAGGGCCGCTGGCCCTTCGTTTGGGCCATATTGGTGCTGGCAGTCGGCAACACCCTGACGCTGCTGGTGGGAGGCGCCCCCTGGGGCATTACCTTTGCCTTCAATCTGTGGGGAGCAAAGGCGCTGCAGGCCATCGGCGTGGACATGAGCCAGTTCGAGTTCTGGACCTGGGACTATCCGGCCATGGCCCTGGCCGACTCTGTGCTGGTCAATATCACCTCGATAATGAACTTCGGTCTGCTGCTTGGGGCCATGCTGGCAGCGGGCCTGGCCAATCGCTTCAACGAAGCCAGCCGCAAGAAGGTAGAGGGTCGTCAATTTCTGGCCGCGGTGGTGGGTGGCCTGCTGCTGGGCTACGGCGCCAGGTTGGGATTTGGCTGTAATATCGGCGCGCTGTTTTCGGGCTTGGCTTCTGGAAGTCTGCATGCCTGGGTGTGGTTCGCCTGCGCCTTTGTTGGTTCGTTGGTGGGTATTCGCCTGCGGCCCTGGTTCCGTCTGCCCAATTGAACAAGGAGTGCGCCATGCAAGCCGCTTACCGCCGTAGCCGCATCATCGCCATGTTGCTGGCCATCCTGGTACTGATACTTGCGGATCATCTCAGCAGCCCAACCTTTGCCTTCAACATGGGAGATGGTCACGCCCGTACATCCCTGAATCAGCGGGATGCCAACGCCTGCGCGCCCTGCGGAGCGCCCTGTCCGTCGACTCGGGAATAGCCTGGGTAGGCGCTGTCGAACAGGTGACAGAGGTGGATGGCAACAACGGAGAAGTAGGTAGAAAAATAGGTAGAGACAGTAGGTAAAGAAAAGGCGCTCCTGCCGTGGCAGGAGCGCCTTTTTCATGGCGTGATCGGGAATGGTGGCTCGTAGGGTCTGGCAGGGTATCTACCGACAGCGCAGGGGGCTGCGATGGGCGTTCAGTCGCCAGGGGACTGACGCCGCGGCATCTTGGGTCCCAGCGGCCCCAGCCAGAGCCACACTTGCAGGACCACCAGTACCGGCAGGAGCCAGGTCGGGGCGCCAACGGTCCACACCAGCACCTGGTGGATCATGAACGCGGTGATGCCGCCCAGCAGGCCCAGTACCGGGAACATCAGCGGACGTTCGGACCCGGGGCGGCGGCTCAAGCGGAACAGCGAGCCAGTAAAGGCGCCGAAGCTCGAGGCCATGGCCAGTGGTATCCAGAGTTCTCGCAGCACATCGTTCATGGTTGATCGCTCATATTGCAGCATAGAGCGCCAGCGTAACGTGTCCTGACGGTCTATGCGCTTCAACTTTGGCGTTAGCCGTGCCGTTGAGGAGTCGGACGTCAGGCTACAGATCGACCTTTTCCTTGAACTCGCACAGGTCCTCGATCACACAGCTGCCACAGCGTGGCTTGCGTGCCACACAGGTGTAGCGCCCGTGGAGGATGAGCCAATGGTGTGCATCCTGGCGAAATTCCTTGGGCACATGCCGCATCAGCCGTTCCTCCACCTCGATCACGTTCTTGCCCTTGGCGATGCCGGTGCGGTTGGAGACTCGGAAGATATGGGTGTCCACCGCAATGGTAGGCTGGCCGAAAGCGGTATTGAGAATCACGTTGGCGGTCTTGCGGCCGACTCCCGGGAGTGCTTCTAGCTCAGGGCGAGTACGCGGCACGTCGCCGCCATGCTGCTGGACCAGCAGATGGCAGGTCTTCATCAGGTTTTCGGCTTTGGTGTTGAACAGGCCGATCGTCTTGATGTGGTCCTTGAGGGCGTCGATACCCAGATCAATGATGGCCTGGGGCGTGTTGGCGACGGGAAATAGCCTTGCCGTGGCCTTGTTGACGCCGACATCTGTTGCCTGGGCAGACAGCAGCACTGCAGCCAGCAGCTCGAACGGGGTCGACCAATGAAGCTCTGTGGTGGGCTCGGGATTATGGGCCCGCAGTCGAGTGAAGATTTCGTGGCGTTTGGCAGCGTTCATGGGACTCCCGTAGCGAGGGTTGCGGTCACGCTCAATTGCGGCCTGGAGGTTGGGACTTGAGTCAGTGACTGGGTGTTGCGCTGAACTGAGTGATTGAGCCTAGTGAATGGTCCCGGTGACTCTCACCCTTCGCTGCTCGGAAGGGGGCTGCGAGGCGGGGCGGCGGCGAGCGGTGTGGTCGTCGATGGCGTTCTTGCCGGCAATCAGCAGGCCGGTTATCAGAAAGGCCCCAGGCGGCAGCGCCATAAACAGCATGTGGCGCTCCCCCGGTAGCTGGATCACCCAGTCAGCCGCGCCGCTACCCAGCAGTAGCTCCATGCCATCAAACAGTGTGCCCTGGCCGAGAGCCTCGCGCAGGGCGCCAATCACTATCAGCACCAGGGTGAAGCCTAGTCCATTCATCAGCGCGTCCAGCAGCGATGGGGCCAGCGGCTGGCGCGAGGCAAAGGCTTCTACTCGCGCAAGGATGGCGCAATTGGTCACGATCAGTGGCAGGAAGATGCCCAGCACCTGATAAAGCTCGTAGGCCATCGCGGCCATGGCGAGTTCTGTGCAGGTCACCAGCGCTGCAATGATCATGACAAAGGCAGGCAGCCGTATCTCGGGGCGGATGTGACCTCTTATCATCGATGCGCAGCCATTGGCGCCCAGCATGACAGCCAGCGTGGCAAGACCGAGTCCCAGGCCGTTGACGATGGTGCCGGATACCGCCAGCAATGGACATAGCCCCAATAGTTGTACCAGAGCAGGGTTGTTGTTCCACAGTCCGTTGGCGGCGATTTGGCGAGCCTGCTGGCGAGTCAGGGAGCTATTTGACGAGCTGTCTGACGAGCTATGCGAGTCGTCATTCATCAGGAGTCTCCCGCGGTGAGGTGGTGGCAGATGAGACTGCTGGCGTGGCGGCGACGACAGCGCGAATCACGGCCTCTGAGGTTATGGTAGCGCCGGTCAGTGCCTCGATGGGACCTGATGGTGTCAACGCCAGGGCGTCCTGATGGCGCCCCTCGAACTGATCCACCCAAGGACTCTTGCGTCGTTCGATCTTGTCCCCCAGACCCGGGGTTTCGTGATGCTCAAGCACGCGCACCGCGACGATCTTGCCTTCAGGGGTGAACGCGACCAACAGGCGTATCGCACCTCCGTATCCCATCGCCTTACCGGCGTGAACGGTGGCGAGTCGCTGGCCGTTAGGCCCCCGCGCTTCCCAGGAGGGAACGTCGTCGAGGGCAACGATCGATGCTGTCTGCGGCGGTACCAACTGCTTCAGCAGTTGCTGCTGATAGTGCTCGCGATTGGCCGCGATCGGGGCCTCACTCAGCCAGTGCGTTATCACGACGCTGGCTAACGTGACGACGGCAAGCAGTAGCAGCGTTGCGACCGCCCCCCGCGGGCTTGGTAAGGGTGGCGCTGTCGGGGCTGTCATGAATTCCCCCTGGGCGCATCGCTGGCTGAGCGGTGCGTCCCTGAGCACAGTTGATCGAGCAGCGGGGCCGAGAGGTTCATCAGCAGCACGGCGAAAGCGATGGCGTCGGGGTAGCCCCCGTAGCCCCGGATGAGCATGACCAGTGCGCCGATCGCGGCACCGAACACCCAGCGCGCGCGTCGATGGCCGGGAGCGCTGACCGGATCGGTGATGATAAAGAAGGCGCCCATGATGGTGGCGCCATTGAACAGATGAAATGCCACGGAGCCAGTACCCGACACCTGGTTTAACAGCGCTGCCAGGACTGCCATGGTGCTCAGCATGGCCAGCGGCAGTCGCCAGTCGATGAGACGCTGGGCCAGTAGTACCAGCCCGCCAGAAAGCCAGGCCAGGGAGATGATGGCCCAAGGTGAAGAGAGGTTGGCATCGCCGATGACCGAGGCGCCGGCAGGCTGACGCAGCGCATCGAGGGGAGTGGCGCCACTGACGGCGTCCAATGTGTTCGCGTCAAGTTGGCCGAGCCAGCCCTGCCACAGGTGGGAGAGGTTTTGGACATCGCCGGCGCCAAAGCCTGTGGCGTCCGGCCATAGACTCAGCGGTACCGGGAAGGACACCAGCAGCATCGCGTAGCCGACCATGGCGGGGTTGAAGATGTTGTGCCCCAGCCCACCATAGAGGTGCTTGGCCACGGCGATGGCGGCCACGGCACCGATCAGAATGAGCCAGACACTGATACCAGCGGGCAGCGCCGCGCCGAGCAGAATGCCGGTCAGCATGGCGCTACCGTCGGCCAGTGTTGGGCGCAGTGGACGTGATCTTGCGGCGAGCATCAGGGCTTCTACCAGACAGCAGCACAGGATGCCGGTCAGCACATTGGTGATGACACCGGCACCGAAGTACCAGGTCTGAGCGGCGATGCCGGGCAAGCAGGCCAACGAGACGCTGCGCATCACGCGGGCGCTGCTGGCGATAGGCGCTGTCTGGTGCAAGTAGCTCATGATGTCGGGGCTTCCTGGCGGGCGGCGGCCAGCTGCGCATTGGCAGCCTCTAGATGTTCGCGGGCAGTGCTCTGCTGAGACTCGAGGTCGGCCAGCACCTCGCTGGGTTGCTGCTGCTGGGCGGCACGCTCGAGCGCCTTCTCTGCCTTACGCAGCGCCGCCTTGGCCGCTGCCTGGGCGATGCGCAGGCTGCGCAGATCGGCGGGAGCCGAGGAGGTGGGCGCGTGGTCATCCGCTGGGGTCTTGGGAGCGGGACGTCGCAGCGCCGCCTTGCGCGCCTGGCGTCTGGCTTCACGCTCATTCTGTTCGCGCTGCATGCGCTCCTTGCGGGCATCGAAGCGAGCTCGGGCCTGGTCCGCCCTGGCCCTTTCGGCGTCGGCAACCCGCAGGCGGCGCTTGGCCTCGCCGAAGGATGCCGCCAGCGGAAGGTGGCTGGGGCATACATAGTCGCAAGCGCCGCACTCGATACAGGCAAGCAGGCCGTGGGCCTTGGCCCGTTCGTCATCTTCGACCCGCGTGTGCCACCACAGCTGCTGAGGCGCCAGGCCCGCAGGACAGGCGGGCACGCAGTCGTTGCAGCGAATGCAGGGCGACGGCGGGGGCGGGCTGGGCAGCTCTTGTTCGGTGGCCGCGATCAGACAGTGGGTCGTGGGGGTTGTCGCTGCGCTGGCAAGCGACCGGTGGTGCCCCATCAGTGGGCCTCCATCGATCAACTTGGCGAGCCTGGAGGTATCCAGTCCAGCGTCAGCCAACAGCGTGGCTGCCGGTGTGCCCACTCTGGCCTCAACGTTGCCCGGTGCACTCAACGCCTGACCCGCCAGCGTCACGATGCGGGTGATGGCGGGGAGGCCGCGAATCACCGCGTCGTGGATGGCGGCCAGGGTGGCGGGGTTGTGACATAACACCCCGACGTCAACCGGCAGTTGCTGCGGCGTCATCCTTCGCGCCAGCAGGCGGTCGATCAACTGACGCTCACCGCCGCTTGGGTAGCGGGTCGGGATGATCACGACGTCGGTCGGCAGTGCAGACATGGCGAGGGCGGCCGATAGCGCCTCGGCCGCCTCTGGCTTGTCATCTTCGATGCCGGCGATGATGCGGGTGGCACCGGTAGCGCGCGCGAGAATCAGCGCGCCGCTCACGACCCTTTCGGCGTCGTGACGCAGCAAGGCATCGTCAGCGGTGATGTAGGGTTCACATTCAGCGGCATTGATCAGCAGGGTGTCGATGCCGGCGCGGTGGGCGGCTCTGGCTTTCAAGGCGGCCGGAAAGCCTGCGCCTCCCATGCCTGCGATACCCGCCTCTGCGATGCGCTCAAAAATCTGCTCTGGAGATGCCTGCTCGGCTGCCAGCGGCCGCATGGTGAGGATCTGCTGGCTGCCTTCGGCAACGATGACAATGCCTGGTGCATCACTTACACGCTCCCGGGTGGAGGTGATGGCCGCGGCGCCAGACAAATTGACCCGTCCGCTGATGGGGGCATGCAGCGGCAGTGCCAAATGTCCCACCGGGCGGGCGATGCGCTGGCCCGCCCGAACCCAGTCACCGTCGTTCACTTCCAGCAGTGTTTCGGCCCACGGCTTGTGGGAGTTGTCATTGAGCGCCAGGGAGACCTGTGGTGGCAGCGGCGCGCGTCGAATGCCGAGATCACGGGTCTGGGCCTTGCGGGTGTCAGGGCGGATGCCTGGCGCACAGGAGCCGCCGAGACCCAGCCAGCGCCGCAGGCGTTCACGCGTTGACATGGTGTTCTCCCGATGGGCGGTCCGACGCGATGAGACGAACGGATTCGCCCATCGCCGGTGGTCTCTCCAGCAGGTCGATGCAGTCAACCGGGCAGGGTGCGACGCACAGGTCGCAGCCGGTGCACTCGTCGGCAATCACCGTGTGCATCAGCTTCGACGCCCCGATAATGGCGTCCACGGGACAGGCCTGGATGCACTTGGTACAGCCAATGCACTCATCTTCCCGAATAAAGGCCACCATGGTGGTGCTGGTTGCTTCGCCATCCAGGGGAACGGGATCACGTCCCAGTAAGGCGGCGAGTTCGGTAATGGTGGTGTCGCCCCCTGGGGGACACTTGTTGATCGCTTCGCCTTGCTCCACTGCCTCGGCATAGGGGCGGCAGCCAGGGTAACCACACTGGCCACACTGGGTCTGAGGCAGCAGCGCGTCGATCTGCTGGACCAGGCCGTCCTCGCCGGCGCCGAAACGTCGGTGCATCCATCCAAGCAGCAAGCCACAGCTGCCGATCAGGCTTACCAGCAGCAGCAGGCCGAGCAGTGAAGGGGCGGTCACTGGATTGCCCCCTTCGCCAAGCCGGCAAAGCCCATAAAGGCAAGCGACATCAGGCTGGCGGTGACCATGGCGATGGCAGGGCCTCGAAACGGGCGTGGTACGTCTGCAGCAGCCAGGCGTTCGCGCATGGCGGCGAGCATGATCAGCACCAGGGAGAAACCCAGCGCTGCACTGAAGCCGTACAGCACAGCACCGAAGAAGCCACTGTCACGCTGGAGGCTGAGCAGGGCGACACCGAGTACGGCACAGTTAGTCGTGATCAGCGGCAGGAAAATGCCTAGCACCCGGTGAAGCAGGGGGCTGGTATGCCTGACCATGATGTCCGTAGCCTGAACCACCACGGCGATCACCACGATAAAGGCAATGGTACGCAGGTACTCCAGCTCAAAGGGGACGAGCAGGTAGCGGTACAGCAGATGACTGGCGGCGGCCGCCAAGGTCAGCACGAAGGTGGTCGCCAGGGCCATGCCCAGGGCGGACTCCAGCTTGGAGGAGACCCCTAGAAAAGGGCATAGTCCGAGGAACTGCACCAAAACGAAGTTGTTGACCAGGGCGGTACTGACGAGAACGAGGAGAACGTCGGTCATGGCATGCACGGTATAGCGGCCGGCGGGCTAGAGCCCGCCGGCAGGGAGTAGCAGAGCACGAGCTTAGCTGACGCGCTGGCCCGGCTCGGCTCCACTGTGGGGTTCCAGCAGGTAGATGCCATCGTCATTGCCGGCGGCCAGCACCATACCTTCAGAGATGCCGAAGCGCATCTTGCGAGGCGCCAGGTTGGCCACCATGACCGTCAGCTTGCCTTCCAGGGCTTCCGGGGAGTAGGCGCGACGAATGCCGGCGAACACCTGGCGGCTCTCGCCGCCCAGGTCCAGGGACAGCTTGAGCAGCTTGTCCGCGCCGTCCACGTATTCTGCCTTGGCAATACGCGCAATGCGCAGATCCACCTTGGCGAAGTCGTCGAAGCTGATCTCGTCGGCGATCGGCGTTTCGGCTAGCGGGCCCTTGGGGGCTTCCTTGAGCTTCTGTTCCTCCACCAGGTCCTCCTTGGAGGCTTCGATCATGGACTGGATACGGTCGCCGTCGACGCGGGTCATCAGCGGCTTGAACTTGTTGATCGGGTGATCGCCCAACCAGGTTTCGCGGCTGTTCCAGTCAAGGCTGTGAAGGTTCATGAACGTCGCTGCCTGCTCGGCCATGGCGGGGACGACGGGCGCCAGATACACCATCAGCTGCCGGAACAGGTTGATGCCCATGGAGCAGATGTCCAAGACTTCCTGCTCGCGTCCCGCTTCCTTCGCCAGGGCCCAGGGGGCCTTGTCGGCGATGTAGGTGTTGGCGTCATCGGCCAGCTCCATCACCTTGCGCATGGCACGACCGAATTCACGCTGCTCGTAGTAGCTGGCGATTTCGTCTCCCGCTGCGATGAAACGCGCCAGCATATCCGGCTCCGCGCAGTGGGACGACAGCCGTCCGTCGCCAAGTTTCTTGACGAAGCCGGCGCAGCGGCTGGCGATGTTCACGACCTTGCCGACCAGGTCGGCATTCACGCGCAGGGCAAAGTCCTCGAGATTGAGGTCAAGATCGTCGACGCGTGACGTCAGCTTCGCAGCGAAGTAGTAGCGCAAGTACTCAGGATTGAGGTGCTCGGCGTAGGTCGCCGCCTTGATAAAGGTGCCACGAGATTTTGACATCTTGGCGCCATTGACGGTGACGAACCCATGGCAATTGACCGCCGTCGGGGTGCGCATCTCGGCGCCGTGCAGCATGGCTGGCCAGAATAAGGCGTGGAAGTAGACGATGTCCTTGCCGATGAAGTGATAGACCTCTGCCTGGGAATCCGGCTGCCAGTAGCTGTCGAAGTCCAGGCCCTCGCGGTCGCACAGGTTCTTGAAGCTGGCCAGATAACCGATGGGCGCGTCGAGCCAGACGTAGAAGTACTTGCCGGGTGCGTCGGGAATTTCGAAACCAAAGTAGGGCGCGTCGCGGGAGATGTCCCACTCGTTGAAGCCCGACTCGAACCACTCCATCAGCTTGTTGCGGATCTGGGGTTGGACGTGATCGTCCTTGATCCAGGCATTCAGGAAGTCCGCGAAATCCGGCAGCTTGAAGAAGTAGTGGGTCGAGCTGCGAACTTCCGGTGTGGCTCCCGAGATGGCCGACACCGGATCGATGAGCTCGGCAGGGGTGTAGGTCGCCCCGCAGGCCTCACAGTTGTCACCATACTGATCCGCCGTATGGCACTTGGGACAGGTGCCCTTGATGAAGCGGTCGGCGAGGAACAGCCCCTTGACCGGATCATACATCTGTTCGATGTCTCGGGTCGCGATGTGACCCTTGTCACGCAGGCGGGTGTAGATGAGCTCGCTGAAGCTGCGATTTTCCTCGGAATGGGTCGAATGATAGTTGTCGAAGGCCACTCCGAAGCGGGCAAAGTCCTGCTGGTGCTCGCGGGACACGCGATCGATCAGGGCCTCGGCGCTGATGCCTTCCTGCTCGGCACGCAGCATGATCGCGGTGCCGTGGGCGTCATCCGCGCAGACATAATGGCACTGGTGCCCCCGACTCTTCTGGAACCGCACCCAGATGTCCGTCTGGATGTACTCCAGCAGGTGACCCAGGTGGATGGCTCCATTGGCGTAGGGCAAGGCACTGGTAACCAGAATCTGGCGCTTGTCGGGTGCGGAAGTGGACATGATGTGACGTGATATCCCGTTGAAAATCAGGCGTCGATTGTAGCCATGATCGAGCGCTAGTGCATCCGCTATCGTGTGTGAGCGCCTGAGTTCAGGCAAATGCTGATGGGATGTCGTAAGCGCGCCAGTTTATGCCGCGTCGCGCTTGCTTCGAGCCAGCAGCACGCCTACTCGCGGCAGACCTTGATCCTTGAGGGATAGCGCCTGCAGGCGGCTCATGATGCCTTGGTCGCAGTACAGCAGATAGCGGGAGTCCCGAGACAGCGCAGCGGCTCGGGTCGCCAATTCATAAAAAGGCACCTGCTCGACCTCGTGGCCCGCAATGGTCAGTGGCCGTCGAGCTGCTTCATCCGGTGAGCGCACGTCGATGACGCGGATAGTGGCGTCAGCTGCGGCGGTGAGCTCCGCAATGGTGAGTTCATCGAGGGGCTGGCATGGCGTTAGCTCAGCCTTACCTGGGTCATCTGCGGAAAACTGGCGCATCCGGCTCAGGGCGTCGTCAAGTAGCTCAGCTGGCAGCCTGGCTTCGGCTTCTTCCAGCGCTGCCAGGGACGTCTTCACCAGTGGTCGAGCTGACATACCCCCACAGTACTCCGGCATCTGGCTTGACGCTTGTGCGGTGCCAATACGCCTGGCTTCGTCGATGATGGACTGTTTGTCTTCTGTCAGCAGGGGGCGCAGCACGGGCAAGTGGCTGGCTTTGTCAATCAGCCCCAGGTTGCTCAAGGTTTGGCTGGACACCTGGGCGATCACCTCGCCCGTGACCAGCGCGGGAATCCGGGCGCGCTGGGCCACCCGAGCAGCGGCAGCCACCATGTGGCGTTTCAGTACCAGGGACACCAGGCCGTCGGGCACCTCACGGGTGAGCTGGTCGACAACCTTTTCGAAGGGAACGCTGGTGAAGCTGACCTTGTGTGACGCGCTGAAGCGTCGCCAGAGGTCATGGGTCAGCTGTCTGACGGCCTGCTCCTGTGCCTCTCCGCCGAAGCGAAACAGAATGAAGTGGCACTTTATCCCGCGCCTGAGCATCCGGTAGGCGGCGACGGGCGAGTCGAAGCCACCTGACATCAGCACCAGTGCCTGATCCTGTGTGCCCAGAGGGAAACCGCCGACGCCCGCCGTAGTAGCCACTTCGTCAATCAGTTCAGCGCCGTCGAGCCTTAGTGAAATGGTGAGGTCGGGATGCGTGAGATTGACCTTGGCGTGGCGCGTGTGGCGCAGCAGCTCGGCGCCCAGGAAGCGCTCTGCATCGACGGAGTTGAAAGTGTGCCTTCCCTTGCGCCTGACCTTGATCCTGAACTCGCGTCCCTCCACCTGCTCGGCCTTCTCCAGGGCGAGCCCGGCGAGGGTCGCTCGCCAGTCAGCCAATTCACGCCGCTGGATGTGGGCTATCTTCTGAATGCCGGGGGTGCTCGCCAAAGTGTCGAGTGCCCATGTGTGCTGGGCGTTATCCACATGGGACGGGAGTCGTACGACTAGATGGTCATGTGTAGTAACCACCTTTGACCCTGGCAGCTCCCGGCGCAGTGCATTGCGGACGTTGGTGGCTAGACAGCGCCCCATATGGCGCCTGACAGAGGCTGACTTGGTAGAAACGTCAGCGGAGAGCGTAAGACGAAATTCCATGGTGTGAAGTTCGGTGCGTGAGTGTAAGAATGGCAATAGTGATCTAGATCAATGTTTGCATGGATATTAAAAAAAACGCTGACCGCCAGGGGGGAGGTCAGCGATGGTGATTGCTACGCCGTAATGTGCCTGTCAATACAGCGCTTTTTCCTCTTGCACTACCTCTTTTAGGAGTTCGAGGAAGAGACGATCGGCCTCGGAGTGTTCGTCAGCACTGTCAGGAATGTGAATGCTGGTGGTATCAGAAATTTCGTTGGCGATGTCCGCCATGACGCCGCTGTCACTGCCTTTTTCGAGGTGACGCCGGGCAATCTCCAGAGAGGTTTCCAGGATCTTGGGGTCCTGCAGCAGTTTCTTGATGAATCCCGTCAATTCATTGATGACGCGGGTTTTTTGGATTTCGGATGAGGCCATCTGAGACTCCTGAAATGGGTACGTGATGCTGGCTTCTACGATAGCATGATTGAGCCAGTGAACGGGATTCATGACTTTTAGGAGCAGTTCATTTGTCTGTGTCAAGCATTCAATCGCCCCTGGAATGAGTGTTTGGAGCTTTTGGTGTTACAGAATGTGATCGTTTGTGCGAGTATTGTAGCGGGTGATGGGGTGGGGCGATCGCCAACAATGTTGCTGGATGCTTGGCGTTGAAGGAAAAAAGCTGGCCACCCATACCGGGATGATGAGTCTGGTAGCGCCGAGTCAGCATGACGGGTTCAACGGTGAATTGGGTTGTTGAGCTAGTTCGTTGGTACTAGATTCACTTGTACTGGCTGCGGCCATTGATAATTAAGGGAACACAGATGAACAGTTACAGCCGAGAAGCTCGCTCCGCTCTGTTGCGGCCTTTGGTGCGAGCCGTTGCGCTGACCACGTCAGCGATGATGGTGGCGCCTGTTGTACTGGCGCAGGATGCACAGTCATTGCCAGCAGGCACGTCTTCACCGGGCGCAGCGACATTGCGCGATGTGGTGGAGCAAACGATCAATACCAATCCTGAGGTATTGGCAGCCTGGAATGGCTTCCAGGCCGCAGGACACGACGAGCGAGTCGCCTTCGGTGGCTATCTGCCTCAGATCGATGTCAATGCTGGCGTTGGCCTGGAAGACCGGCAGAACGACCAGCAGGGGAGCTACGACACCGATTACGTCGAGATGACGCTCAATCAGATGATTTATGACGGCTTTGCCACTGCTAGCGAAGTGGAACGCCTCAGTCGTGCCGAGCTGGTACGTTACTACGAACTGCTGGGCGCGAGTCAGGACGCCGCTCTTGACGCGACCAATGCCTATCTTGACGTTCAGCGCTACCGTCGCCTGGTGGGGCTGGCCCAGGATAACTACCAGAAACACTTGGAAGTGTACCAGCAGATTGAGGCGAGGGCGCTATCCGGTGCCGGTCGCCGGGTTGACCTGGAGCAGATAAGCGGTCGTTTGGCGCTTGCCGAGTCCAACTTGATCACCGAAGCGTCGAACCTGCATGACGTGTCTGCGCGCTTCCAGCGGCTGGTCGGCGAGCTCCCTCCGGAGTCTCTGGCCCCGGCGCCCACCTTTGCCGAGCTGCTCCCGGCCGATGTTGCTCAGGCGCTGCAGCTGGCATATGACGGCAATCCTGACTTTCATGCGGCCATCGAGAACATTGAAGCCTCCAGAGCCGAGCGTGAAGGCACCAAGGCGCCGTTCCACCCTCGATTGGACCTGGTGGGTCGTACCGGTACCTATAAAGGTAGCGACACGGACGGCGACTTCATCTCGGACAATGAACATGAAGACCGCCACAGCATCGAGCTGGTGGGTAGCATCAATCTCTATCGTGGGGGCAGCGATCTAGCGTCGTTTCGTGCCGCCAGTGACCGCGTCGAACAGGCTATCAACCTGCGTGATAAGGCCTGTGTGGACATTCGCCAGACGACCACGATTGCCTTCAACGACACCCGCCGCCTGCGTGACCAGTTGGCTTACCTGAATGAGCACCGTCAGACCACTGACCGCGTGCGTGGCGCCTACAAGCAACAGTTCGATATTGGCCAGCGCTCGCTGCTCGACCTGCTTGATATCGAGAACGAATATTTCGAGGCAAGTCGTGCTTACGTGAACGCCCAGTTCGATGTGGCATTGGCGGATGCGCGCACCCTGCGGGCTACCGGTGAGCTGCTCGAAGTACTTGAGGTTCGCAAGGATGGACTGCCGACGCTGGCCGACCTGGACAGCAACGGCGTTGCCATTACGCCCGATATCGTCTGTCCCGCGGTGGGGCCGCGTGCCTATACCATCGATGAGTTGACCGGTACGACCCGTGCCCCGGATGTGGTGATGTCTGCCGATGCGCTGTTCGAAGTCAACAGCTATGTACTTAGCGAGCGTGCCCGTCGCGAGCTTGGACAGCTGGCTGCACAGCTGCGCGCGCGCAATGATCTGGTGCGTATCTTTGTTGCTGGGCATGCTGACAGCACCGGAAACGATGGAATCAATGACCCGTTGTCGCGTAATCGTGCGGCTGCCGTGGGCGACTATCTGATTAGTGAAGGCGTAAATCCTTCACTGATTCAGACTCAGGGTTTTGGCTCCCACCGCCCGGTGCAGTCAAATGATACGGTTGAGGGGCGGCGCCAAAATCGGCGTGTGGAAATCACCCTTGAGCGCAGCGGCGAGAACTTGGACCTGGGCTCGGTTCACCCGGCAGCTGGCAATGATGTAGTGTCTCTCGCCTGGGCGAAAGACCATCGTGCAGGTAGCGTAAAAGGCTGATGCCAGGCGCGGGGAGCATGACGATAGTGTCGTCGTGCTCTTCGCATGGATGTCGAACGTCGCCGGACACTGAAGCGCAGTGATCTCGGCACCGAAGTGATAAGCGTAGCGTGCCTGCTCGCCGGCGGGAGCGCTACGTTTCAGTTATCGGCAATGCTATCGGCCTACAGAAGAGGTACATGTGGACGATTCTCGAGTCGCAGCGGATGCTGCACCGTCTGAACCGGAAACGCAGGAAGGGAGTGGTTCCCCCGTCAAGGATGAACTTCTCGAAGTGCTGCTGGCGGTAGCTCATTACCATGATCATGACGTCAACGCAGATTCCTTGACCGCAGGCCTGCCCCTGGAAGATGGGGCACTGACGCCGGGGGTTTTTCCCCGAGCGGCGGAACGTGCCGGCCTTACGGCGAGAATCATCAAGAGCCGCCTTGTGCAATTGAATCCGGCTCTATTTCCGGTGGTCCTGTTGCTCGAGCCTGGGCGAGCCTGTGCTCTTGTTGACATGAACGTGAAAGCGCGAACGGCAACTGTCGTGTATCCCGAGTTGGGTCAGTCTGCTGTCGAGATTGGCTTGGATGAGCTGCACGAGCGCTACAGCGGGACGGCCATCTACGTTCGCCCCAGATTCCGTTTCGACGCTCGCACCAAGGACGTGAACGAAAAACGTTCGGGGCACTGGTTCTGGGGGGTTATCAAGGAGAATCGTCGCCTCTACAGGGATGTCATCCTGGGTTCCATCGCCATCAATATCTTTGCGCTGGCGATGCCGCTATTTGTGCTCAACGTTTATGACCGTGTAGTGCCAAACCACGCCACCGAGACGCTTTGGGTGCTGTCGGCTGGGGTGCTGATTGTGTTGGCGTTCGATCTGACGTTGCGCTTGATGCGATCGAGTTTTGTCGACCTGGCGGCGAGCAGGGCTGATGTCAAGCTATCGTCCCGCATCATGGCACGGGTGATGGGTATGCGCATGGAGGCGAAGCCGGCCTCGACGGGGTCCTTCGTGGCCATGTTGCAGTCCTTCGAGTCCGTGCGCAGCTTTATCGGGTCTGCCACTGTCATCGCCATGGTCGATCTGCCTTTTGTGATCATGTTTATCGCCATTATCGGCCTGATCGGTCCGGCGTTGGTCATCCCCATTGTTGCTGGGGTGATCTTCATTTTGCTTTACGCCCTTGGTGCTCAAGGCAAGCTACATGACCTTTCGGACACCACGCTCAAGGTCGGCGCTCAGCGCAACGCCACCCTGGTTGAGTCGGTGTCCCAGCTGGAAACCGTCAAGTCGCTGCGTGGCGAGAGCCGGATTCAGGGGCAGTGGGAGCAGGCCAGTGCGTTTCTATCTCGTACAGGCGCACAGCTGAAATTTCTGGGAACATCGGTGACTAGCATTGCCCAGTGGACGCAGAACACGGTCGGCATCTGCGTCATCTTGATCGGCGTGTATCTGATCATCGAGGGCGATCTGTCCCAGGGGGGCCTTATCGCCGCCTACATGCTGTCGTCGCGGGCTCTGGCCCCGGTCAGCCAGGCAGCAGCGCTGCTGGCTCAGTATCACCAGTCCGCCACGGCGCTCGAATCGCTGGATCGCGTGATGGAAATGCCGGTCGAGCGCGAGAACAAGAGTTATATCGACCGGCCTGCCGTCAAGGGGCTGGTGAAGTTCGACAAGGTGACCTTTCGCTATCCCCAGGCCGAGACGGACAGTCTGCGCGACATCAGTCTGTCCATCGCTCCGGGTCAGAAAGTCGCCTTGCTGGGGCGTGTAGGCTGTGGCAAGACCACGCTGCAGAAGCTGTTGCTGGGGTTGTATCAGCCAACGGCGGGCTCGGTGCTGATCGATGATGTCGATATTCGCCAGCTGGACCCTCTGCAGCTCAGGCGGCATATCGGCTATGTCCCGCAGGACGTGCGTCTGTTTTTTGGCTCATTGAAGGAAAACATCGTTGCCGGTGCCGGTAGCGAGGGTGTCGATGACGACCTGCTGCTCAAGGCGATTCGTATCAGTGGCCTGGACAGCCTGGTCAGCACGCACCCCCAAGGGGTGGAGCTGCAGGTCGGGGAAGGTGGACAGATGCTATCTGGAGGACAGAAGCAGGCCGTGGCGATCGCACGGGCCATCGTGCACGATCCCTCGATTCTCCTTCTTGATGAGCCGACTAGCGCGATGGACCATGCCAGCGAGGAGGCCTTCAAGCGCAACCTCAATGAGTTTGCAAGTGGCAAGACGGTGGTCGTGGTGACGCATCGTACCTCGCTGCTGTCGCTGGTAGATCGTATCGTGGTTATTGATTCTGGCAAGATCGTGGCGGATGGAGAGCGTGACAGCGTCATGGATGCGCTGCGCAAGGGCCAAATCGGGAGGGCCAGCTGATGTCTGCCAAGAGTGCCGAGCAAAAAGGATTCGAGGGCGTCGGCCGAGTTTCCCGCTCGGGAGGAAAAGTCTTTCGCCCCTTTATTGATCGCCTGTTTGCCCGTCGGGTCAGTGCCTCGCACTTGAATCGCGATTGGGCCAGCGACGCCGACTGGGCGCGCATGCAACAGGACCCCCTTCGGGCGCGCCTGATGCTGTATATGGTCGTGGTAGCGATTATCTGCGTCATCGTGTGGGCGTGTTTTGCCCCCATTGACGAGGTGACCCGTGGCAGCGGCAGGGTGATACCTTCCAGTCAGTTGCAGCGAGTGCAGAGCTTCGACGGCGGCGTGGTGCAGGAAATTCAAGTGGCCGAGGGTGACTTTGTGGAGGCCGGTGATCTGTTGATGCGCATTGACCCCACCCGATTCCTCTCCAATTTCAATGAGAACCGTGCCAAGGCCGAAACCCTGCAGGCCAAGGCGGAGCGTCTGCGTGCGCTGGCTACGGGGTCTTCTTTTGATCCTTCGGAGGAGTTGATCGAACAGGCGCCTAACATCGTCTCGAGGGAGCGGGAGCTGTACCAGAGCAGTCTGGAGACACTGGACGAGCAGAAGCAGATTCTGCAGCAGCGCTTGGAGCAGCGCAGGGCAGAGCTGAATGAAGCGGCAGCGCGCCGCAATGCCGCTAGCCGAGAGCTCAACCTGGCCAGTCAGGAACTCAACATGACCCGTCCACTGCTGTCGAGTGGCGCGGTATCTGAGGTAGAGGTACTGAGATTGCAGCGGGAAGTCTCCCGTGCGAGTGGTGAACGCAATCAGGCCGCGGCACAGGTGTCTCGACTCGAGGCCGCTATTGTAGAGGCGCAGGGCGAGCTGCGGGAGGTTGAAGCCAAGGCGCGGACAGAATGGCGCCAGGAGCTCTCGGCGACCCTGGGCGAGCTTTCGGCGCTGAATGAATCAAGTGAGGGCCTAGAGGATCGTGTCCGCCTGTCCGAGATTCGTTCTCCGGTGGATGGGGTGGTTCAGCGCCTTGCGATCAATACTATCGGGGGTGTCGCCCAGCCTGGCCAGGAAGTGGTGGATATCGTGCCTACCGATGATGCGCTGGTGGTCGAAGCCAAGATTGCGCCTCAGGATATTGCCTTCCTGCGGCCGGGGCTTCCAGCGACCATCAAGCTGACTGCATATGACTTCTCGATATATGGGGGGTTGGAGGCAGAGCTCGAGCACATTAGCGCCGACACCACGACCGATGAAGAGGGTAATACCTACTACCGGGTGCGTGTTCGCACGCAGGACGAAGAGGCCGCCAGTGAGGTGGAAGTCATCCCGGGCATGACCGCTCAGGTGGATATCCTGACGGGTAAGCGCACCGTCATGCAGTTCTTGCTGAAGCCGGTGCTGCGGGCGTGGGGTAACGCGATGGGAGAGCGGTGATGACGCGATACTTGGTCTATCAAGGAAGTAGCGAGGTACCGCGTTGGAGCGATACCTTTAGCGATCTGGAGGTCGTGGCGCCCCATAGCGTATTGGATCATGCGATCAAGGGAGATGTTGCCTGGATCGTTGTCGAGGCCGGTGACTGGACGGGGCTTTGCTCTCGTCTGACGGCCAAGGGTGTGTTGGTGGCGGTGCTGTCGTTCAATCCTTATTCTGCAGAGGCCTATCAGGCCTTTAACGCCGGTGCCAGGGGCTATGTGCACGCGCTGTCCACCCCGGAAGTACTGCGTCAGGTCGATATCGTGGTGCGCCACCGCGGAATCTGGTTATGGCCTGAACTCATGGATAGCCTGGTTGGCGGGGTGTTCAAGGCGATGGGCGGGGCGCCTGCGGTTCATCAGGATGTGCTGGAAGGACTGACCGAGCGAGAGAAGGATGTTGCCCTGGCGGTGGCTGAAGGCCAGAGCAATAAGCTGGTGGCCAGGGAGCTCGGTATCACCGAGCGCACGGTAAAGGCACATCTTGGTGCAGTTTTCCGCAAGCTGGGCGTCAAGGATCGCATGCAGTTGATTTTAAGAATGTCTCGAGATCGTTGACGCATCCCCTTTACGTGAAGTTCCACGAAGCCCGAAGACCGCAAGGTGTTCGGGCTTTTCTGTGCCGTGTCGTATACCGCCGTCCGTAAAGTGAACCAGTGGTTCCTGACCGTACGAGGATTTGGCCTAGAAGAAAGATTCGCGTGAGCTTTTTAAGCTGTCGTTATTGGTGTTTGAAAAGTCGTCTATTGGCTATTGAACGGCTGTCTTATGTCGCCTTTGCGTGACCCATAACTCGTACTAAATATGCACTAAAGATTTTTTATCCGCGCATTTACCCGCCACTGACCATCTAGACACTACCGTCACAAAGCCGCGCGCCCTAGTTTGCTCCTTGAATGACTAATCAACAGCAAGACGCAGGGTAGAAACCATGAATATCACTTCTGTTGAAGGTACGGTCTGGATTATCGATGTGACCGGGGAGCGCACACTCGCACGGTCGGGGGACATCCTGTTGCCGGGCCAACGGCTCATGGCCGGAGAAAATGGGCATGCGACAGTGGCGAGCCCAGATGGACAGGGGGCGCTGGATCTGGCTGCAGGTCAGTCGCTTGAGGTTCCTCAGAATGCTGCAGGAGAGGACCTGGTCGTCGAGTTTGATGAAATCCTCCGCTCGCAGGTATCCGCCGACCTTGCTCAGGAAAGCGTCCTCGGTGACAGCCAGCTTGAGGCCTTGCTGACAGCACTAGATGCTGGCGAGGATCCCTTCGATGTTCTTGAGGACCCTGCCGCAGGGCTGGGGGGCGGAGCGGGAGCGAACAACGGGCATTCCTTCGTCCGTTTGCTACGCGTCCTCGAGCAGGTATCGCCCCTCGCATACGACTACGGCCTTAACAGCGGTGACAATCAGGAATTTCCTTTGTTTGTCGGTGATATCGTTGACGGCGATACGGATGAAACTCCTGACAATGGGGTGTCGTTGGGAGGCTTGGTCGGAGGGCCCGACGGGAGCGGCCTTGGCGGTGGGTTGGAAGATATCGATGGCTTGCCGCCTGGCATCGGTAGTGCCGAGTTACTGGTGCTTGAGTCGGGCTTAACGGGCGGCAGCGATCCGTCCGGTGGTGCCGCCCAGCAGGAGAGCAGCTTCACCTTCAGCAGTGAGGATGGGTTGGGTACGCTTGTGGTGGCGGATGTGGCGCTTACGCTCGCGGACCTGCTGGCCTTATCGTCTGGGCCCCAGTCCATCGAATCTCCCCATGGCGTTCTCTGGTTGGATGCATTTGCAGGTGATGGCACAGGCGGAACCGTCTTTTATCACTACGAGTTACTGTCAGCGGTAGACAACGATACCGTTCCAGGGGCGACCGATGCAGGTTTGATCGAGAGCTTTGTGGTGACGGTCACCGACGTGGATGGGGATACTACGACGGGGAGTCTTGACGTGCTCATCCTGGATGATGTGCCTGACGTCACTGTGACAGGCCCTATCATCGTATCGGAAGGTGAAGAGGTCTCAGGGGTTTGGCAAGAGGTAGAAGGCGCTGATGCCATCGTATCGACACAGGTGGTGGTAGAGGGAGTCGCCGGTACTTTTGCGCTGGGTGATGAGATTGAATTGCCGGATGGTGTGCTGGTCATTCATGCAGATGGCACCTGGACATTTACGGCCACAGACGGGCGCGACCAGACGCTTGAGCGCGCCGTCGAATTCACGATCGTGGCAACGGATGGCGATGGTGATCAGGCCGTGGCAGACCACCGCATTGTGATTCAGGACGCCGCAGAGCCGACCACGCCTGGCGATGGCGGGGATCCTGCTTCGGCCCCTGGAGAGGTGGTGCTCGACGAAGAAGGTCTGCCTGGTGGTGTGATCGGTGGTCCTGGGGACGTCGCTGGGGAAGTCGTCAGTGTCAGTGGGCAGCTGGGATACGACTTCGGCGAGGATGGGCCCGCCACCGGTGGTGGCTTCACATGGTCACTGGAGGGGTTGCCCCAGCTGACGTCGCAAGGCGAACCATTGACCTATCGGCTGGAGGGTGACGGCCAAGTGCTGCTGGCGGAGACGCCGGATGGCGAAGAAGTGTTGCGCGTTGCGGTGACAGATGTTGCGAGCGGCACATTTGAGGTGGTCTTGTCGGGTCCCCTGGACCATCCGCTAGGCGACACAGAGGACGATATCGTCGTGGCGGTGGGGTATACCGTTACCGACATCGATGGCAGCACTGCAGATGGACAGTTGGATCTGCGTTTGGATGACGACTCACCTGTCGTGAATCTCTCGGTTGATGAGGGCACGACGGTGGTGGATGGACAGGTGCTTGCCAGCGAAGGCGAGACCGTCACCGGTTCATGGGCGATAGAGCCGGGCGCCGATGGCGTTGGTGTGATCGAGGTGATGGTCAATGACACGCCGCTGACCTTTACCAGCCTGCCGAATACCAGCGATGAGGTGACGGTAGCGCTGCCCCAAGGTGACCTTACCCTGCGAGGCGATGGCAGCTGGTCCTTTACCGCTGCCACGGGGCTCGATAACTCTCAGGAGCAGGCCGTCAATGTGGTCCTGCGGGTCACCGATGGTGATGGTGACGTCAGCGAAGTCGATATCAGCGCGTCGATTCTCGACGCGGCGGCACCGACCACGCCGACTGACGGTGGGGATCCTGGCGCTGGGCCTGGTGAAGTGGTGCTTGATGAGGATGGTCTTTCGGGTGGCAACGCCGGTGGCGTGGGAGACGTCGCGGGCGAAGCCATTCGGGTCAGCGGGCAACTGGGTTATGACTTTGGTGATGACGGCCCCGCTGCCATTGGCGCTTTCGCGTGGTCGTTGAGTGGGCTGCCTGCGTTGACGTCGATGGGCCAGGAGTTGGTGTATCGCCTGGCCGATGACGGCCAATCGCTTGTGGCTGCCACCGATGCAGGGGTTGAGGTACTGCGTGTGGCGTTGACGGACCTGGCAAGCGGTAGCTTCGAGGTGCTGTTGTCTGGCCCCCTAGATCATCCCCAAAACTCTGAGGAAGACGATCTGTCGATGCGCCTCGGCTATACCTTGACCGACATCGATGGCAGTCAGGCCACGGGTGGCTTGGATATCCGTATCGACGACGACACACCGGTCGCTACGGTCGCACCCGATACCGGCACCCTGGTCGTGGACGGCGTGGTGCAGGCAACGGAGGGGGAGACGGTCACGGGAACATGGAGTATCCAGCCCGGCGCCGATAGTCTTTCCAGTATCGAGGTGTTGGTCAATGGTATGCCGTTGCTGTTTGATCGTCTGCCCGCCGCCAATGAAGAGGCTAGCCTGGCCCTGCCGCAGGGCGAATTGACACTGCGGGGTGATGGTAGCTGGGCGTTTACTGCGGCCGATGGTCTCGATAACTCGGTGGATCAGGTCGTTGACGTGGTGCTGCGCGTGACCGATGGCGACGGTGATATCGTTGAGGTAGATATCAGCGGTGAGGTAAGGGATGCCGCGCGCCCAACGACGCCAACGGATGGCGGCGATCCGGCCGCTGCGCCCGCTGAAGTGGTGCTGGACGAAGACGGCCTGGCGGGGGGAATTGCGGGGGGAGCCGGTGACGTAGCGGGGGAGGCCACCTCGGTGACAGGCCAGCTCGGTTATGACTTTGGTGATGATGGCCCCGCTTCATCCGGAGCGTTTGCCTGGTCGCTGAGCGGCTTGCCGGCATTGACGTCCATGGGACAAGCCGTCGCATTTACCTCGTCCAACGATGGCCAGACGCTAGTGGCCGCCACCCAGGCTGGGGATGAGGTGCTACGCGTCACGCTGACAGACTTGGCGACGGGTGCCTTCGAGGTTCGCTTGGCAGCGCCGATCGATCACGCTGAAACCTCGGTTGAAGATGATGTGTCCCTTAGCCTCGCTTATACCCTGACCGATGTGGATGGCAGTCAGGCGACTGGTGGCCTGGATATTCGTATTGACGATGACATGCCGGTGGCAACGGTGGCGCCTGATGCGGGTACCACAGTGATAGGTGGTGTGATTCAGGCTGACGAGGGTGAAACGGTTACCGGTCAGTGGAGCATCCAGCCGGGCGCCGATGGGCTCGGCAGTATCGACGTATTGATCAATGGTTCGCCGCTGTCCTTTGATCGTTTACCCGCTACCAGTGATGAGGTTTCGCTACCGTTACCACAGGGTGAGTTGACGCTGAAAGGCGATGGAAGCTGGTCATTTACGGCGGCTGTCGGGCTCGACAACTCTGTTGCTCAGACTGTCGATGTGGTGCTGCGGGTGACCGATGCCGATGGCGATGTGGTGGAGATCGACGTCAGTGGTGCCATTAATGATGCTGCGTCTCCCACTACGCCCAGCGACGGTGGCGACCCGAATGCGGCACCTGCCGAGGTCGTGCTGGACGAGGATGGGTTGGCGGGTGGCGTTGCGGGCGGTAATGGTGACGTGCCTGGTGCGGCTACGCTGGTTAGCGGGCAGCTTGGCTACGACTTTGGTGATGATGGCCCTGCTGCCAGCGGGGCCTTTGCGTGGTCATTGACAGTACTACCGGCGTTGACGTCTCAGGGGCAGGCGCTGACCTATCGACTGGCCGATGACGGACAGACTTTGGTGGCCGCCACTCAGGAGGGAACCGAAGTACTTCGGGTGTCCTTGACCGACCTGGCCCTCGGGACCTTTGAGGTCAGCCTGTTGGCTCCCTTGGATCACCCGGAAAACTCGGTCGAGGACGATCTGTCGCTAAGTCTCGGCTATACCTTGACTGACCTTGATGGCAGTCAGGCGACCGGTGGACTGGATATTCGCATTGATGATGACATGCCTGTCGCCTCCGTGGTCGCAGATGAAGGTGTGGACGTGGTTGATGGCGTCATCCAGGCGGATGAAGGCGAGACAATCTCTGGTCAGTGGAGTATTCAGCCGGGTGCGGATGGCCTTGCCGGAATTGAGGTGGTGATCAATGGGTCGCCTTTGGCGTTCGATCGCCTGCCCGACAGCAGCGATAGCGGGACCCTGACGTTGCCACAAGGGCAATTGACCCTGAATGGTGACGGTAGCTGGACCTTTACCGCCGCTACCGGGCTCGACAACTCGGTGGGCCAGCTGGTTGACGTCGTGCTTCGGGTCACCGATGGCGATGGCGATGTGACGGAAATTGATATCTCCGGTGAGGTGCTTGACGCCGCTAGGCCAACGACACCGTCTGACGGTGGTGATCCGGCAGCGGGTCCCGGCCAGATAGTGCTGGATGAGGACGGATTGGCAAGCGGTATTGCCGGGGGGGATGGTGATGTCGTTGGAGAAGCCACCCAGATTTCCGGGCAGCTGGGCTATGACTTTGGCGATGATGGCCCTGCCCGGGATGGTGCGTTCACCTGGTCTCTTGATGGGTTGCCGGTGCTCACCTCCTTGGGTGAGTCGGTGGTGTATCGTCTGGCGGACAATGGCTGGACCGTTATTGCCGAGACAGCGTCTGGCGATGAGGTGCTTCGGGTCGCGCTTACCGACATGACGACTGGCGATTTTGAGGTCACGTTGTCCGCTGTTGTCGATCATCCTCAGAACTCGATCGAAGATAGCCTATCCCTTGCGGTCGACTATACGTTGACCGACCTGGATGGTAGCACGGCGACGGGAACGCTCGACGTGGTTGTCAATGACGATACTCCCACAGCGTCTGTCACGACGTCCGATGGTACCGAGATTGCCGGGACGATTGAGGTCGATGAAGGTGCGACCATCTCTGGCCAGTGGGCTATCGCGGGTGGCGCTGATGGCTTGGCTGCCGTCGATGTTGTGGTAAATGGCACGTCCTTGCCGTTCACGGCTCTTCCTGGGCCGGCTGATGAGGAAGTGCTGACGTTACCCCAGGGTGATTTGACCCTCAGGGGTGATGGCAGCTGGTCCTTCACCGCAGCGACTGGCCTGGATAATTCCAGCCCACAGGAGGTCAATGTTGTATTGAACGTCACGGACAGCGACGGTGATGTGGTGATGATCGACATCAGCGGGCAGATTCGCGATGTGGCTACGCCGACAACGCCGACGGATGGCGGAGACCCGGCAGCGGCTCCCGCTGAGGTAGTCCTGGATGAGGATGGCTTGGTCGGTGGCAATGCCGGCGGTGACGGCGATGTGACAGGTGAGACGACGTTGGTGAGCGGCCTGCTCGGGTATGAGTTTGGCGATGACGGCCCAGCTGCCAATGGTGCCTTTACTTGGTCAGTGAGCGGTCTGCCGGAGCTGACATCTGACGGCGAAACACTGGTCTACCGTTTGGACGATGATGGGCAGACGTTGCTTGCGGAATCCTCCAGTGGCGATGAAGTGCTGCGCGTCGCCTTGACGGATGTGGTCGCCGGCACCTTCGAAGTCAGCCTGTCCGGCCCGCTGGACCATACTGAATCGCTTACTGAGGATGATCTGGCATTTACGGTGAGCTACACCGTCACTGACATCGACGGCAGCACCGCGGATGGGCACCTGGACATTCGTATCGATGATGATACGCCGGTCGCGTCGGTGACGCCGGGCGCCGGCACGACAGTAGACAATGGCGTTATTCAGACCGAAGAGGGCGCCACTGTCACCGGTGTCTGGTCCATCCAGCCAGGTAGTGATGGTCTCGGCGCTATCGAGCTGATGGTCAACGGTTCACCGCTCACCGGGGTCACCCTGCCAGGACCTGGTGAGTCCACGACATTGACCTTGGAGCAGGGTGAACTCACCGTCAATGGTGATGGAGGATGGTCGTTCACCGCCGCCAAGGGGCTCGATAACTCGCTGGATCAACGTATTGATGTGGTTCTGCGGGTCATCGATGGTGACGGTGATGTGGTGGAAGTCGATATCAGTGCTGACATAGGTGACGCGGTGGCACCGACGACACCTACGGACGGCGGAGACCCAGATGCGGCACCAGCGGAAGTGGTGCTGGACGAGGAGGGGCTTCCCGGCGGCATCGCCGGTGGTCCAGAGGATGTGGCGGGTGAGAGTACTAGTTCTTCAGGGCTCCTCGGTTACGACTTTGGTGAGGATGGCCCGGCCACCAGCGGTGCCTTCACTTGGTCACTGTCGGATTTGCCGTCACTGACCTCAGGGGGGCAGGCATTGACCTACCGCCTTGCCGACGGCGGGCAGAAATTGGTTGCAGAGACCTCGGCGGGAGAGGTGGTCCTCACTGTTGCATTGACAGACCTTGCCACCGGTGCCTTTGCGGTAACGCTGACAGGCCCGCTGGATCATTCGTTGAGTTCGGTGGAGGATGATCTTGCCTTTACGGTGGGCTACACGCTCACGGATCTGGATGGTAGTACGGCAACCGGCGAGCTCGACCTGCGTATCGATGATGACTCACCAGTGGCATCAATCACCCCGGATGACGACGTCACCGTCGTGGACGACGTGATTCAGACGGCTGAGGGCGAATCCGTCACCGGTAGTTGGGTCGTTGACGCTGGTGCCGATGGTCTTGGCGCTATCGAAGTGGTGGTCAACGGCTCGCCCTCGACGTTCACCCGGCTTCCTGCCATCGATGAAACGACGACGATCAGCTTGCCTCAAGGCGAACTGGTGATCGCTGGTGACGGTCAGTGGATCTTTACGGCCGCCACAGGCCTGGACAATTCAAGCGATCAGCGCGTCGATGTCATGCTCCGAGTGACTG
This sequence comes from Halomonas sp. DP4Y7-1, assembly GCF_019800705.1. NCBI lineage: Bacteria > Pseudomonadati > Pseudomonadota > Gammaproteobacteria > Oceanospirillales > Halomonadaceae > Halomonas > Halomonas sp. DP4Y7-1. The sequence goes on along the minus strand of NZ_JAHVKS010000005.1, from coordinate 268,000 downwards.
ATGGCGACGGCGACGTCACCGAAATCGATATCAGCGCAGATATTGCGGATGCGGCTACACCTACAACGCCCACGGATGGAGGCGACCCTACAGCCGGGCCGGGAGAAGTTGTCCTCGATGAAGATGGCCTGGAGGGGGGGATCTCTGGCGGAGACGGTGATGTACCCGGACGGGTCACCCTGGTAAGTGGTGTCCTGGGCTACGATTTTGGTGATGATGGTCAGGCCAGCGCCGGGGCATTCAGTTGGTCGACCTCGGGGCTTCCTGCGTGGACGTCAAAGGGCGAAGCTCTGATCTATTCACTGGCCGACGGTGGGCTGGTGCTTTTGGCGTCAACCGCTTCCGGGAGCGAAGTGTTGCGCATCGCTCTGGTAGATGTTGCGACTGGCGCTTTTGAGGTGACCCTTTCAGGGCCGCTCGATCATCCGGTCAATACGACGGAGGATGATCTTGCCCTGTCCGTCGGCTATGTCGTGACCGATCTGGATGGCAGCACGGCCAACGGCGAACTGGAGGTGCGCATTGATGACGACACTCCGGGGCCAATCGTCGCGGAGTCCGGCGTTATCAGTGAAGATACCCGTGGGTCACTGGGCTTGGATGGCGGATATGGAGCAGATGGCTCTGGTGAGTCTATCGGTTTTCAGGATGGGATCGATGGTACCCCCGTTCTCGATATCCAAGGCAACATCATCCTGTTCAACGGCGACGCCTTAGGCTGGCAGTTGTCTGCTGATGGGAAAGAACTGGTTGCCCTCACGAGTGATGGCGCTATCGGCTTCCGAGTGGTGCTGGATGAGGCCAACGATAGGTATCTCTTGCAGACTGAGGATGGGGAACGTTCCTTCTTCACGCGTCTGGCTGTCCCTATCGACGGTGTCGACACGGTCACGGGGGGCACTGAGGCTATTCTCGATCTTGGAGAACCCGATCTGGACTCTCAGGTGGTGTATTCCGCCACCAACGGTGTGTCTCTGCTGGACGGTGGGCTAGTTGTGGGGGCCGGGCAGATCAGCGATGGCGATGTGGTCCGAATTGACATGGTAGAAGGTGCCTCACGTGGTTCGGCCGGTGTTACCTGGGATAGCGCGATCCGTGTCGGCGCGTTCAGTCAGACGATCCACGTCGATGGGGTCGCCAATGCGAGAGCTACGTTGATTCTAACGGCTGAGGAGTTCACTCCCGGCGGCGGTACGCCCAATGATCTTGCGCTGGGAGCCGACGATTTACGGATTTTGGATGGGCGCGGGATTGATGTATCCAACGAGGTTCGAATAACGGAGACCACTGAAGGTCTTAGGGTTGAAGGTATCCAAGATGGTTGGACCTTCGTGTTGGTTCGTCTCGAGGGCATGCAGTCGGTCACGATCAAGGAGGGCAACGGTGAGCCCTTCCGATTGGGCGATGTCGAGATTGTCCGTGGTGCCGCTCCGGGTGATGCCTACCTCAATCTGGGGTTAACGGCCACTGATGGTGATGGTGATCAGACCTCAGGTGAGTTGGCGCTTGTAGTGCCTGGCGCAGGTGAGTTCGTGGTGGCGAGCAATGCCAACAACACCATTACCACCAGTGGTGGGGATGATGTGGTCATTGCCGATACGGGCGGCTCCTTTGTCATTGTGAACCCTGCGGGAAATTACAACCTGTCTTTCATACTTGATTCATCAGACAGTATGCTTACAGAGGTTGATACGTTGCGTCCCGATGGGGCGGGTAACTATACACGTCTGGAACTGTTGCAGGCGGCCATGGTTCGACAGTTGGAGACGTTGGCTGATTTCGAAGGGATCGTCAATCTGCAGTTGATTGACTTCGACGGTCGTGTTCGTAATCCGGTAATATTTGAGGATTTTGATCGCGATAACCTGCAAGATGCAATCAGTTATGTGATGGGTATGCAAGCCTCAGGTACTACAAATTTTGAGGCTGGACTGCGAGCTGGGACAGGATTTCTGGAAGATATGTCGCTGGTGAATAGTTATGAGTCCACCGCTATCTTTGTGACTGATGGGCGTCCAGTGGCCTGGGTGGATGATGCCGGCGAGATTGTGATTCCTAAGCCGGTCCAGGAGGGATCTCTTACAGCTATGCAGGAGGCCGTGGATGCCTATAAAGACCTTCTCCAGTATGCTGATTCCGTGCATGGTATCGGTATCGGTGAAGGCAGTCTTGTAGACTACATACGTTATTTTGATAATACTGATGTGTCGGGAGAGGATGTCGAACTTACACTTCTGGACGGCAATGTCTTCACTGGTACGGCTGGTGAGGCGGATATCGTAAATACAGAGGAGGGGCTCAACCTTGCCTTGGATACTGGTTCCAGTGAGTCCGGTCTTGAACCGTTAGGTAATGACTTAGTCTTTGCCGGAGCAGGGGATGACCTCGTGTTTGGCGATACGGTAAATTCTGACGCTCTCTCTTGGACAGACGGGGATACCGGAGAGGTATTCCTGGCCGGCGAGCATGACGGAATGGGATATCTAGGCCTCTATGAGTTCCTAAAATGGTCCGCGGAGCATGGCGATGGTGAGCCTCTTAATCAGGATGAGATAAAGCGTTATGTCCTTGATAATGTCGATGAACTCATGAACTTGAGTCGAGAGGATGGGGGTAACGACACGCTGTATGGGCAAGGGGGGAATGATGTCTTGATTGGCGCCGCGGGGCAGGATGTTCTTGTCGGAGGCCGGGGCGATGACGTGATGTGGGGCGGCTTGGGACAGGATAGTTTTGTGTGGGAGGATGGTGACATCGTCCCGGATGTTCCCGAGGTGGACCGTATTGAAGACTTTGTGCTTGGTTCGGATGACGAGGCCGATAGACTTGATCTCAGTGGCATTCTGAGCGATGGCGCTGCAGCGGATATCTCAAGTTATCTTGTCGCCGTTAACGAAGGAGATACGCTCGTCCTCAAGGTGAAGTCTGATGGTGGGATTGATGCTTCTGGAAGCAATGCTGACCTGACGATTGAGCTGGCAGGTTTGGGGGGCAGTGGGACGGGGGGTGACATCCTTCAGCGAATGCTGGACGACGGACAGTTGATCGTTGAGTAGCGAGCCAAAGAGGTAAATGGAAGGGGCCTGATGATCAGGCCCCTTTTTTTATGAAGGGCAAGGGGCCTTGGTTGTGGTCCAGTTGATTCGACTTTTCTGGTAACTGGAATAGATGTTGATCTAAGAAAATTGCTGTTGAAATGCTATTTTGCCGAATCGGTTGTGTGCGGCTAAAAATGGAAAAGCTAGTCCTTAAGTACAGTGTGGTTTCGCATATTCCTTACTTATCTTGTTGGTAACTAATGAAGGCCATCGAAGATAAGGAAAGGCACATGGAAGATGCAGTTATTGTAGCGATTGTTGGTGAGGCGTGGATTCGTGATGCCTCTGGAAATACTCGCCATGCAAGAATCGGAGATCGCTTGGATGGTGACTGCGTACTGATCACTGGAGCCGCGAGCTCTGCTACTGTCGATACCGGGAATGGAAGCCTCCCTCTGGTTCTGGAGGCTAGCCAGCAGCTCAGTCTGCCGACATCTCAAGGCGATGCCGAAAACGATGTTTTCGGCGAGCCTCTGGATGAGGAGCAGTTGGATAAACTACTGAACGCCTTGGATTCTTCAAATGATTCTAACAACGACCTTGCCCCTCAAGCAGGTTCTGTTGGCGCGGGCGGAGGAGGGAACGAGGGGCACGGGTTTGTAAGACTCCTGCGTATCGTGGAGCAAGTCAGTCCTCTGGAGTATGCCTTCAATGGTTTAGTCGGCGATGATATTTCTCCCAGGGCTGGCGGTGCGAATACCCATGACGGGGACACTGAAAATCGTCGTGATGAGACCCCACCTAGGTCTCTAGGTCTGAACGTTGTATTAGATGAAGATGGGTTGCCTGGAGGTATTGCGGGCGGTCCGGAGGATGTGCCAGGCATTGCTGTCTTTGTGACGGGCACACTTGGGTATCGCTTCGGTGCCGATGGGCCTAATGCCAGTCAGGCCTTTACCTGGACCACCGCTGGTCTGCCCAGCGTGACCAGCGGTGGTGAAGCGGTCACTTGGTCGGTGTCCGAAGACGGTCTGACCCTGAGCGGTACCGACGCCTCTGGCAATGCGGTGTTGACGGTTGAGGTCACCAATGTTGTTACCGGAGCTTATGAAGCTACTCTGCGTCAGGGGCTGGATCACAGTGACCCAGCGGTAGAGGATGATATCGATCTTGTTCTTAAATTTACGATTACTGATGGAGATGGTGACAGTGTCAGTGGCTCCCTCAAGCTGACCGTCGATGACGATATACCGGTAGTGAGCATCACGGGTCCTGACGAAGCCGATCCGGACGGCGGTCTGAGCGGTGGCTGGACGACCTCCGGCGGTGGCGATGGTCAGGGTGAGGTGGTGATCACCGTGCCCGGCGACACCACCGAGTATGCGCCCGGTACGCCCATCGACACGGGCACCGGTACCTTGACCGTCAACCCGGATAATACCTGGACCTACACCCCGGACAGCGGTGACGGGGGCGGCGAACTGCCGGGCTTCGTGATCAGCGTGACCGACGGCGATGGTGACGTGGTCACCGGCAGCTACACGCCGCCTGGCGTGGACACCGTGCCGACGACTCCGGACTCCGATGGCGATCCTGCCACGCTGGCACCGGTATCGACCCTGGACGAAGACGGTCTGCCGGGCGGTATTGCCGGCGGTATCGAGGACGTGGCCGGCGAAGCGGTCACGGCCACCGGCACCCTCGGCTATGACTTCGGGGATGACGGGGCGGCCAGCAGCGGCGCCTTTAGCTGGAACACCAGCGGTCTGCCCAGCGTGACCAGCGGTGGTGAAGCGGTCACCTGGTCGGTGTCCGACGACGGTCTGACCCTGAGCGGTACCGACGCCTCTGGCGACACGGTGCTGACCGCGGTGGTGACCGACGTGGCCACCGGTGCCTACGAGGCGACCTTGCACCAAGGGCTGGATCACAGCGACGACAGCAAGGAAGACGATATCAACCTGTCGCTGGGTTACACCGTCACCGATAGCGACGGTTCCACTGCCGACGGCAGCCTGGCGTTGGTGATCGACGACGATATGCCGGTAGTGAGCATCACCGGTCCTGACGAAGCCGATCCGGACGGCGGTCTGAGCGGTAGCTGGACGACCTCCGGCGGTGGCGATGGCCAGGGTGAGGTGGTGATCACCGTGCCCGGCGACACCACCGAGTATGCGCCCGGCACGCCTATCGACACGGGCACCGGTACCTTGACCGTCAACCCGGATAACACCTGGACCTACACCCCGGACAGCGGTGACGGGGGCGGCGAACTGCCGGGCTTCGTGATCAGCGTGACCGATGGCGATGGTGACGTGGTCACCGGCAGCTACACGCCGCCGTCACCCGACACCGTGCCGACGACCCCGGACTCCGATGGCGATCCTGCCACGCTGGCACCGGTATCGACCCTGGACGAAGACGGTCTGCCGGGCGGTATTGCCGGCGGTATCGAGGACGTGGCCGGCGAAGCGGTCACGGCCACCGGCAGCCTGGGCTATGACTTCGGTGATGACGGGGCGGCCAGCAGCGGCGCCTTTAGCTGGAACACCAGCGGTCTGCCCAGCGTGACCAGCGGTGGTGAAGCGGTCACCTGGTCGGTGTCCGACGACGGTCTGACCCTGAGCGGTACCGACGCCTCTGGCGACACGGTGCTGACCGCGGTGGTGACCGACGTGGCCACCGGTGCCTACGAGGCGACCTTGCACCAAGGGCTGGATCATAGCGACGACAGCAAGGAAGACGATATCACTCTGTCGCTGGGTTACACCGTCACCGATAGCGACGGTTCCACTGCCGACGGCAGCCTGGCCTTGCTGATCGACGACGATATGCCGGTGGTCAGCATCACCGGGCCTGACGAAGCGGATCCGGACGGCGGTCTGAGCGGTGGCTGGACGACCTCCGGCGGTGGCGATGGTCAGGGTGAGGTGGTGATCACCGTGCCCGGCGACACCACCGAGTATGCGCCTGGCGATGACATCACGACCGATGGTGGCGTGCTGGTGGTCAACCCGGATAACACCTGGACCTACACCCCGGACAGCGGTGACGAGGGCGGCGAACTGCCGGGTTTCGTGATCAGCGTGACCGACGGCGATGGTGACGTGGTCACCGGCAGCTACACGCCGCCTGGCGTGGACACCGTGCCGACGACCCCGGACGCCGATGGCGATCCTGCCACGCTGTCACCGGTATCGACCCTGGACGAAGACGGTCTGCCGGGCGGTATTGCCGGCGGTATCGAGGACGTGGCCGGCGAAGCGGTCACGGCCACCGGCACCCTCGGCTATGACTTCGGTGATGACGGGGCGGCCAGCAGCGGCGCCTTTAGCTGGAACACCAGTGGTCTGCCCAGCGTGACCAGCGGTGGTGAAGCGGTTACCTGGTCGGTGTCCGACGACGGTCTGACCCTGAGCGGTACCGACGCCTCTGGCGACACGGTGCTGACCGCGGTGGTGACCGACGTGGCCACCGGTGCCTACGAGGCGACCTTGCACCAAGGGCTGGATCACAGCGACGACAGCAAGGAAGACGATATCAACCTGTCGCTGGGTTACACCGTGACCGATAGCGACGGTTCCACTGCCGACGGCAGCCTGGCGTTGGTGATCGACGACGATATGCCGGTGGTCAGCATCACCGGTCCTGACGAAGCGGATCCGGACGGCGGTCTGAGCGGTGGCTGGACGACCTCCGGCGGTGGCGATGGTCAGGGTGAGGTGGTGGTCACCGTGCCCGGCGACACCACCGAGTATGCGCCCGGTACGCCCATCGACACGGGCACCGGCACCTTGACCGTCAACCCGGATAACACCTGGACCTACACCCCGGACAGCGGTGACGGGGGCGGCGAACTGCCGGGCTTCGTGATCAGCGTGACCGATGGCGATGGTGACGTGGTCACCGGCAGCTACACGCCGCCTTGGGACACCGTGCCGACGACTCCGGACTCCGATGGCGATCCTGCCACGCTGGCACCGGTATCGACCCTGGACGAAGACGGTCTGCCGGGCGGTATTGCCGGCGGTATCGAGGACGTGGCCGGCGAAGCGGTCACGGCCACCGGCAGCCTGGGCTATGACTTCGGTGATGACGGGGCGGCCAGCAGCGGCGCCTTTAGCTGGAACACCAGTGGTCTGCCCAGCGTGACCAGCGGTGGTGAAGCGGTCACCTGGTCGGTGTCCGACGACGGTCTGACCCTGAGCGGTACCGACGCCTCTGGCGACACGGTGCTGACCGCGGTGGTGACCGACGTGGCCACCGGTGCCTACGAGGCGACCTTGCACCAAGGGCTGGATCACAGCGACGACAGCAAGGAAGACGATATCACCCTGTCGCTGGGTTACACCGTGACCGATAGCGACGGTTCCACTGCCGACGGCAGCCTGGCCTTGGTGATCGACGACGATATGCCGGTGGTCAGCATCACCGGTCCTGACGAAGCGGATCCGGACGGCGGTTTGAGCGGTGGCTGGACGACCTCCGGCGGTGGCGATGGTCAGGGTGAGGTGGTGATCACCGTGCCCGGCGACACCACCGAGTATGCGCCTGGTGATGACATCACGACCGATGGTGGCGTGCTGGTGGTCAACCCGGATAACACCTGGACCTACACCCCGGACAGCGGTGACGAGGGCGGCGAACTGCCGGGCTTCGTGATCAGCGTGACCGACGGCGATGGTGACGTGGTCACCGGCAGCTACACGCCGCCGGCACCCGACACCGTGCCGACGACCCCGGACGCCGATGGCGATCCTGCCACGCTGGCACCGGTATCGACCCTGGACGAAGACGGTCTGCCGGGCGGTATTGCCGGCGGTATCGAGGACGTGGCCGGCGAAGCGGTGACGGCCACCGGCAGCCTGGGCTATGACTTCGGTGATGACGGGGCGGCCAGCAGCGGCGCCTTTAGCTGGAACACCAGCGGTCTGCCCAGCGTGACCAGCGGTGGTGAAGCGGTCACCTGGTCGGTGTCCGACGACGGTCTGACCCTGAGCGGTACCGACGCCTCTGGCGACACGGTGCTGACCGCGGTGGTGACCGACGTGGCCACCGGTGCCTACGAGGCGACCTTGCACCAAGGGCTGGATCATAGCGACGACAGCAAGGAAGACGATATCACTCTGTCACTGGGTTACACCGTGACCGATAGCGACGGTTCCACTGCCGACGGCAGCCTGGCCTTGGTGATCGACGACGATATGCCGGTGGTCAGCATCACCGGTCCTGACGAAGCGGATCCTGACGGCGGTTTGAGCGGTGGCTGGACGACCTCCGGCGGTGGCGATGGTCAGGGTGAGGTAGTGATCACCGTGCCCGGCGACACCACCGAGTATGCGCCCGGCACGCCTATCGACACGGGCACCGGTACCTTGACCGTCAACCCGGATAACACCTGGACCTACACCCCGGACAGCGGTGACGTGGGCGGCGAACTGCCGGGCTTCGTGATCAGCGTGACCGACGGCGATGGTGACGTGGTCACCGGCAGCTACACGCCGCCTGGCGTGGACACTGTGCCGACGACCCCGGACGCCGATGGCGATCCTGCCACGCTGTCACCGGTATCGACCCTGGACGAAGACGGTCTGCCGGGTGGTATTGCCGGCGGTATCGAGGACGTGGCCGGCGAAGCGGTGACGGCCACCGGCAGCCTGGGCTATGACTTCGGTGATGACGGGGCGGCCAGCAGCGGCGCCTTTAGCTGGAACACCAGTGGTCTGCCCAGCGTGACCAGCGGTGGTGAAGCGGTCACCTGGTCGGTGTCCGACGACGGTCTGACCCTGAGCGGTACCGACGCCTCTGGCGACACGGTGCTGACCGCGGTGGTGACCGACGTGGCCACCGGTGCCTACGAGGCGACCTTGCACCAAGGGCTGGATCACAGCGACGACAGCAAGGAAGACGATATCAACCTGTCGCTGGGTTACACCGTGACCGACAGCGATGGCTCGACGGCAGAGGGTTCGCTTACGCTGGCCGTCGACGATGACAGTCCGACTATCACTATGTCGGTTGATGGAGGGGCCAAGAGTGTAGTGGAAGGTACCGTCACTACCGGTAAATGGTCATACGACCCTGGAGCCGATGGAAGTGCCAAGGAAATTGTAGGTAGGGTGCCGACGGAAAACGGATTCCGTGTCTTTGCACTGGGCGAAGAGGTGGTGACAGAAACAGGAACCTTGGTGGTGGATGCCGACGGAACTTGGACATTCACTGCGTTGCCGGGACTTGACCAAACCACGAAGCCAACTCTCGAATTTACTCTGGAGCGTCCGGATGCCGACGGTGATGTCGCGGCCAACACTCTGATGGTGGATATCATTGATGGTTCGGTACCGGTCACGCCAGACTCTGACGGAGATCCGGATACGGGGTCAGCTGCGGTGACGGTGGACGAGATGAAGCTTTCAGGAGGAAGCGATAGCGCGACGACCAATCTTGCTTTTGATTATGGCCCTGATGGCGCAGCTGAGAACGAGGCGTTCAAATGGGATCTCAGTACCCTGGACAGCATTACCAGCCGTGACAAGCCGGTCGTTTTCACTGTCAGCGACGATGGCATGTCGGTGTTCGGCGAGGCCGATGGTACTCGGGTGTTGACCATTACCCTGACAGATGACTCCCAGGGCGATGTCAGCGTGATGTTGTCAGATCCGATCGATCATCCCACTGACGGTGGCAACAACCTGACATTGACGGTGGGTTACACCATCACTGATAAAGATGGGTCGCAGGCGAATGGTGTGCTTGATGTTACGGTCCTTGATGACGGCCCCTCTATCGGTGTCATTGACCTCGGTAGAAGTGCAGTGAGGCCGCAGGCCTTGCTGTTAGAAGATGAAGAGCCACTACTACCTGTGGAGCTTGCGGCTGAGCTAGAGGATGAACCCAGCTATAGCGCGTTGGTGGCGATCGATGAGGAGGGTGTGGCTCTCGATATCGGCGAGCTTCTGGATGATCTAGACCACCTCGAGGGCGGTGAACAGGTTCTCGCCGTGCCGAACGGCGGTGATACTGTCTTGCATGTCAAACTCGATGGAGGTCTTAGCCAAGATGGCAGCAATGCGGATCTACAGGTAACTCTGCCAGGTGTCGCGATGGAAGGGGATAGTGATGCCTTCCTTGCCAGACTATTGGAGTCTTCGCAGACAGGCATTGAATAAAGGCTAAAGGCCTTACAAAGAAAGCGCTCGGCCTCGGAGGCCGGGCGCTTTTTTTTGTGGAGGGACAAGCGTGGAATGAGACTGGAAACCATCGATGTAGAGTAGGGGAGGGACGCGGCTTCCCTCACCCTGATAACTCGATGAACCAAGCATTAGACGGATAGTGGCCTGCGCCTACAGGAGGGTCGTGACGAAATGGCCGCCGCCGGTCCCAGCTGGTGCTGTCAAGCTGCAGATAGACGTTGAATCATGTGCGACACCATCCGGCTTGAGTGATCGGCTGCCTGGATCAGGAACTCCTCGAACGACAGGTGATTGTCTCCTTGTCCAGCAATGTCCGACAGCGCGCGAATCACGACGAAGGGGCACTGGTAGAGGTGGCAGGTTTGGGCGATGGCAGCGGCTTCCATCTCGGCTGCCAGCATGGCAGGGAAGCGAGCGCGGGTCCTGGCGACCAGATCGGGGCATGCCATGAACACATCCCCGGTGGCGATCAGCCCTTCAGTGACGTTGACTTCACCCATGGCTTCAATGGACTCTCTGGCAACAGCGACCAACTGCGCGTCGGGAAGGTAAGCCGCCGGCATGCCCGGTACCTGGCCCGCTTCATAGCCAAACACCATCGCATCGACGTCGTGGTGCCTGACTTCACGTGAAATCACGATATCGCCAATCGACAGGCCCTCTCCAAAGCCGCCGGCGGATCCGGTGTTGATGATGGCCTCGGGCGCATACTGTTCCAGCAGTTGGGTAGTACCCACCGCAGCATTGACCTTGCCAATTCCAGATTGCAGCAGGACAACGTTCATACCGTGCAGGCACCCCGTGTGAAAGGTAGAGCCCGCGTGGGACCTGGTCTCCCTGTCCTCCAGTTGAGAGGCAAGCTGCGCGACCTCCTGAGCCATGGCCCCGATGATTCCGATGCGTTGCATGGTAGTCCTTAGTCGTTTGTTCCAATGAAAGGGGATGCGTTGCCAGGAAGTCGGGGCCTGCGTATTTAAGCTCATGCAGCACAGACCTTGCTGTCGAGCGCTGGGCGAGGGGGGCACAACACCTGCTCCCCAAGCCATTGAGCAAGTCTGCGATCTCTTCCTGGGGCCGTATAAAGTGCGTTCAGCCGTCGTTAGCAGTCTGGCCGTCGTGGATATCGGCTGCCATTAACGTATTTTCCAGCAAGCTTGCCACGGTCATAGGGCCAACGCCGCCGGGCACGGGGGTGATGTGAGCGGCTCTGCGTGCCGCCTCCTCGAAGTCAACGTCTCCGACAAGACTGCCGTCATCCTGACGATTGATACCCACGTCGATGACGATGGCGTCGTCGCGAACCCATTCGCCTTTCACCAGTCCCGGCTTGCCAACGGCGACCACCAGCAACTCAGCGCTTCGAACGTGCTGCTCCAGGTCACGGGTAAAACGATGGCAGACGGTCGTGGTGCAGCCTGCCAGCATGAGTTCCAGCGCCATGGGGCGTCCGACGATGTTGGACGCACCAACAACGGTGGCATTGAGGCCGCGTACCGACAGGCCGCTATGATGAAGGAGGGTCATCACCCCCTTGGGTGTGCAGGGGCGCAGAAGCGGCAGTCGTTGAGCCAGCCTGCCCAGATTGTAGGGATGAAAGCCGTCCACGTCCTTGCTGGGCAAGATTCGCTCCAGAATGGGCCTGGCGTCGAGGTGTTCGGGGAGCGGAAGTTGAACGAGGATGCCGTCGATGGAGCGATCCGCGTTGAGCTGGTCGACCAGGGACTCCAACTCCTGTTGGCTGGTAGACGCAGGCAATGCGTGCTGAACGGAGGAGATGCCAGCCTGCTCGCAGGCACGGTGTTTATTGCGCACATACACATGGGAGGCGGGATCATCGCCGACCAGAACCACTGCAAGGCCTGGCGTCCGCCCGCCGGCTTGGCGGCGTGTCTCGACTTGGCGAGCAACCTGCTGGCGGACGGTGGCGGCAATGGACTTGCCATCGATGAGCTGGGCGGACATTGGCTTCCCTCAAAGTACGAATGAATGGGCGGTGGAAGGAGTGGGCACGGATTTTCGCATGCCGGGGCGGTCAGGCAAAGCAGAAGCCCGTTGGTGGAAAGGAAAGTTCAACTAGCGTGTTGACTTGTCAGGAAAGTTCCGTAGAATACGCATCGCTCGCCGGGACAGCTGAAACGGTTTCGGCGGCATTGCAACAGGTCGTCGGGGTGTAGCGCAGTCTGGTAGCGCGCCTGCTTTGGGAGCAGGATGTCGGGGGTTCGAATCCCTCCACCCCGACCACAAGCGATTGTTTAGAAAAGGTTTTTCTTGGCTTTCGGGTTGTGGTTAAGATTTCGGTTGTGTAGAATGCGCCCATAGCTCAACCGGATAGAGCAACGGCCTTCTAAGCCGTAGGTTGCAGGTTCGAGTCCTGCTGGGCGTGCCAGCAAAGCGTGGCGCCTGGTTAGGCTTGGGTTTGATCTGTAATGCTTGTATGTGGTGGATGTAGCTCAGTGGTAGAGCCCCGGATTGTGGCTCCGGTGGTCGTGGGTTCGATCCCCATCATCCACCCCACTCCATGCATTGCGGTGAGGCTTGAATCTGTCGTCTAGCGGGAAGGTTGCTGGTTGCGCTGGTGTCTGGTTGTAGATGTGAAGTGTTCAGGTTGTGGTGGATGTAGCTCAGTGGTAGAGCCCCGGATTGTGGCTCCGGTGGTCGTGGGTTCGATCCCCATCATCCACCCCACTACCTGAAGCGCGCAAAGTCGTATCTAGAATATGTCGTTATCGAATCAGCTGACTGCCACAGGGTGGGTCGGCTTTTCTTGTTGTTGCCTTCTTTGCTCTCTCCTTCCTTGAACATCGACCATCTAGCTGTCTTGCGAGCTCGGCCTTCAGTGGTTTAGGGAGCGGCCGCGAGGATGGATTGCGCGATTGCCCTTGTAAATTGTCCGAAAAGCCCCATCTAAAGGGCGTTGGCGCTTGCCAGTGCCCTGCGGGATTCTTAGAATCTCCCTTTTGACGTTTTCACAGTTTCAGTTTGCCCCCAGTCGGTAGAGGATTTTTCATGCAAGTTTCCGTCGATACGACCTCCCAGATCGAACGCCGCATCAACGTCCAGGTGCCGGCCGCCGAGATTGACGAGGCCGTCGCCGCCCGTCTTAAAGACGCTGCCAAGAACGTTCGTCTCGACGGTTTCCGCAAAGGCAAAGTGCCAATGTCCGTCATCCGCCAGCGTTACGGCAGCGATGTTCGTAACGAAGTGGTGGGCGAAGTGATGCGTGAGCGCTACGTCCGCGCCATCACGGATGAGAAGCTCAATCCGGCAGGCTTCCCGCAGATCGAGGCCAAGGTCAATGAAGCCGGCAAGGATCTCGAGTTTACCGCAGTGCTCGAGGTGTACCCGGAGTTCGAGCTGTCCACCATTGAAGGTACTGAGGTAGAGCGTCCGGTCGTTGAAGTGACCGACGCCGACGTGGACGAGATGATCGAAACTCTGCGCAAGCAGAACGCGTCCTGGGAAGAAGTGGAACGCGCTGCTGAAGACGGCGACCAGGTGAATATTGATTTCCAGGGCTTCCTGGGTGACGAGCCCTTCGAAGGTGGCAGTGCAGAGGGCCACGATCTCGTGTTGGGGTCAGGCAGCTTCATTCCTGGCTTCGAAGACCAGCTGCAGGGTGCCAAGGCGGGTGAGGACAAGGTCATCAACGTGACCTTCCCCGAGGACTACCAGGCCGAGCAGCTGGCGGGCCAGGAAGCTACCTTCAAGGTCAAGGTAAATGCCGTCAAGGGCCAGGCGCTGCCTGAAGTGGATGCTGCCTTCATCGAAAAGTTCGGAGTCGAAGGCGACGACGTCGATGCCTTCCGCGCCGAGGTCAAGAAGAACATGACGCGTGAAGCTGGCCAGGCGGTGGAGAACCGCGTGAAGCAGCAGGTGCTCGAGTCGCTGAAGCAGGCCAACGACATTCCTGTTCCCGATGCCCTGGTGCAGCAGGAAGTGGACGGCCTGAAGCGGCAGGCAGCCCAGCAGTTCGGCCTTGGCGAAGACTTTGATGTCAGCCAGCTGCCGAATGAGCTGTTTGCTGATCAGGCGCGCAGCCGTGTTCAGGTCGGACTGTTGCTGGCTGAGGTGATCAAGGTCAACGAGCTCGAAGCCTCTGATGATGAGATCAAGGCCAAGGTTGAAGAGCTCGCTCAGCAGTACCAGGATCCGGAGCAGGTCGTTGAGTACTACATGGGCAATGAGCAGATGAAGACCCAGGTCAAGTCTGCACTGCTGGAAGAGAAGGCGGTTGATAAGCTGCTCGATCAGGCGACGGTCAAGGACGTGGAAATGTCCTACCAGCAGGCTCTCGCCGCGGCACAGCAGCAGCCGGGCGAAGAGGCAGAAGAGGGCGAGGACGCTTAAGCGTCTTGCCGAGCCGGCCCGAACGGGCCGGCTTTGTCGTTTTGCCACACACGGATGCGAGGACACATCTCCATGAACACCGAGTTCGATATACATGCTGCTGGCGGCCTAGTGCCCATGGTGGTCGAGCAGAGCGCTCGCGGCGAGCGCGCCTACGACATCTACTCGCGCTTGCTCAAGGAACGGGTGATCTTCCTTGTGGGGCCCGTAGAAGACTACATGGCCAACCTGCTGGTGGCGCAGCTGCTGTTCCTTGAGTCCGAGAATCCCGACAAGGACATCCACCTCTACATCAATTCTCCGGGTGGATCGGTCACCGCCGGGATGTCGATCTACGACACGATGCAGTTCATCAAGCCCGATGTGTCGACGGTCTGCATCGGACAGGCCGCCAGCATGGGTGCTCTGTTGCTGGCCGGTGGTGCCGCAGGTAAGCGCTACTGTTTGCCCAACTCGCGCATGATGATTCATCAGCCGCTGGGTGGCTATCAGGGGCAGGCGTCGGACATCGAGATCCACACCCGTGAAATTTTGGGGATCCGCGAGCGACTGAATCAGATCCTGGCACACCATACGGGCCAGGATATCGAGACCATCGCCAAGGATACCGATCGCGACAACTTCATGAACGGAGCACAGGCTGCCGAGTACGGCCTGATCGACGCAGTGCTGGATAAGCGTCCTGCATCCTGATAGCGTGATAGTTTGCGCGATGACTACGTGATTACCGGTGGCCCTGCGGGGCTTCCGCTGCCAGAGAGGTACGCGAATGGCCGACGGCAAAGGCAAGGACGACAACGGTAAGCTTCTGTATTGCTCATTCTGTGGCAAGAACCAGAATGAAGTGCGCAAGCTGATTGCCGGTCCGTCTGTATATATCTGCGATGAGTGTGTCGATCTGTGTAATGACATCATTCGCGAGGAAGTTCTCGATGCCGATGCCGAGAGCGACGAGGAGCGTCTGCCCGTTCCACGCGAAATTCGACATACTCTCGATGACTACGTGATTGGTCAGGACCGCGCCAAGACGGTGCTGTCCGTGGCCGTCTATAACCACTACAAGCGTCTTCGTCATAGCGGCAAGGACGACGTGGAGCTCGGCAAGTCGAACATTCTGCTGATTGGTCCTACCGGCAGCGGCAAGACGCTTTTGGCCGAGACGTTGGCGCGCCTGCTCAACGTGCCGTTCACCATCGCGGACGCCACCACCTTGACCGAGGCTGGCTACGTTGGTGAAGACGTCGAAAACATCATTCAGAAGCTTCTGCAGAAGTGTGATTATGATGTCGACAAGGCTGAGCGCGGTATCGTCTACATCGATGAGATCGACAAGATTTCTCGAAAGTCCGATAACCCGTCCATCACTCGCGATGTCTCCGGTGAAGGTGTCCAGCAGGCCTTGTTGAAGCTGATCGAGGGCACTACGGCCTCGGTGCCGCCCCAGGGTGGTCGGAAGCATCCGCAGCAGGAATTTCTCCAGGTGGATACCGGTAACATCCTGTTCATCGTTGGCGGTGCGTTCGCCGGTCTGGACAAGGTGATACGTGATCGCGCCGAGACCGGTGGCATCGGCTTCAACGCTGAGGTCAAGAGCAAGGACGAGTCCAAGGGAGTGGGTGATCTGCTGCTCGAGGTCGAGCCCGAGGATCTGGTCAAGTTTGGTCTGATTCCCGAGTTCG
Organism: Halomonas sp. DP4Y7-1; assembly: GCF_019800705.1. Classification (NCBI taxonomy): domain Bacteria; kingdom Pseudomonadati; phylum Pseudomonadota; class Gammaproteobacteria; order Oceanospirillales; family Halomonadaceae; genus Halomonas; species Halomonas sp. DP4Y7-1. The sequence continues at coordinate 251,743 of NZ_JAHVKS010000005.1, read as the reverse complement.
TCGGACGTTTGCCGGTGATTGCCACCCTGACCGAGCTGACCGAGGATGCGCTGATACAGATCCTCACGGAGCCCAAGAACTCTCTGGTCAAGCAGTATGCTCGCCTGTTCGATATGGAAGGCGTCGAGCTGGACTTCAGAGAGGACGCCCTGCGCGCCGTGGCGCACAAGGCGATGGCTCGCAAGACCGGAGCACGTGGACTGCGCTCTATTCTCGAGTCCGTATTGCTTGACACGATGTATGAGATTCCCTCCCTTGAGGGCGTCAGCAAGGTGGTCATCGACGCGTCTGTCATTAGTGGCGAGAGCGATCCGCTGCTGATCTACAGCCAGAGCGAAGATACCGAGGAAGCCGCGCGGGTGGATGGTACCGACGGCTAACCTGCCGCTGTCGACTCGCGACGCCGACAAAGGGGCCGCTGATGCGGCCCCTTTGTCTGCCGGGCTTGATATCCGGGCATGGTCCTCGGGCATTGCCTTAAGGAGACTGTCTCAAGGGCATGGTCTTAAGGGCATGGTCTTAAGGGCATTGTCTCAAGAGATGTGTCCTGCGAGCCTAGTCTTTCGCTTTCTGGTCGACGGGCTTCGACTGCCGGTGGCAGGTATCACAGCATTCCGGCAGGTGTTTCCCCTTGCAATACCTCGGGGGTGCCCCCATCCCTCAGGTTTCACCCGCTAAGTTTGAGGAACGTCTGCGATGCAGCAGAACGCCGAACAGACTATGAGTCTGCCCCTTTTGCCACTGCGTGACGTAGTGGTATACCCGCAGATGGTCATCCCGTTGTTTGTCGGCAGAGAAAAGTCGATCCAGGCACTGGAAGCTGCCATGGCGGATGACAAGCGGGTCCTGCTGGTTGCTCAGCGCGAGGCCAGCAAGGACGATCCGGACAACGAAGACCTGTTCGCCATTGGTACCGTTGCCGAGATCATGCAGCTGTTGAAGCTGCCCGACGGTACTGTGAAGGTCCTGATCGAGGGTGAGTCTCGCGCAGACATTCGCGACATCTCCCTTGCCGAGGACGGCCACTCTCGGGCTGAGGTCGTGTTGCGCTCCAGCGAGCCACTGAGCGAGCGCGAGCAGGAATCGCTGGTACGCGTGCTGCTCAATCAGTTCGAGCAGTACGTCAAGATGTCGAAGAAGGTACCCAACGAGGTGCTGAATTCGCTGTCTGGCATCGAAGATCCCAGCCGGCTTGTGGACACCATCTGTGCCCACCTGTCGTTGAAGATCGGTGACAAGCAGGAGCTGCTCGAAATGGATCGCGTGCGCGATCGTATCGAGCACCTGATGGCACTGATCGAGGCGGAAATCGACCTGCTGCAGGTCGAGAAGCGTATTCGCTCGCGCGTCAAGGACCAGATGGAGAAGTCCCAGCGCGAGTACTATCTGAATGAGCAGATGAAGGCCATTCAGAAAGAGATGGGCGAGCTCGAGAACGCGCCGAACGAGGCGGACAAGTACGAGCAGGCCATCAAGGATTCCGGTATGCCGAAAGAGGCTGCCGACAAGGCCAACCAGGAGCTGGGCAAGCTGCGTATGATGTCGCCGTCCTCCGCCGAGGCGACGGTGGTGCGCTCCTATCTCGACTGGTTGGTCTCAGTGCCCTGGAAGAAGCGTACGCGGGTCAAGCACGATCTGCTGAACGCGCAGAAGGTTCTGGATGAAGACCACTATGGTCTTGATGAAGTGAAGGAACGCATTCTTGAGTACCTCGCGGTGCACAAGCGTGTGAAGAAGCTGAAGGGACCGGTGCTATGTCTGGTTGGGCCGCCCGGTGTGGGCAAGACCTCCCTTGGCAAGTCGATCGCTCGAGCCACCAATCGTAAATACGTGCGCTTGGCACTTGGCGGCGTGCGTGACGAGTCCGAGATTCGTGGCCACCGCCGTACCTATATTGGCTCGCTGCCTGGCAAGCCCATTCAGCGTATGGCCAAGGCAGGGGTAAAGAACCCGCTGTTCCTGCTTGACGAGGTCGACAAGGTCGGCATGGATCACCGCGGTGACCCGGCGTCGGCACTGCTCGAAGTGCTTGATCCCGAGCAGAACAACGCCTTCAGCGATCACTACCTCGAGCTCGACTACGACCTCTCTGAGACCCTGTTCATCTGTACCGCGAATTCGATGAACATCCCCGGGCCGCTGCTCGACCGGATGGAGGTGATTCGCCTGCCGGGCTACACCGAGGACGAGAAGCTGGCGATTGCCACCCGTTACCTGGTGCCCAAGCAGCTTGCTGCCAATGGCTTCAAGGAAGACGAGCTGGTGTACAGTGAAGCGTCGCTCCTTGAGTTGATCCGCTACTACACCCGCGAGGCAGGTGTTCGTGAGCTGGAGCGGCAGATTGCCAAGGTCAGCCGCAAGGTGCTGCGTGAGCGTCTCGAGAAAGAAGGCAAGGAAGGGGCGCTGGGCTCCCAGACGCTGGCGGCAGAGGATATCGAGACTTACGCTGGCGTGCGACGCTACAGCTACGGTCTGGCCGACAAGCAGGATCAAGTGGGGCGGGTGACCGGCCTTGCCTGGACATCGGTAGGCGGCGAGCTGCTCAACATCGAGTCGGTAGTAACGCCTGGCAAGGGGCGCATCAACAAGACGGGCTCTCTTGGCGATGTGATGAAAGAGTCCGTCAGTGCTGCCCAGACCGTCGTCAGGGCCCGTGCTGAAGCGCTGGGGATCGATCCGGAGCGTTTCGAGAAGGAAGATCTGCATATCCACGTGCCTGAGGGAGCGACTCCCAAGGACGGTCCCAGTGCTGGCATCGCCATGGTCACCGCGATGGTGTCCGCCTTCTGTAATCGTCCTGTGCGCTGTGATGTGGCCATGACGGGCGAAGTCAATCTCCGTGGCGAAGTCATGCCTATCGGTGGGTTGAAGGAGAAATTGCTGGCCGCCAGGCGTGGTGGTATAAAGACGGTGCTAATACCGGAAGAGAACCGCAGAGATCTCAAGGAAGTCCCTGATAACATCAAGGACGCCCTGACGATTCATCCGGTTCGCTGGATTGATGAGGTGTTGGAGGTCGCGCTGTCAAAAAACACGGATCATAATTCCGATGATTCGGTTTCGACGGATTCGACTGCAACTCACTCAATGGTCAGTACACACTAGTGACATTTTTTCCATGATTCCGGCCTGGAAATGCCGGAATCATGCGGATTGGCAAGGAAGGTTGCTTGACAGGTCTTTCGTCGCATTGCTATAAATTGTCGCCATGCTGCGATCGTGCCTGTCGGCCAAAAAATCGCCGTTTTGTATCTTTTTCTGTAATAGTCAAGGGGTGAAGTGTGAACAAGTCCGAGCTGATTGATGCCATTGCCGCGTCTGCCGATATTCCGAAGGCTGCTGCTTCCCGTGCGCTGGATGCCATGGTCGAGTCCGTGACCGAAACCCTGAAGAAGGGCGACAGCGTTTCACTGGTTGGCTTCGGCACCTTTTCCGTCAAGGATCGTGCCGCACGCACCGGTCGTAACCCGCAGACGGGTCAGCCGATCGAAATCAGCGCTGCCAAGGTGCCTAGCTTCAAGGCCGGCAAGGCTCTGAAGGATTCCGTCAACTGATTGACGAGTGACTGGCCCTGGGCCAATCCTCGCAACGTTGACACGAGCGTAGTGTCATCCGCTGACACTTCTCTCGCCAAGGGCGCATCGCTATCGCGGTGCGCCTTTTTCATGAGTTTGGGTGTGGTACCTTGACCGTTGTTGCCAGGCCAAGCGTAACCCCCAACCTTTCGCAGAGGCTTTCATGCTGCAGAGTATTCGCGACCGATCCCAAAGTTGGATCGCAAAGATCATTATCGGGGCCGTGGTCGTTACCATGGCGCTGTTCGGCGTAGAGTCGCTGATCGGTTTGTTTGGCCAGTCCGGTGACGAAGTGGCCAAGGTCAACGGCCAGCCAATCAATCGTCAGCAGGTCGAGGTTAACGTTCAGCGTGCCATGCGGGCCAACCAGGTGCCGGCTGACCAGGAGAGAGCGCTGCGTCGTGAGGTGCTTGAAGGGTTGATCAGCGATCGCCTGATGATCAGCTACGCGGAGTCCGGTGGTCTTGCGGTGTCCGACAATCAGCTGGATCAGCTGATCGTCAGTCGCCCCGAGTTTCACAATGCCGATGGTCAATTCGACCAGGAGCTATTCCGTCAGCGCCTTGCCAGTGTTGGGTATACACCGCTGTCGTTCCGCGAGCAGCTGAGCCGAGACGTGATGCGTGGCCATATTCAGCAGGGGTTGATCGCCAGCGACTTCACCTTGCCCGCTGAGCAGCAGCGTCTTGCCCAGTTGCAGCGTCAGACGCGTACCTTCCGCTACCACACCATGGATGCTGGTGAACTGGACCAGCAGGTCAGTGTCAGTGATGCTGAGATGTCTGCCTATTACAGTGAGCATCAGCAGGACTTCCTGCGCCCTGAGCAAGTCCAGCTTGCCTACGTGCTGCTTGATCAGGAGGCCATGGCGGCGGACGTGGAGGTCTCCGAAGACGAGCTCCGCGCGGCATGGGAAGCAAGCGCCGAAAACGCGGACCGTCGCGTTTCTCACATCATGGTGACGTTTGGTGACGAGCGTACGCGGGATGAAGCCGAAGCGAGAATCGCCGACGTGCAATCGCGTCTGGCTCAGGGAGAGGATTTCGAGACCCTGGCCGCAGAGTTTTCCGATGACACTACGACCAGCGATGCCGGCGGTGACCTGGGTGTCATCACCCGCGGCATTTTTGGTGATGAGTTCGAGCAGGCGGCCTTTGCCCTTCAGCAGGGCCAGGTATCTGACGTGGTGGAAACCGACAATGGACTGCACCTGATCAAGGTGACGGAGCTGGACCGCCCTGACTTCGAGCAAGAGCGTGATCGACTCCGTGATCGCTTGGCTCAAGAGCAGGTCAGGGACGACTTCAACGACAAGGCTCAGCAGCTGATCGACGAGAGTTTTGCCGCAGATGATCTGCAAAGCGTAGCGGACGCCATCGGGGTGGATCTGGTCACCACGGACTGGGTCAGCCGCGATAGCGCCGAGGGCGTGTTGGCGGAGCCCGGCGTCATGGATCAGGCGTTTTCCGAGGAAGTGCTGGACGAAGGCTTCAATAGTGAAGTCATCGAGTTGGACGGCTCGCGTCGCCTGGTTGTGCGGGCGCTGGATCACCGCGATGCCACCACGCTGCCGCTGGAAGAGGTCAGCAGCGACGTCGAGGCGGCCGTTCGTGGCGCCAAGACTCGTGATGCGCTGATCGAGTTGGCATCCGAGCGTGTTGCTCAACTGCAGGGTGGGCAGTCGCTGGAACTTGATTGGCAGCAGGCTGATGCGATCAGCCGGCAGGACGCGCCCAGCGTGCCGGACGCCGTGCTGACGACGGCCTTCAAACTGCCTCATCCCCAAGAAGGTGGTGTCGTTTACGGTCGTGCAGTGGATGGTGATCAGGTCACCCTGATCGCGCTGGATGCCATCGGCGAAGCACAGGGCAACCCGCAGATGGAGCAGTTTGTCTCCAGTATGGCCGAGCGCCTTCGCGCCCAGGCGATTCTTGATGGGCTGCTCAGCCACCTCGAGGAGGTGGGCGATATAGAGCGCTATTGAGCCAAGGTGGTGGGAGACGGGTGATACGGCCCCCGCCGCGACGGAGAACAAGGAGCACCCTAGGGTGCTCCTTTTCTATGGAGGGTTGATCCATCGAAGAGCATCATCGTCCCGGTGTTTAAACCGAGCGACAGTGGATGGTCACGGCGGGCTGTCACCTCGTTGCGGTGGTGCGCGAGCGCGATGGACCGTGACAAGGTGACAGTCGTGAGAGGGCTCTGGCCATGCTTTATACCGTTATCTTCGCTAGCTGCCCATGGGCTTGAGGAGACCTTGTGTTAACCATGAAACCACTGAAAAGCGTGCCGACACACGTTGTCACGGGCTTTCTTGGCAGTGGCAAGAGTCAATTGATTCGTCATTGGATCGAGCAGAAGCCCGAGCATGAGCGCTGGACCATTCTGGTCAACGAGTTTGGTCAGGTCGGGGTCGATCAGGCGCTGCTTGGGAAGACGCCCGGTGTACATGTCCAGGCAGTGCCTGGAGGCTGTCTGTGCTGCCAGGTCGCCACGGTGTTTCGCTCGGTGCTGGTTCAGACACTCCGGCGTGAGCGTCCAGATCGACTGTTGATTGAGCCGTCCGGCCTGGGTCACCCCGCGGGGTTGCTCGAGGTATTGAGATCCGGTGACTTGGCGGACGCGCTAACGCTGCAGGCAGTGGTGGCGGTCCTAGATCCTCGTCGAGTTGCTGACGCTCGGGTGGTGGCACATGACACCTTCAAGCAGCAGCTAAGCGTGGCCGATGCCTGGGTGCTGTCAATGACGGATCTTGTCCGTTCAGACGATCGTGCGGTCTTTGAGCGTTGGCGAGCATGCCAGTCCCAGGTGCCAGACGTCGTCATCCAGAGTGACCACCACGGGTTGCCGTTGAGTTGGTTGCTGGATCTTGCGCCACGCACTCCGCTTGCGGGTGCGCGTGGGGGAGCGAGGCCCGCTGAACACGCACTGGTGGCGCGGTTGCCCAGCGAGGATGTCGAGTCAGTCTTGCCCTTGGCGGGTCCTGGGACTCGCCGTGAGGGGCAAGGACTAGGCTATCGTTCGGTCAGTTGGTGCTGGCACCCTGATGAATCTTTTGAGGAGCAAGGTCTGCATGACTGGTGGCAGGGCTTGCCATCGCCATGTCGTGGCAAGGGGGTCATGCGTACCCTCGCTGGCTGGTTGGTGTTGCCAGCAGGGGAGCAGCGAGAGCGCTGGGGACAGTGGCAGCAAGACTCGCGGCTAGAGCTCATCTGGCCCGTTGATCTGCCGATGGATATCGACGCCTTGAGCTCGGCGCTTGAGGCCTGTCGTGTGACGAAGTAAGGGAGGGCGTCAGCGTTTCTTGCCCATGGGAGCCGCTGGCGGCGTGTTGGTGCCGCCAGTGGTATCTCGCCGGTGCAGACAGGCGGGGCCTGCGCACGATCGGTGCCTTGCTCAGAAGGTGAAGCGATTGAGAGCAGGAGCGCCATCGCCGTCGATGCGTACTTCCCACCCTTCGTTGCTCGACCAGTCGCCGATTACCATGCGTTGGCCCTGGGTCTTGCTGCCATCCGCCGCGGTGAGCGTCAGTGGGTGCACGTCGGGCCTGTGCGTGTGGCCGTGGATCAGGCGCTTTACATCATGCTGTTGCATCGCCGACAGGACTTCGTCAGGTGTCACGTCCATGATGTCGGCGGCCTTCGTGCTATTGGCTTCACCGGATTGCTGACGGAGTTGGCTGGCCAGCGCCAATCGCTCGGGAATCGGCATCGCAAGGATGGAAGCCTGCCACTGGGGATCCCTTGCCTTGGCCCGGAAGGCCATGTAAGCCTCGTCCCGGGTGCAGAGGCTGTCACCATGCATCAACAGCGTCGGTTCACCGCCAAGCTCGATCCGCTGAGGGTCACTCAGCAAGGTGGCACCGGCTCGTTCGGCAAAGTCGCTGCCGAGCAGGAAGTCTCGATTGCCGTGCATCAGGTAGATGCGCGTGCCCCGATCGCTGGCTGCCTTGAGCTGTTCGGCGACCTCGCAGGCGAGGCGGGCATGGCCACTGGGGTCAGCATCCCCCAGCAGCATCAGGTCATCGCCGATCCAGGCGTCGAAGATATCGCCAAGCAGATAGAGATCGACGTCGGTGCCGCGATTTTCCTCGAGCCACGCCAAAAATCCACGGGTAATGTCAGGCGCACCGGGGTGCAGATGGAGATCCGAGATCAGAAGTGTCGTCTTGCCCATGGCGTAATCCTTGACCCTCCAGGCCAAGAGTGGGCCTGGAGGGGCTGAGGTGGGTGTTTAGGCGTCGTCCTTGATATAGGCGCGCTGAATGATCACATCCTCGGCCGGGACGTCAGCGTGCATGCCGCGACGAGTGGTGGAGACACCCTTGATGCGATTGACGACTTCCATGCCCTCGACCACGCGGCCGAAGACGCAGTAGCCCCAGCCTTGCATGTTCTTGCCGGTATGATTCAGGAAATCATTGTCGGCAACGTTGATAAAGAACTGCGCAGTGGCAGAGTGGGGGTCCTGGGTCCGCGCCATGGCGAGGGTGCCAGTCACGTTCTTCAAGCCGTTGTCGGCTTCATTTTCGATCGGAGCGTGGGTCTGCTTCTGCTCGAAGTTGCTGTCGAAGCCACCGCCCTGGACCATGAAGCCGTCGATCACGCGATGGAACAGGGTGCCATCGTAAAAGCCTTCGCGAACGTACTGCTCGAAGTTGGCAGCGGTTTTCGGCGCTTCGTCGTGGTTGAGCTCGATCGTGATGTCGCCGAAATTGGTCTGCAAGATGATCATTGAGTGGTCCTGTTGGGTATGTTGTGCCTGTTGGCACCTTTCTCGTTCTCTGCACGGCTTGGCGCCGTGCCCTAGCGTGACGCTATAATAGCGGTTTTGCTTCGCAGCGCGAAGTCGGGGGGCGACCGCTAGCCCCTCAACGCCCGTACACCACCAGAGGTTGATCCATCAACATGACCACCGAGACAAGCAGCGCGCCGAATTTCATTCGCAACCAGATTCGCGAGGAAATCGAGAGCGGACAGTCGCAGAAGATCGTGACGCGCTTTCCCCCGGAGCCCAATGGCTTTCTGCATATCGGCCACGCCAAGTCAATCTGTCTCAATTTCGGGCTCGCGGAGCAATTCGGTGGTGACTGTCATCTGCGCTTTGATGACACCAACCCGGCCAAGGAAGAACAGGCCTATATTGACGCCATCAAGGAAGACGTCAGCTGGCTTGGCTTTCAGTGGGCGGGAGACATTCGCTTCGCCTCTGACTACTTCGATCAGCTGTACGCCTGGGCGCAGTATCTGATCCAGGAAGGCAAGGCCTATGTGGACGATCTGTCACCAGACGAGATTCGCGAATACCGCGGTACGCTGACCGAGGCTGGTCGCCCAAGCCCGTATCGCGACCGCAGTGCCGACGAGAATCTTGATCTGCTGGAGCGTATGCGCCAGGGCGAGTTCGCCGAAGGCGAGAAGGTGTTGCGGGCCAAGATCGACATGGCGTCGCCCAACATCAACCTGCGCGATCCGATCCTCTATCGTATTCGGCATGCCCATCACCACCAGACCGGAGACAAGTGGAAGATCTATCCTTCCTACGACTTCACCCACGGTCAGTCCGATGCCATTGAGGGCATTACGCACTCTGTCTGCACCCTCGAGTTCGAGGACCACCGTCCGCTGTACGAGTGGTTCTTGAATCAGCTGCCAGTGCCGACCAAGCCGCGCCAGATCGAGTTCGCTCGACTCAACCTCAACTACACGCTGACCTCCAAGCGTAAGCTCAAGCTGCTGGTGGACAATGGCATCGTCGAGGGCTGGGACGATCCGCGCATGCCGACCATCTCCGGCATGCGTCGGCGGGGCTATACCCCTGCGTCTTTGCGCAAGTTCTGCGAGATGATCGGGGTGACCCGCGCTGACGGCGGCCTGGTCGATATTGCCATGTTGACCCATGCCATCCGGTCGGATCTCGAGGACAATGCACCCCGCGCCATGTGCGTGCTCAACCCGCTCAAGGTGGTGCTGACGAACGTGGAGGAGCACCACGAGGAAGTCTACGAGGTGCCTGGCCACCCCGCCCGTGAAGATATGCCGGTGCGCAAGATTCCGTTTAACCGGGAGCTGTGGATCGACCGCGACGACTTCATGGAAGAGCCGCCCAAGAAGTTCTTCCGTCTGGCGCCCGGGAAGGAAGTGCGCCTGCGCAACAGTTACGTCATACGTTGCGATGAGGTTATCAAGAACGCGGAGGGCGAGATCGAGGAACTGCGCTGCAGTGTTGACTTCGATACCTTGGGCAAGAACCCGGAGGGACGTAAGGTCAAGGGTGTCATCCACTGGGTAAGCGCGCGTCATGGCGTTCCTGTGGAAGTTCGCTTGTACGACAACCTGTTCCTGGTCGAGCAGCCAGACAAGGACAAGGACGCGGATTTTCTCGATCACCTGAACCCTGAGTCGCTGGTGACCGTGAAGGGGATTGGTGAACCGAGCTTGGCCAATGCCGACAATGAAGACCGCTACCAGTTCGAGCGAGTGGGGTACTTCTGCGCCGATCGTCACGACAGCCGTCCAGACCACCTGGTGTTTAACCGCACGGTCGGTCTGAAAGACACCTGGGCCAAGATGCAGAAGAAGGGCTGACATGCAGATTTACAACACGCTGACCCGCACCAAGGAAGTCTTTACACCGATCGAGCCCGGCAAGGTCCGGATGTATGTCTGTGGCATGACGGTGTATGACTTCTGCCATCTTGGCCACGCTCGCGTGATGGTGGCCTTTGACGTCATCAGTCGCTACCTGCGTCATCGTGGTTATGATGTCACCTATGTCCGCAATATCACGGATATCGATGACAAGATCCTGCGTCGCGCCGAGGAAAACGGCGAAAGCATCGGCGAGCTGACCGAGCGCATGATCGATGCCATGCATGAGGACGAGGGCCGCCTGTTCGTTCAGCGTCCTGACCAGGAGCCGCGAGCTACCGGTCATGTTGCCGAGATCATTGCCATGATCGAGGTGCTGATCGACAAGGGCTTTGCTTATGCTCCGGGCAACGGTGATGTCTATTACCGGGTACGCAAGTTCGAAAATTACGGCAAGCTCAACAACCGTAACCTGGATGAGATGCGTTCGGGCGCCCGCGTCGAGGTGGACGAGCACAAGGAAGATCCTCTCGACTTCGTGCTGTGGAAAGGGGCCAAGCCCGGCGAGGCCAGCTGGACGTCGCCCTGGGGCGAAGGTCGTCCCGGTTGGCACATCGAGTGCTCTGCCATGTCCACCTGCTGCCTGGGCAATACCTTCGACATCCATGGTGGGGGGCCGGATCTTACCTTCCCTCATCACGAGAACGAAATCGCGCAGAGCGAGGCGGCTACCGGCCAGCGCTACGTCAACACCTGGATGCATGCCGGGGCGGTCAGGGTCGATAGCGAGAAGATGTCCAAGTCCTTGGGCAACTTCTTCACGATCCGCGAGGTGCTCGAGCAACACGACCCCGAGGTCGTGCGTTTTCTGTTGGTGGCAAGCCATTACCGCAGTGCTATCAACTATGCGCCCGACGCCCTGGGTGAAGCGCGCAAGTCCCTCGAGCGCTTTTATACCGCGCTTGATGGCATCGAGCTTCCTGCAGAAATCGAAGTGGGGCCGGGTGACTATGCCGCGCGGTTTACCGCTGCCATGGATGACGATTTCAACACGCCCGAGGCCCTGTCTGTGCTGTTCGAGCTGGTGCGCGAACTCAATCGTGCCCGCAAGGAGGCGGAGCAGAGCGATGCCAGCACCACGAGCGCTGATGTGGCCGGTCTGGCCCTCGAGTTGAAGCGACTGGGGGGAATACTGGGGCTGTTGACGCAGGAGCCGGCTGCGTTCTTGAGAGGGGGGGCTGTCGATCTGTCTGACGATGAGATCAATGCCCGGATCACTGCGCGCGCCGAGGCGAAGAAGGCTCGCGATTTCGCTGAGGCGGATCGTATTCGCGATGAGCTGGCGGCTCAGGGGATCATTCTCAAGGACTCCCGTGAAGGCACCCACTGGGTGGTGGATCGCAGCTGACTGTCGGCCTGGCGACAATGGCGTCAGGCCGGGCCTCGCGGTGGTAGTGGTACCTGGTGAGGCCAGCTGTCGTCGACCACAAAGATGCGTCGTCCGCTCAACGCGGACGGCGCGTTTTTGTAGGTAGCTTGCCTGCCGCCATCGATGGCAAGAATGTCCTGCTCCACACGGGCAGGGTCATCACACAGCATGACCTGCACGGGAAAGGCGTAGGTGGCGAAGTGGGCGGCCAGGGATCGACTCAGAGTGCTGCGCGGCATCCATTGTGTCGGTGGAGGTGGCGCCAACCAATGGGGCTTGGTCAGGCATGCGCCGAAGCGCAGCGTGTCATGCTGGCGGCATAGCTCGCTCCAGTGACGCCAATGACACCAGATACCCTCGAGAACATGATCGTTCGCCTGTCGAGGAGGCGGCATGTGATGCTGCCATGGGTAAAAAAGCACGCCTGGCATGGCCAGACGGGCCTTGATGGTGTCCTCGACGGGGAGTGGGTTGGTAGCACCGCCTGAATGTCCCGTGTTGCTCGCCAGTGCATCATGCAACAGCTGTCGCCGGTGTGGTGTGGACAGTAGCGCAAGTTGATGACGCTCCAGGTGGGTCAGCTTCAGGGCCAGACTGTCCAGCCCCCCGGGGCCGATCCATCTGCTGGTGTCATCCTGGCGGCCTGGCCCTTCTGGCAGGCCGAGAAAATACTTGATGGCGACCTCCAGATGGATCAGGCCGCCGGCGGTATCACGATAGAGCAGGTCCAGCTCGCCAAGGGTCCGACGGTCCTCTCGAATAGGCACATTGTGTGCCACCAGTTCGGTGCCCGGTGCCGTGGCCAGCAAAAACTGCCAAAGCGCTTCATGATATTGTCCAAGCCGAGGTAACGACCCCAAGTGGTTCCCCGTGGTCGTAATGGGCAGTGAGTCATGTGCGTGTAACAGCAGCTGGTGGCGGGCTGTGCGGGTGTTAAGGCCCAGCTCATCAAGGGTCGGGCGGCCACCCCAGCGTGAGCGCACCAGGTCTGGTGCTTCCAGCAACCAGGCCAGATCGCGGCCGGTCGGCGTCAGTGAGCTAAGCGCACTCGGCTTGGGGGAATGCGGCGTTGACGATTGACGGGGCGCGTGTCCCGGCCGATTGGCGCTTGCGGTCTGGCGTGGTGGCATGGTGGACTCACGTTGGCAGAACGTCCTGCAGGCGTTGGGTCATCTCCATATACTTCAGCATACATTCACATGGAATCAGGTGAGAATAATGAAGCGTCCCTTAGTGTCGGCCGCAGTGGTGGCCACGATGTTGAGCTCTGCCGTGGCCTCGCAGACCTACGCAGATGATGCCTTGGTAGTGTCGTCCAAGATTGATACCGAAGGGTCCGTTCTTGGACAAATGATCCTGCAGCGTCTGTCGGCGGCTGGCCTGGAGGTCGAGGATCGACTGCAGCTAGGCGGCACCAGCATCGTGCGTGAGGCGCTGCTCAATGGCGAGATCGACATTTACCCGGAGTACACCGGAAATGGCGCCTTCTTTCATGACATGACCGACAGCCCCGTGTGGCACGATGCGCAGCAGGCCTACGATACGGTGAAGGCCAAGGATGCCGAGTTGGGCCTGGAATGGCTTACTCCCGCGTCGGCCAACAATACCTATGCGATCAGCGTGCGCGGCGACGTCGCCAGGGAAAACGGACTCGAGACCCTGGAGGACATGGCGAGCTTTATCAATGGCGGCGGCGACTACAAGCTGGCCGCCAGTACCGACTTCGTTGAATCTGCCTTCGCCCTGCCTGCCTTCGAAGCGGCCTACGGTTTCTCCCTCGACGATGACGACCTGCTGGTGCTTTCCGGTGGTAATACCGCTGCCACCATGCGGGCTGCGGCGCAACAGACCAGCGGCGTCAATTCAGCGATGACCTATGGCACCGATGGGGGCCTGCAGGCGCTGGACCTGGTCGTGATGACGGACACCAAGGGGGTGCAGCCGGTGTATCAGCCAGCTCCGGTGATTCGGCGTGCCGCCCTGGATAACCACCCTGAGATCGCCGAAGCTCTGGCACCTGTATTCGAGTCGCTGAGTCTGGAAACCTTGCAGCGCCTGAATGGGGATGTGGCCGTCAATGGCCTCGATCCTGCCAAGGTGGCAGCAGATTATCTGGCGACCCTCGAGGACTGATCCATTATCACGACAGTGGCAAGCCGCCGTGGCGGCAATATTGTGTTGCTGACGTTGATGGCGCTGGGCCTGCTCGCGTGGTGGAGCTTGCCGGTGGCCAGCAGCGCTCCCAACCGCATCGTCCCGGGTGACGCTGTCTATGCCTGGCAAGTGGCGGGGCCGGCGATGGCTGTGTTGGCGAGTCTTCCCATGGCCTTGGCGGGCTGGGTCGCGCGCCAGCCCGATCCTGGATGGCGTTCACTGGGACTCGTCCTGCTGGCACTGTTGGGCCTGCCGTTATGGCTAGTGCTGTGCGTTCATCAACTTGTCGACCCGCAGCTGCCACAGGCGCGCTTGGGTATCGGCGCGGGGGCCTGGTGCACGCTGTTCGTGCTGTTGCTGGCGCTGTTGGATCTGAGGACTCGCCAGCGCTGGCCTGCAGGGCTCTATATCGCTTGCCTCTGCGTACCGCTGGTTGTCACCGCGCTATGTCTTCCTCTTGGTCTCGATCGTCTGGCCCTGTGGCAGGAGTATCGGGGGCGGGCGGACGACTTCTGGCTAGCGGTGGGGGAACACCTGTTGCTGGTCGGGGCGACGGTGGCGCTTAGCCTGGCATTGGGCGCTGCACTGGCCCTGTTGATGCGTCGCCTTCCAGCGCTGCAGCGCACCGGGTTTGGGGTGCTCAATTTCATGCAGACGATTCCCAGCCTGGCCCTGTTTGGACTGCTGTTAGGGCCCCTGGCCTGGGCCGCGCAGCGTTTTCCGTGGCTGGATCAGCTCGGTATCAGTGGCATCGGTTGGGCGCCGGCCTTGGTGTCTCTGGTGGCCTATAGCCTGTTGCCGATGGTGCGTAATACCTTTGTGGCGCTAGAGGGTGTCGATCGTGGGGTGATTGAGGCTGCACGAGGCATGGGCATGAGTCGAGGGCAGATGTTCTGGCAGGTGCGCTTGCCATTGGCGCTGCCGGTGCTGCTCGAAGGCGTGCGGATTACCACGGTGCAGGCTATCGGCCTGACGGCGGTGGCCGCGCTGATCGGTGCCGGTGGGCTTGGACGTTTTATTTTCCAGGGATTGGGGCAAGCGGCTATGGACCTGGTGCTGCTCGGAGCACTTCCCATCCTGGTCATGGCCATGCTGGCCGATGGTGTGTTGGGTAATCTTTCACGGCGTCTTGGTCGGGGAGTCACACGATGATCGAACTCATTCATATCACTAAGCGGTTCGATCATACCGTGGCGGTCGATGATGTTTCGCTGAAAATAGACGGCGGTGAGTTTTGCTGTCTGGTGGGGACGTCAGGCTGCGGTAAGTCGACCACGTTGAAGATGATCAATCGATTGATTGAACATAGCGAGGGTGAGATTCACATCGACCAAAAGCCCATTCGCAGTTTTCGCGAGGACGTGCTCAGGCGCCGTATTGGCTATGCGATTCAGAGCACTGGGCTGTTCCCTCACTGGACGGTCGCTCGCAATATTGGTCTGGTGCCGCGTCTGCTCAAGTGGCCGAAGTCGCGCATCGATGCTCGGGTAGAGGAGTTGATGTCGCTGCTTGGCCTGTCCATGGCCGACTACGCCAACAAGTATCCGGACCAGCTGTCCGGGGGACAGGCTCAGCGAGTGGGCGTGGCCAGGGCATTGGCAGCGGACCCGGACATTCTGCTGATGGACGAACCCTTTGGCGCCCTGGATCCGATCACCAGGGAGACACTGCAGCTGGAGCTGCGGGACCTCCAGGCGCGGCTGGGCAAGACCATTGTCTTCGTGACTCACGATATGGATGAGGCGCTGCGGCTGGCGGATCGCCTGGTGGTGATGCATGAAGGTCGCATCGTTCAGCAGGGCCATCCGCTGCAGCTACTGCGCGAGCCTGCCAATGACTTTGTCGCTTCGCTGTTGGGTGGGGAAGATCGAGGTCTCAAAGAGGCTGCGCTGTTGCCCGTCAGCGAGCGAATGGTGCCCCTTGGGGCAGGTGGGGTGGCTCGTGAACGCATCGATCAGACCGCTTCGCTTCGCGAGGCACTGTCGGTCATGCTGTGGCGGCGAGTCGAGCGGCTGGCGGTCGTCGATGACGACGACATCCCGATCGGTGAGCTTAACTTCCGTCGCCTGGTGGGAGCCCGCGTCAATGACTGATGTCCTGACACGACGTTGGCTGATGCCTTTCGTATGGTGCGCGCTATTGCTGGTCGGCTGTCTGGCGATGTCCTTGTTCGAACCCGTCTTTCGTTGGCTTGAGCCCGACAGCCGAGACGTGGTTTACGCTCGGGTGGACTTTCTCGTCTTGCTGGGCCGTCATTTGTTGGTCGTGACCATCGCAGCTGCGTTGGCCACGCTGTTGGGCGTGCTAGGCGCGATTGCCGTGACCCGCCCGGCCGGGCGAGAGTTTCTGCCACTGGTCGCGCAAGTGGCATCGCTGGGCCAGACGTTCCCCCCCGTGGCGGTGCTGGCGCTGGCGGTACCGGTACTTGGCTTTGGCACCTTGCCCATCGTGGTGGCGCTGTTGCTTTACGGTCTGTTGCCCATCGTGCGTAACACCCTGGCCGGTATCGAGGGTATCTCACCTTCGGTACTGGAGGCGGCCCGGGGGATGGGCATGACCGGCGGCCAAATCCTACGCCAGGTGGAGCTTCCGCTGGCTGCGCCGGTCATCCTGGCGGGTATTCGCACCTCCGTGACGATCAATATCGCGACGGCAGCCCTGGGAGCCACGGTCGGTTCGAGCAACCTCGGTGATCCCATCATCTCTGGCATCGTGAACGGCAATACGGCTTACATCGTGCAGGGTGCCTTGTTGATCGCACTGCTGGCGTTGGCAGTCGATAGCGTGTTCGCACGACTTTCCTCGCGTTAGATGCTCTACGCTCGTTAGACGTTTCCCTACCGTTCGACGTTCTTCTTCTCCCGCTGGCGCACCGACGGCCTGCCTTGCAGGCTGTTTGGACGGTGCGTCTGTTCGTAGGCTGCCGGAGCTATTGCTGAAGGCTGGGTGGTTACCAGCATGATGTTCTGGCTATCACGCTAGCGACCGCTGTTATCGCCTAGATTTTCGACCAAAGTCGTGGCTAGTCACGTGAATCAGTTTACGTTAACGTCAACAACGTGCGTTGACCCCACTATGGGCGATCCCCTGGTAGGGGGAAGAAATAACGACAACACTGCCCCCATAAGGGGCAAAGGAACAGCGCGATGACAACGACCGCACAAACGCACAGCCCGGACTTCCTGGCTGGCGACGAATACTCGATTGCGACCTATGCCGTTCTTTCTCAGGACGGCACCCTGTACGACGGCGCCGAAGGCCCGGCACTGGAGCGTGACCAGGCATTGCGTATCTATCGTGCCATGCTGGCCACGCGGGTTCTGGACGAGCGTATGTTGGCGGCTCAGCGCCAGGGACGCCTCAGCTTCTACATGCAATGCACCGGGGAAGAAGCCGCTGTCATCGGCAGCGCCGCGGCCCTGGATGACGCTGACATGATCATGGCCCAGTACCGTGAGCAGGGCGCCCTGATGTACCGAGGGTTCAGTTTTGATGAGTTCATGAATCAGCTGTTCGGTAACGAGCTGGACTATGGCAAGGGACGCCAGATGCCGATCCACTATGGGTCGCGCAAGCTGCACTACATGACCATCTCGTCGCCGCTGGCGACTCAGATTCCCCAAGCCACGGGTTTTGCCTATGGGCAAAAGTTGGCCGGCGATGGCCTGTGCACCATTGTCTATTTTGGTGAGGGTGCCGCGTCAGAGGGCGACTTCCACGCAGCCCTCAACATGGCTGCAGTGCATGAAGCGCCGGTCATCTTCTTTTGCCGCAATAACGGCTATGCCATCTCTACCCCATCCGTCGAACAGTTTGCCGCCGATGGGGTGGCACCTCGAGCCCTGGGTTATCGCATGCATGTGATCCGGGTCGATGGCAATGATGTGCTGGCGGTCTACCGGGCCACCGAGCTGGCCAGAAAGATCGCGGTGGAAGACAACAAGCCGGTATTGATCGAAGCCATGACCTACCGTCTGGCGGCCCACAGTTCTTCGGATGATCCCTCCGGCTACCGCTCGCGCAAGGAAGAGGACGCCTGGCGCGCCAAGGATCCTATCCGTCGCATGCAGCTGTGGCTCGAAGCCCAGGGCTGGTGGGACGAAGAGCAGGAGAAGGCGCTGCAGGACGAACTGCGGCGTGAGGTGCTCGACACCATGAAGCGCGCCGAGAAGCGGCCGCCACCTCCCATCGACTCGATGGTCACCGATGTATATGCCGATGTGACGCCTGCCTTGCAGCGTCAGCTTGATGAGTTGAAGCGGCACGTCCGTCGCTATCCCGATGCGTACCCCCGGGGAGCACGTTCCCTGGATCCTGCGTTAGGCCAGGATGATGACAGCCAGGGAGGAGACTGACATGCCTACCATCAACATGCTGCAGGCCATCAACCAGGCACTCGACATTGCCATGGCCGAAGACGACAACGTGTTGTGCTTCGGCGAGGACGTGGGAGGCTTTGGCGGGGTCTTCCGTGCCACCAGTCATTTGCAGGAAAAGTACGGCAAGGCGCGCTGCTTCAACACCCCGCTGGTCGAGCAGGGGATCATCGGCTTTGCCAACGGTCTCGCTGCCCAGGGCTCGGTGCCAGTGGCCGAAATCCAGTTCGCCGACTACATCTTTCCGGCGTTCGACCAGATAGTGAATGAAACGGCCAAGTTTCGCTTTCGTTCAGGGGACCTGTTCAATGTCGGTGGGATGACCATTCGGACTCCCTACGGCGGCGGCATTTCAGGCGGGCTCTATCACTCCCAGTCCCCTGAGGCTTATTTCGCCCACACCCCGGGGTTAAAGATTGTCGTACCCCGTAATCCCTACGAGGCCAAGGGACTGCTGCTGGCTGCAATCCGGGATCCGGATCCTGTGCTGTTCTTCGAGCCCAAGCGCCTGTATCGCGCCTCGACCGGTGACGTGCCTGAAGGTGATTATCAGCTGCCTATCGGGGAGGCTGAGGTGATCAAGGAGGGAGCCGACGTCACGGTGCTGGGCTGGGGCGCCCAGATGGAGGTCATCGAGCGTGCGGTCGAGATGGCAGAGAAGGAAGGCATCTCCTGTGAGGTCATTGACCTGCGCACCATTCTTCCCTGGGATGAGGACACGGTGGTCGAATCCGTGCTCAAGACCGGCCGGCTGGTGATTACCCATGAGGCGCCTCGCACCGGTGGTTTCGCCGGCGAGATTGCGGCGACGATCCAGGAGCGCTGCTTCCTCTATCTGGAGTCGCCGATTCGACGGGTGACCGGGCTGGATACGCCATTTCCGCTGATCCTGGAGAAAGAGTACCTGCCCGATCACTTGAAGATCTATGAAGCCATCACCGCCTCACTTCACTACTGAGACGGCGCCGGGAGAGTCACGAAATGACGGAATTCAAGCTTCCTGACATCGGCGAAGGGATCGTCGAGTGTGAGGTCATGGAGTGGAAGATCGCCGAGGGCGATCGCATCGAAGAGGATCAGCCGGTCGTCGAGGTGATGACCGACAAGGCGCTGGTGGAGATTACCGCTCCCGAGGCTGGCGTGGTCACTCGCCTGCATGTGGCCAAGGGGGAAATGGCGCGTGTTCATGCCCCGCTGTTTGCCTATCAGGGTGACTCGGAGGCTGCTGATGGCGATGCCAACGAGGCGGGCGGTGATGCGCTCAATGGACAGCAGGACGCGGCCTGCTCCGCAGAGACTGCGCCTTCTGCCACGGCGTCGAACAGACGCCGGGTGGACTTTGTGCTGCCGGACATTGGTGAGGGCATCGTCGAATGTGAGGTGGTCGAATGGCACGTGGCCGTCGGTGACTCGATCTGTGAAGACCAGCGCCTGGTCGACGTCATGACCGACAAGGCTATGGTCGAGATCACCGCCCCCGAGGACGGTGTGGTCGAGGCGCTGTATGCAGAGAAGGGCGACATGGCGAAGGTACATGCGCCGCTGTTCGGGTATCTTGCCGATGGCGTGGAAGAAGGGCCCGCTGGGCCAGCCGCGCAGGCAGCTCCCGCTGACAGCGCCAAGTCCCGGCCCACCGCTGAGGGATCGAGCGCATCAGCAACCATCGCTGGCGCGGCCACTCGCGAGCAGAGCGCTCATGAAACGCGGGGTGCTGGGCGCGGAGCCTTCGGCCGAGTGCCGGCCAGTCCGGCAGTGCGCAGGCTGGTGCGGGAGCATCAACTTCGTCTGGAAGAGGTGCCAGGCAGTGGTCGCGACGGTCGGGTGCTCAAGCATGATGTACTGGCCTTCCTGGAGCAGGGGCAGCAGGTGGACGACCAGCAACACCGTGACGCCTCGAATCAGCCCGTCCAAGCGGACCGCTCTGAGTCGTCGGCGGTGGAGCGCAGCGAGCCATTGCGCGGCGTGCGTGCAGCCATGGCAAAGCAGATGGTCACGGCGGCCAGCACGGTTCCCCATTTTCAGTATGGGGAGGAGATCGATGTCACCGAGCTTCTGGCGCTGCGTGAGCGGTTGAAACCTGTCGCGGAGAAGCAAGAGATACGGCTGACAGTGATGCCATTCTTCATCAAGGCGCTGGCGCTGGCATTGAAGGACTACCCGATTGTGCAGGCGAGACTTGATGATCAGGTCACGCAGATTCTTTACCCCAGCCAGTGCAATGTGGGCATGGCGGTAGATGGCAAGGCCGGCTTGATGGTACCGAATATCAAGGGGTGTGAACGCCTGACGCTGCTCGAGATTGCCGGTGAGGTACAGCGACTTACCTCCGCGGCGCGGGAAGGGCGCGTGTCCGCGTCAGATCTCAAGGGCGGGACCATCAGTATCTCCAATATTGGCGCGATCGGGGGCACCTATGCGGCGCCTATCATCAACGTACCCGAGTCTGCGATTGTTGCCATCGGCAAGACCCAGTGGCTACCGCGTTTTGATGACGCGGGCAATGTGATGCGGCGCGCCATCATGACGGCGACCTGGGCGGGCGACCATCGCTTGCTTGACGGTGGCACCATTGCACGCTTCTGCAACGCCTGGAAGGGGTATCTTGAAGCCCCTGAAAGCATGTTGCTGCACCTGGCCTGATCAGGTTCACTGTAGGCTACCTGGGGCCAGGCGTGAGGCGCGCCTGGCGCCTGGGGTAGGGTGGAGGAAGCACCATGGCCCCAGCACCGTTGCAGCAGTTCTACATTCCGGAAGATCAGTCCATCTACCTGTTGAGTCAGGACGATGCACGCAAGCTGAAGGAATGGGTCGCGCTGTGTCAGCAGCAGCTGGAGCAGCTGGGCTATCGACAGATCGAGCTGATCGGCAAGGGTGCCTACGGGTTTGTCTTCGCCGGCATCAGCGCCGAGCAGCACCACTACGTCTTCAAGTTCACCCGGGTAACCTTGCCCCAGCACCTGCAGGACAGGCTGGAGGAAGAAGCCTTCATGCTTGAACAGGTGGTCCATCCCCGAGTGCCTGCCCTGGTGGCCTATCAGCGGGTGCGGCATCAGCCCATCCTGGTGATGGAACGTGCACCAGGACTCAATCTCGAAGAAGTCTCGCTGCAACAAGGGCGCCTGTCGCCGCGTCTGGTGATACGGATTGCCACTCAGCTGGCCGATATCCTGCGTGAGCTGCGACGGGAGACATCTCCCGCGGGGGCGCCACGGCGGCCAGTCGTGCATGGCGATATCAAACCCTCCAACCTGGTCTTCGATGCCCGCGACGAGACGGTGGCGCTGATCGACTGGGGCTCTTCGGTCTTTGCCCAGCTGGATGCCCGACGCCAGTTTGTCAGCGCCAATGTGATGGAACTGATGTCAGACAACCTGCAGCAGACCAATGCCCGTCTAGGCGACGTCTACTTCATCGGTGAAGAGCAGTTGGGAGGGGCTCTGTCATCGCCGCGATTTGACGAGCAGGGCGCCGCCGGGACCCTGTATGCGCTGGCGTCCGCACAATCCTGCCGGTTTGGTCATCGCGCTATTCCGGCCACCTCGTTGGGTCTTCCGATGGAGTTTGCCAGGACCCTGGATGGCATGCTTGACCCTGATCCGGAGGTCAGGCTCAAGGCGGGTGATCACTTTATCGCCGAGATGCCGCGGATGGGACGCCTGGTCATGCTGGAGCTCCCGTTGCCACAGGAATCACCGCTGGTGCCGGTGTGGAGTCGTCCCGCCCGACGGGAGATTGACACGGTGGTCTATAGCTCACGCAAGGCCTTTCTGCGCGAGGAGGGGGTCGAAGAGACGCTGGCCGACGTCAACGACGTCCAGCTTGACCGCTATTACCGTAACTTCATGCAGGGCATGGGGGAGACGGAGAAGGCGTTTCTGGCAGCGGTCAGCCGGCTAGGCAAATACCCGGTCGTAGGAGGACTCGCCGTTCGTTGGGAAGCGGATGGCGTCTACATCGACTCGTCGCTGAACGTACATGACCCGCAGGTGAAAGTGGCGTTCGTGGCCGCCGTCAACAACATGGTCACGCTGGCGCGCGCGATACACCGCCGGGGCATCTTTAAAAGCTGTCTGTTCAACGCAAGAGACACCTTGCACCTGGAACGCAGCTCTCCCGAACATCCTTTCGTGGTGGACCCGGGGCTTGCCCTGTCCTACGAGGTCAGTGCCGTCCCTGAGCTGGAGGATCGCTCTCGCCTGCACAGCTACTTTGAAGATGGTCCCGATCCTGAAGAGCTACTGGTGTTACCCGACGCCATCATCAGTTCGCTGCAGGCGCTCAATGAGATCCATCACACCGGAATGATCATCTTCGAGGTGCTGCCTTCACACCTGAAAATTCATCATCACTACCGATTGCTGGATCCATCGAGAGAGCAGCAGTTCAGGGACTGTCTGGAAGATATTGTGGATGCGGTGAAACTGATAGAAGGGTTGGGCATCTCAGGATTCATGAAGATGCCGTACAAGGATACCCGGTTCTTCCCCCATGTGGCCCGCCAGCCCGAACGCTACTATCCCCGAGACCCCCGTGCCGCTCTGGCGCGAGCGCAAGAGTCCCGGGAAAGGACGACGCTGGCGAAAGGTCAGGCGCCTAGCCCGCTTTCTCGCAGCAGTTGATCAATGGAGCGTTCGGCGCGTTCGCTGCCGGCGCCCTGCTGTGCCAGCTCTGCCTCAAGTACCTCGGCACCCTCGCTGACCAGACGCTCGATCAGAGCCGCCTTGGTCATGCCCGTGCGCTCTGCCAGTAGGTCCAGGCGAGCCTCCAGCTCCCGTGAAAATCTCAGTAAGTGGGGCATGATGTCTCTCCGGTGGCGACGCAAGCGTCATACATGTTCATGGAAAGCATAGGATTACCCGATGACACTGCGGTGACAAGCCCTAAGGAAACAATGAATGCCTGCACCGCCGATTCGCTGCGTCACGCGCTGCTCGAACTCCCCATCTCTACCGCCTAGGCTCCGGATTCTGCGCGGCGCGCGATTTTTGCTGCTCAGCTGATGCACGCAGCGCTACCCTAGCGATGATGGACCTTGCAGTCGCCGCTGTCTTCCTCACCTCTGAGGTAGCAGCGCCGGCCCAGTCGGGGGGAGTCAGGCTTCAGCTCAGTCCACGTTTGGCCATCACGTCGGTGATGATGGGTACCGGGGTCATCAAATGGTCCCGCATCATCTGTCGCGCTTTCTGCGTGTGTCGTGACAGCACTGCCTCGGTCAGTGCTGCGTGCTCATCGCGTTTGGCGGCCAGGGCCTGGCTCGAGAAAACGGTCTCGCGCAGCCACAGGTGTCGATAGCGCTCTACCTGGTCGAACAGTGCTTCGCGCACCTGCATCAGGTGAGGTGAGTTGCAGCCGGCCACAATGGCACTGTGGTACGCCTTGTGGCGCTTGTCCCACAGATCCAGCAGCTCATCAGAGGAGCTGACGCTTTCCACCTTGGCCAGGGTATGGGCGGTGGCAATGATATTGGCTTCCCAGCGATCATCGCCACGCTGAATGGCCAGTTCGAGCATCAGTCCCTCAAGCTGGGCACGGGCGTCGTAGAGATCTGCCAGCTCCGCCAGGGACATGGGGGCTACGCGATAGCCGCGCTGGCTGATCGCCACCACCAGGCGATCAGCGACCAATTGGGAGAGCGCTTCCCGCAAGGGACCGACGCCCAGCTCATAACGCTCCTTGAGTCCCGCCATGAGGAGTTTTTCCCCGGGCGCGAAGGTGCCCCGAATAATGTCTTGCTTCAGCCAGCGGTAGGCGCTGATGGCGAGGTTCTGCTTGGGTGAGTCTTCCATCTCGTGGCCCGTCCATGTATCACGCCGCCATCTTACCTGAATGGCGCAGTGCTCGACATTCGCCTAAGGCCTTGGGTGTGCCGACGGGTTAGCCATCGGCGCGGGTGTCGTTCAGGGGGGGCTGGTTAAGAGTGTCTCAGTCTCGCGGGCGCCGCAGTTCGGACCAGGCCGCAAAGGTGCTGAGAAACACTCGCCCGGTCAGGGCATCGAGGAAGTCGGAATGCTTCAGACGGTCCATGACCGGCCCCTTGACCTCGGCCAGATGCAGCGTGACCCGTGAGTCCTTGAGCCTGGCGTTGATGGCGTCAAGGCTCTCCAGCGCGGAAGCGTCGATCAGGTTGACGGCGGAACAGATCAGCACGACATCGCTGAGCTCCGGGCGTTGGGTCACCAGCGAGTAGAGCGTGTCCTCCAGATAACGTGCGTTAGCGAAGTACAGGCTCTCATCGACGCGAAACAGCGCCAGGTGACTGACAGTCTCGACCTCGTGACGGGTGACCGAGCGGAAATGCTCGCTGCCGGGGATGCGCCCCACGATAGCGCTATGGGGCTTGCTGGTGCGATACAGGAACAAGGCGATGGACAGGCTGACCCCCGCGATGATGCCGGCCTCGACACCTTCCACCAGGGTCAGCAGCATGGTCACCGCCAACGCTGAAAAGTCGCTGCGTGAGTAGCGCCAGGTCTGTCGCAGCAGAGGGATATCTACCAAAGTGAGAATCGCCACGGTGATGGTCGCGGCAAGCGTTGCAATCGGCAGGTGCTCGAGCAGGGGGGTCAATGCCAGGGTCACCGTGCCAATGCCAAGCGCCGCAAACAGGCCAGCCATGGGCGTGCGGGCACCGGACTCCTGGTTGATGACCGTGCGTGACAGACCTCCCGTGACCGGCATGCCCGCACTGAAGGCAGCGGCCAGATTGGCTGCCCCCAGGCCGATCAATTCCTGGTTGGGTGCGATACGCTCACGGCGCTTGGCGGCCAGCATCTGGGCCATGGAGATCGATTCGACGAAGCCCACCACGCTGATCAGCATGGCGGGTACCAGCAACGCGTGCCATAGCGGCAGATCAATGTTCGGCATGGCGAGGGAGGGTAGACCAGCGGGGATCTGACCTACGGTGGCGACCCCGTAGCGGGCCAGGTCAAGCTGCCAGCTGAGGAGCGTCGTCACTACCACCGCCACCACCGGACCCGCCTTGACCAGCAACCTGGCCAGGCCTTCAGGTAGCCGCAGCGCGGTCAGGGCGGCCACGCCGTATCCGCGCATCAGCCATAGCGACAGCAGGGTCGAGGCGCCTACCCCCAGGGTCGGCCAGTTGATGTGATCCAACTGCTGTACCTGATGGGTGATCAGCGCCAATGCGGTGTAGCCGCCGGCATCAATGCCGAGCAAGTGCGACAGCTGGCTGATCGCGATCAGCAGGCCTGACGCCGACAGAAACCCTCCGATGACCGGGTGGCTCAGGAAATTGGCGAAGAAGCCAAGACGCAGAAAGCCCATCAGCGTGAGCATGAGGCCGGACAGCAGGGCCAGGACCAAGGCGGCTTCGACATACGCAGATGTCCCCTGGGTTGCCACATTGGACAGCGCCGCCCCCGTCATCAGAGCGATGATGGCGACCGGGCCAACTGCGAGAGAGCGACTGGTGCCGAGCACGGCGTAGGCCACCGCCGGCAGCAGGCTGGCGTAGAGTCCGACGACCGCGGGAAGTCCAGCCAAGATGGCATAGGCGAGTGACTGGGGAATCACCATGACAGTGACGATGATCCCTGCCAGGAGGTCGCTCCCACACAGTCGCGGCGTATAGTGTGGCAGCCAGGCCAGGATAGGAATGTAGCGCTTGAGCATGGGCAGATTGACGTCCTGGTCTTGGTGAAGTGGCGGCGTAGCGACTTGTCTGATCGGCCCTCATCGTCCATGGATGTAGGTTACGCCGGAACCCTGGTCCGCCGCATGAACCCCATGTCCAGATGCCGCTTCCAGCGACTGGCGAGTCGTCCGCCCCACCAGTATGACCCGTAGAGAGCCAAGGCCTCGCCATGGCACAGGTTGATGATCGATAGTGCCCGCTTTGGGGGATGGTAACGCTTGAGTGGCTCCTCGGCGAGGCTGGCCAGCAGGTTGTGCGCGAGAATGGGCCCTTGTCGCACGCCGTGCACCCCAAGACGTGGCAGCGGCTGGTCGATGATGGCGGCGCAGTCGCCCGCGGCGAACTGGGTGGTGCTGCCGTCGATCCTCAGGTCAGCCGCTACCGCGATGCCGCGTCCCGCTAGAGTGGGGAGGCCCAGATGGGCCAGGTTCTGGGGCGGAGCGAGGCCCCTGGCATCGATGATATCGCTGGCCTCGTCATCGACCAGCGGGGGCAGTGAGGTCGTCTCTGCGCGGGGATGGACCCGCAGCGTGATGGCGCGCCGATCGAGACAGTCACGGACATAGCGCTGTGCGCCCGCGGACGCCTGTGCCAGGGGGCCTTTACCGCGATGGTGCAGGTGAATGGGCAGCGCCATGTCGGCTACCCCGTGCCGGCGGGCTAGCGCCCTGGTCGCGCAGGCGACTTCAATGCCGCTGGCGCCAGCGCCGAGCACGTGAAGGCTCAGAGGCAGATGATGAAAGCGCCGCTCCAGGCTGCGCCGACACTGCAACAGGCGCGGTATCGGCTTGACTGGCCAATAGTGAGGTGAACCTTTCGTCGTCGAATGCAGTGGCAGAGGAGCGAGAGGGGCCGAGCCCAGGTTAAGGCTGAGGTAGTCAAAGGATAGCCAGGAGCCATTGCTCAGCATTCCTCGCTGTTGCTCATGGTCAAGTGCCACGAGCCTGGCACGTATGAAGTCCACGCCGTTCTGGCGGCAAAGCAGCGCGGGGTCGATACGGTCTTCCGAAGGCCGATGGTCGCCGGCCAGCACCCCACTGGCGAGACCTGAATACCAAAACCCACCTGGGTCCACCAAGGTGATTCGAAAACGCTTCAGCAGCGCGTTCTGTCTCAGCAGGTAAAGGTGCGCGTGGCCGGCACCGACCAGCAGTAAATGGGGTAGGGGCATGGTAGGCAAGACTCCTGAGTGAGCTCAGATGGTGCGCAGTTGTGGGTACGACGTCAAAGTCTGATGCGAATGACGGCGTTACCCTTGGCCTTTCGGCTGACGGCTATCCCCTTTGATGATCAGCGTTACCTCGGATGAGAGTGCGAGATTGGTGGTCGTGGGCCCTAAGCTCATGACAGGGCACCACGAGCCGTCTTGTATGGATAGGTCTTGTGTGGCTAGCCCCTCTCTCGCTGATCCTGTCGATGGACCGGCTCTAAGCAGGCCGCTCTGCTGCTTGCAGTGGACTAACGGAGTTTGTCTCCATGTCAGTCACCTCAGCAATGACACGACCAGGGCGACGTCGGATCATGCTGCTGGTCGTCCTGTGGGCGGCCGGGTTGCTGCTGGCGGTAAGTCCTGCCCCGTCACGCGCCAATGAGGCCGCGGGTGACGCCTCGCTGCTGCTGTTGACGTCCTATCATCAGGGGTATCGCTGGAACGACGATATCGTGGCCAGCGTGGAAGCACGCTTTGCTCACGAGACGGCGACGGCCGGCCGGTTCCAGGTGGAGTATCTTGATGCGCTGCGTCTGCCCGGGCACCTGGCCGATGAAGCGCTGTTGGCGAGGCTGCAGCAGGCCAGTCTGGATCCCAGGGGGAGTCTGATTCTCACCGACGACCCGGCCATGGCCTTCTATCTTCGCTATAGAGACGCTCTACCATGGCCCGAAAAGGTGGTGGCATTGGGTTTGAACGATGACCTGCTCAGGGTCGAAGCCGAAGCTGCAGGCGTCAAGTCCTTGAAGTCCTATCCCGTCATGGCCCAGTCCCTGAACATGTTGGTGGATACCTTTGGCGCGCCATTGCACCTGATCTTGCTGGGGGAAAATACGGAGCACGGCTACAACGTTATTGATGACATGACCGAGGTGGTCGGCAGTGTGCGCGATGTTCAGCTGTTGGATGTCATCTATGGTTGGACGCCCGAGGTCGTCCTTGAGCGGCTTGCGCGCAGTCCGCCTGGGACACGGCTTTACATGCAGGGTGGGCGTGACTCCGGTTGGAATGAAGGGCCAGGCAGCACGGCGGAGCGGCTTGAGGCGCTGGCCCGACAGAAGGTACCCGTGTTCTGCCATTTTGCCTTTCAGATGGCGGTGGGGTGCGCCGGTGGCGCCATCCTTGATATCGAGTTCCTGGCCCACGCAGCGGTGGAAGTAGCGCTGACGCCAGCGTTTGAGCTGGTGCCTGCCAGCTCCTCGATAATGGCACAGCGCTATCTTATCCACGCACGCTGGTATCAGCTGTTCGATGGTAAGGAACATGTCGCCTTTCAATGGGTCGGTGTCAGGGGGCGTCTGGAACAGCTGACCCGCGGCTATCAGCAGGCGGTCGTGGGAATGGTGGCGGTCACCCTAGTGGGCCTGCTGGTGGCGGTCATGCTGCTGCTGTCTCGCTTTTCATCGCTCAGGCGACGTCGCCGCCTGATGGTGGATGATCGTTTCCAGCTGCCCACGCGTATTGCCCTCGAATCAGACTATCAAGGCCCTCGCTGTGCAGAGATCGAATGGCTATTCCTGCTCGCTGCGCCAGAAGTGATCCGCTATCGGCGGCGCCTGGGCAACATGTGTCTCGAGGCACTGTTACGTTCCAGTCTGGATGCGCTCTCTGCGCACCTGCCCAAGGGCTGGCGCCTGTATATCGGAAAGGATGAGCGCATCATCGGCGCCATACCTGCACACGTTCACGGTCCGGACGTTGAGTCACAGCTGGATAGCTATCTGGCGCTGGTGTGCAAGCGACAGCAGGCGGCGAATGAAAAGGTGCTGCATTGGTATGCCTGTGTGACCCTGGTGCCTGCGCATACCAATAACCTGAACGCCTGCCTGAGCGCCCTCGATGAGGGCATGCAGCGGTTGGAGGGAGAAGGCTGGGTGCGCCCGATACTGCGGGTGGTGGCCGCTGGTCCCTACCAGGAAACCCACCTACGCTGGCTGTGCCGCCAGGTCGGTGTCTTGATCGAAGAACCCGACACCCAGTGGCGGCTGGTGGCGCAACCCAAACTGGCTCCGCCCAACCGCTCCCTGGTGGGGGTCGAGATGCTAATTCGTTGGCGACACCCCGAGGCCGGAGACATACCACCAGCGGACTTCTTGCCGGTCATTTTGATGCTTGGCTTGGCCGAGCGATTCGACCGCTGGGTGATCAAGCAAGCGCTGGACTGGCTCGCTTCATTGGTGGCCCCGACGGAGTGGTTGCACTGCGTCTCCGTCAACGTGCATCTCAGCAGCCTGCTGGCTGAAGACTTCCCGGACTACGTGTCACAGCAGCTGGCGCTGCGCGGGGTTGCACCCGAATGTCTGGAGCTTGAGTTGGTGGAACATGAAAATGTCGACGATGTCGAGCAGGTGCAGCGACAGATGCTGGCGCTGCGGGAACGGGGCATTGGTATCGCCTTGGACGACTTCGGCTCAGGCTACACCGCGTTCAACTTGTTGCAGCGACTTCCGTTGACGTCGATCAAGCTGGACTACTCCTTGCTGCATGCTGCGCGTCGCTTCGATCAAGCCCGTCAGGCCTATGCGGCCCTGGTCGGGCTTTGCCACCGCATGGAATTGTGCGTGGTGGCCGAGGGTGTCGAGACTATTGAAGATGCTAGTTGGCTGGTGATGCTAGGCGTCCAGGAAGGTCAGGGATACTTCTTTGCTCCGCCAATGGAATTGGGGGAAGTGGCAGACGTGTACGGCACCTGCCTGCAGCGTCCTTCGTCGCTGAACAGGCTAGCCTACCTGGTGGATCGACGGGGCTGAAACAGGCTTGAGCACGAGTAGAGCAATAGTGCGATCCAGATTAACGCGAAGGTCGTCAGCTGCGCTGGCACGATGGGTTCATGGAACACCCATAGCGCAATCAGAAACTGAAGGGTTGGGTTCAGGTACATCAAGAAGCCCAGGGTGCTCAGGGTCAGCCGTCTCGCCGCCCCGGCAAACGCCAGCAAGGGTAGGGCGGTCAACACACCGGAGGCGACCAGCAAGGCAGTCGTGTAGGGGGGAGCCGCAATGAGCTCAGGGGTGAAGTGGCTTGGCTGCAGCGGCAGCAGCAGTAGCGCCAGCGGCAGCAGCAGCAGGGTCTCGAGAAACAGCCCTGATAGGCCATCAAAGGCCAGCTGCTTGCGCAGCAAGCCATAGGTGCCAAACGAGGCGGCAAGACTCAGGCTCAGCCAGGGCAACGACCCCAACTGGAACAGCTGGAGTGAGATGGCGGCCACGGCCAGGGCGATGGCGACGCCCTGGACCAGCGTGATCCGCTCTTTCAGGACCAGTACCCCGAGCATCACATTGACCAGCGGCGTCATGAAATAGCCCAGGCTGGCCTGGAGGACCCGATGCGTCTCGACCGAGTAGATGTAAAGCCCCCAGTTAAGCCCGATCAACAGCGCGCAGGCCATCGCTGGCAGCCACTGGCGCGGCGCGTGGCGCAGTCGGGCGATGGCGCCCCAGCGCTTTAGCAGGGTAATGACCAGGGCCAGGAACAGGCACGACCAGATCACGCGATGGGCCAGGATCTCCAGCGCGCTGACCCCATCGAACAAGGCGAAGAACAGGGGGAAGGTGCCCCACATGCCGTAGGCGAGAAGCGCAAAACCGACACCCTGGAGTGATCCGGTCGCGGGGGAGAGTCCTTTCATCGAAAGAGCGTCCATAACACAGGATAGGGATCGATGCAGGGCGTGCATCGGCCAGCCACATTAGCACACTCTTGTCGGCGGCATGGTGGCTTTGGTCTCGGCGGCGATGTCGTTTAGTCTAGGTAGACGAACTTCACTGACGAGATCACCATGTCACAGCTGCGTACCACTCTGGTTCAGTGCGACCTGCGCTGGGAAGACCCCTCCAGCAACTGCCGGATGCTCGAAGACACCTTGGGCGATCTGGGTGGCCGGGAAACCGACATGATTGTGCTTCCCGAGATGTTCGCCACCGGGTTTACCATGAATTCCCGCGACATGGCTCAGCCCATGGCAACCAGCGAGGTGGTCCAGTGGCTGCGTGAACAGGCCAAGCAGCGTGACTGTGTGATGACCGGCAGCGTCGCCGTAGTGGATGAAGGACGCTATCTCAATCGCCTGATATGGGCGCAACCCGATGGTGGCCTGCACTGGTATGACAAGCGGCATCTGTTCCGTATGGCGGGCGAACATGAGCGCTATGATATGGGCCGTGAGCGGGTCATCGTTGAGCTCAACGGATTTCGTATCTTGCTGAGCGTCTGCTACGACCTGCGCTTCCCGGTCTGGTTGCGGCAGCAGGCAACCCAAGGTGCACCTTTCGAATATGATGCCCTGCTGTGTGTGGCCAAC
Organism: Halomonas sp. DP4Y7-1; assembly: GCF_019800705.1. NCBI lineage: Bacteria > Pseudomonadati > Pseudomonadota > Gammaproteobacteria > Oceanospirillales > Halomonadaceae > Halomonas > Halomonas sp. DP4Y7-1. Next base: position 220,452 of record NZ_JAHVKS010000005.1, on the reverse strand, counting down.
TGGCCAGCACCGCGGCGCCACCCATGGCGCGTACTGCTGCAGGCGCGGGCGGTGGAAAACCTGGCCGCGGTGATCGGCGTCAATCGTGTGGGCGAGGACGCCAAGGGGTTAAGCTATGCCGGAGATTCGATGCTGATCGATGCCAAGGGAGATGCGCTGATCGATGAGCCCCGTGATCGAGCCTTCGTGCGGACCGGTGTGCTCGACAGGGAAGCGCTGTCGGCCTTTCGCGAGAAGTTCCCGGCATGGCAAGATGCCGACGATTTTACCCTTGACCATGAGACCTACTGATGCGCCTTGACCGTTTTCTCAGCGAAACCACCGATCTCACTCGCAGCCTTGCCAAGCGTGCGCTGATGCGCGAGGAGGTCACGGTGAACGGGGAAGTAGAGAAGAAGGCCGCGCGCCAGTTAGCGCAGGATGACAGCGTCAGTTGGCAAGGCCAGCCGCTGGCGCTAGTGGGGTTGCGCTACATCATGATGCACAAGCCTGTTGGGGTAGAGTGTACGGGCAGGAGAGGCCTGTACCCGCGAGCGGTGGACGCCATTGATCTACCCAAGGCAGAACGGCTCCAGCCGGTGGGGCGACTGGATGTCGACACCACCGGGCTATTGTTATTGAGCGATGACGGCCAGTGGTCCCACCGCATTACCTCCCCGCGTCACCGCAGTGGCAAGCGCTACCAGGTGACCTTGGCACGAGACTTGGAAGATCCCGAGCAAGCGATCGAGCAGTTTGCCGAAGGGGTGCTGCTGGATGGGGAGGAGCTTCCCACGCGTCCTGCCACTCTGGTGTGCCATGGCCCGCGCCAGGTCGAACTGACCATTGTCGAAGGACGCTACCACCAGGTCCGCCGTATGTTCGCCGCGATCGGCAACCACGTCGAAGCGTTACATCGTCACGCTATTGGAGCACTGACGCTGGATCCTGAGCTCGCTCCGGGTGAATGGCGTGAGTTGACTGACGCGGAACGAGCCCTGTTCTAAGGGCTGTTAGCTGGGAGCGCTCTTACTGAGGGGTGGCCAGAGTGATTCTGGCTCGCCCCGCATTCTTCGCCTGGTACAGCGCCTTGTCGGCGAGTTCCAGTAGCTCATGGGGATCCTGGGTGGTGGCTGGAAAGCTGGCAATGCCACAGGAGACGGACACCGTGCCCAGGCTGCTTCCTTCATGACGGAAGCTGGCGCTGGCCAGTGCCTCACACATTCGGCGCATGCGGTGTTGAGCATCTTCCGCGGCCGCCCCGGGCAGCAGTACCACGAATTCTTCCCCGCCAAACCGGCACACCACGTCAATGTCACGGAAGCTGTTGGCGAGCATCCTGCCGACTCCTTCCAGCACGCTATCGCCCGCGGCATGGCCATGCTGGTCGTTAAACTTCTTGAAGTGGTCGATATCCAGGATGACCACGGCCAGCGGACTTTGCTTACGTAGTGATATGGCGCTCTCGTGGGCGAATAGCTCCTCGAAGTAGCGCCGGTTATTGAGCCCGGTCAGGTCATCCCGGTAGGACAGGGCCGACAGCTCCTCCTGCAAGGCGATGCTCGACAGCACCAGCGCCAGTCGGCTCACCCCAAGCTCGATAAAGTGATAGGTGCGATCCCAGTATTGTGGTCGACGCACGAGAGGGCCCTGGGGTATCACACAGATCACGCCGAGGCGACGGGGCTGTCGTCCCGGACCGGTGACATCCAAGGGAAAGGTCCAGCGTGGCAGCTCATCAGCGGATGTCCCGTTCACGGACACGGTGCGCTCGCTGCGCATTTGCTGAAGCAGGTCCTCGAAGTCCGGCAGATCGTCGTCCCCACGTGCCTCCAGCGGTGGAATATTCGAGCCATCCAGACACGCAGGAGGGCAGTGGCTGGTGGGCCAGAACAGCTCGAGGTGCATGGTGTCGGGTTCGTCCTGGGGCCGATAGAAAGCCCCGCTCATTGGGGCAAGGATGTCCGGCATGGCCCGTTGGGTAAGGTCGAGCGCCTGCTCAAGAGACGCGCAGGCTTGCAGCGAGTCGATCAAGTTGGCGAGGCGATGCGTCTTGCTGTGCTCGTTGGCGAGCAACCTGGCTCGCTGACGCTCACGCTCGGCGTAGGTCTCGAGCTGCTGGGTGCGTGCCGTGACCTCTTGCTCCAGCTGGTTGTTGAGGTGCTCCAGCTTGCGCTGCGAGCGTGCGTAGTGGCGTGCCGCGATGACCACCATGGCGAAGATGAAGGCCAGCGCACCGAGGTGCACAGGAACGCTGACCCAGGAGACAAAACCGTGGGCCACGACCATATCGATAACGGTGACCATGCTGAAGATGGCATAGCTGGCGACGATCAGGCGCTGGTTGCCATCGAAGGTCCTGCGGTACCTGAACAGCCAGCGTGACATGTAGGCGAGGGCGGCCAGCAGGAGGATATCGAAGACCGGAAACGTGGTGGGCAGGGTGACGATGTCCAGCATGGCCAGTGCGGGTGCTCCGGCTGCATAGCCGACGAGACACAGCCACAGTCGGCGAAGGCCCCTGCGCGGGATCTGCGGGAACCAGTGCTCCAGGATCAGCGCCATGGCGATTGGCAACGAGAAGTAGGCCAAGGCGGCCACATAATCCCACGCCAGCGGCGCAAATAGCAGTAGCTGGCTGGCATCACTTTCCGCCAGCACCATGGAGCCCGCCGCTAGCGAGAATAGCCCGATACTGCCAAGGCGCCAGCGCTCGGGTTGCGTCAGGATCAGGATCAGCGCGAGCAGAGCAAGGATCAGACAGCTGAGGGCGATGATGATCTCCCCACGTGTCTCCGACAGGATGGTAGGGAGAACATCGGCCCTCTCCATCACCACCACCTTGCCCCACAGGCCGATATCCTTGTAGGTCGACTTGATTCTGAGATACAGCATCTTGTCAGCGACGGGAGTCGGCAGGTCGATGACGTGCCAGGTCCAGCCGGCGAATTTCCCGGCGGCTCCGCCCTCCAGTGAGCCATGGCGATAGATCTGCAAGCCGTCGACGTAGGCTTCCCCCACCAGGTTCAAGCTGGAGATGAACAGGACCGGCTGATGCCAGGCCCCGTCAGGTAACTGATGGCGAATCCAGAGGCTGTTGTTGTGGCCGCGCCCCGGCGGATTACCGACACCCGACAGCGGTTGCCAGGAGGTGTCGGCTTCATCTAGCCAGACGAGGCGTCCGCTGCTGTCTCGAGGAGAGTCGCCCCAACGGTATTCCCATTGGCTATTGAGCGCCAACGCGTCGCTGAGTGCCTGCCCACTGGCGAGCCACCCGACGGCGAAGAGGAGAACAAGACAAAGGCGGCGCATGGCAGGACCTGTAACGGCTGATCCGGCCAGTATAGAACGAGGTATCCTCTGGTTCACTTGATGAGGCTGACATTCCCATTAACGCTTTTTTACGCTTCTAGCTTTTTATACCGTTATCTTGCTTCGTGGCAGCAAACGTAACGTAGCTTTTTGCCTTCAAATGTCACCAAGTAGACCATTACAGCAAGCGATGATGCTGCGGTCTATCCCAGGATGAAGCAGGGCACTCCGCTATCACCGTTGAACGCCCCCCGAGGGGTGGTACGGCGACATCATGGTAGGCGAGTGCCGGCCGTCACTGTCGATCGTTACTGACGCTCGTAGCTGACGCTCGTTACCGTCGGCCGTTCCTGACGCTCGTTACTTAGGGTCGTCACCCGTTGAGAGTCCGGCGGCGTCCACCAGGGCACGAGTATAGGCACTGCTTGGGCGGGAGAGGATGTCGGCACAAGGGCCTTCTTCGACCACCTTTCCCTCCTTGAGTACCATGACGCGATGCGCCATGGCTCGCACTACTGACAGGTCATGACTGATGAACAGGTAGCTCAAGCCATGTCGCTCCTGAAGTTGTCGCAACAGATCAATCAATTGCTTCTGAACGGTTCGGTCCAGCGCCGACGTGGGTTCATCCAGCACGATGAGACGAGGCTCAAGGATGATGGCTCTGGCCACGGCGATGCGCTGGCGCTGGCCTCCCGAGAATTCATGGGGGTAACGTCGCGCTACGTCTTGTGGCAGTTCGACCTCCCGTAGCGTTCGGCGAACCCGCTCGGCAACTTCTGTCGGGGAAAGCTCGGGGTGATGGTAGCGCAGCCCCTCACTGACGATGTCGGCCACCGGCATGCGGGGTGACAGGGAACCATAGGGGTCCTGAAACACCATCTGCAGCTGGCGACGCTGCTTGCGCAGGGCGTTGCCGCTCAGCTGATCAAGCCGCTGGTCATCGAACTGGATGGACCCGCTACTGCGGGTAAGCCTTAGCAGGGCGCTCGCCAGAGTGGTCTTGCCCGAACCCGACTCGCCAACGATGCCCAGGGTTTCACCCTCGGCAATTTCGAGGTCCATCGGCGCTACCGCCTGAAATCCTGGCCGCGCCCGTTGCAGCAGCCGCCGCGGGCGCTCGAAGGTAACGCTGAGCCCTTCTGCACGCATCAGCAGGCTGGCATCTGCTGCGGTGGGGGCAGGCTGTCCCTCGGGCTCTGCCTCCAGCAGTTCTCTTGCATGTTGGCTACGGGGAGCGCTGAAGACCTCGTCGACATCACCGGTTTCCTGGGCCACGCCTCGGTGCATGACACAGACGCGATCGGCGTGGCGTTTCACCAGATTCAAGTCATGGGTAATGAACAGCATGCCCATGCCATGGCGATCGCGAAGCTCAGCCAACAGTGCAAGGACATCCTGCTGCACGGTGACATCCAGCGCCGTGGTAGGCTCATCGGCAATCAACAGCTGTGGCTCGTTAGCGATGGCCATGGCGATCATCACCCGTTGGCGCTGCCCCCCGGAGAGTTGATGGGGCCAGGCGTCGAGTAGCTCTTCCGCACGGGGAAGCTGTACCTGTTCGAGTAGTTGATGACAGCGAGCACGTGCCGCACGTCCCTTGATGCCCTGGTGCAATCTCAAGGTTTCGGCCAGCTGGCGACCAATCGTGTGCAGCGGATTGAGTGACGTCATCGGCTCCTGAAAGACGAAGCCGACTTTGTTACCTAGCAGGCCTTGCCATTGCGCCCGTGTCAGCCTGCTGAGATCGGTCTGCTCGAGGAAGCGCCCCCCAGAGACGCTGGCATTGTTGGAGAGCAGATTGAAGGCGCCGAGTGCGCTGACCGACTTGCCCGAGCCAGACTCCCCGACCAGCGCCAGGGTTTCCCCGCGCCTGACCTCCAGGGACAGCTCATTGACGACATTATGTCCGTCGAAGTCGATGCTGAGGCGATCTAGGGTCAGTAGCGTATCGCTGCTCATGTCTCGCTTCCTTGGGCTGATCCGCTGCTCGTCGAGGAGGGCACATGGCGGGGATCGAAGGCATCACGGATGCCCTCACCGATAAACACCAGCAATGACAGCATGATGGCGAGCGTCAGAAAGGCGGTAATGCCAAGCCAGGGAGCCTGGAGATTGTTCTTACCTTGGGCGACCAGCTCGCCCAGGGAAGGGGAGCCCGGTGGTAAGCCAAAGCCCAGGAAATCCAGTGCTGTCAGGGTGGTGATGGCACCGGTGAACAGGAACGGGATGAAGGTCAGGGTGGCGACCATGGCATTGGGCAGGACATGCCGCCACATGATCAGATGCGACGGTAGCCCCATGGCCTTTGCCGCCCGGACATATTCGAGATTGCGCGCACGCAGGAATTCCGCTCGCACGATATCCACCAGGCCGAGCCACGAGAACAGCAGCATGATCCCCAGCAGCCACCACAGGTTCGGTTCGACCAGGCTCGCCAGGATGATCAACAGGAACAGCACGGGCAGCCCGGACCAGATTTCGGTCAGGCGCTGGCCTACCAGGTCGACCTTGCCTCCAAAGTAGCCCTGCACCCCGCCTGCCAGCACCCCCAGCACCAGGGAGCCCAGGGTAAGCACCAGGGCAAAGATGACCGACAGGCGGAAGCCATAGATGACGCGAGCCAGCACGTCCCGCCCCTGGTCATCGGTGCCTAGCCAGTGGCGGGCATCGGGCGGCGAGGGGGCAGGGTGGGTCAGCGCCATATCCAGGGTGTCATAGGAGTAGGGGATGGGGGCCCACAGGATCCAGCCGTCTGCCTCGATGGCGTCCCGGGTAAACGCATCGCGATAGTCGGCGGGGGTCGGCAGGAAGCCACCAAAGGCGGTGTCGGGGTAATCCACGGCCAGCGGGAAATACCATTCCTGCTGGTACTTCACCAGCAACGGCTTGTCATTGGCTACCAGCTCCGCGCCAAGGCTCAGGACGAATAGTAGTCCAAAGACCCACAGCGACCACCAGGCGCGGCGCTGGTGACGAAATACGCTGAGTCGGCGTCGGGTGATGGGGGATAGCGTCGGCACGGTCAGGACTCCCGAGTGTCGAAGTCGATGCGAGGGTCCACCCAGACATAGGTCAGGTCGGACACCAGCTTTAACAGGAGGCCTATCAGGGTATACAGATACAAGGTGCCGAAGATGACCGGGTAGTCACGTTGCATCACGGCCTCGAAGCCGAGCAGCCCCAGGCCGTTCAACGAAAAGATCACCTCGATCAGCAGCGAGCCGGTGAAGAAGATGCCAATCAGGGCGGCAGGCATGCCGGCGATGATGATCAGCATGGCGTTACGAAAGACGTGACCGTACAGCACCCTGCGGTCACCGGCGCCCTTGGCTCTGGCCGTCAGCACGTACTGGCGATGAATCTCATCAAGAAAGCTGTTCTTGGTAAGCATGGTCAGGGTGGCAAAGCTGCCGATGGCCGAGGCGCTGACCGGCAGGATAATGTGCCAGAGATAGTCCTTTACTTTGCCCCAGGTTCCCAGCTCCGCGAAATCCGGTGAGGTCAGCCCACGCAGCGGGAAGACATCGAAGTAGCTGCCTCCCGCGAACAGCACGATCAACAGAATGGCGAACAGGAACCCCGGAATGGCATATCCCACGATGACCAGTCCCGATGTCCAGACATCGAAGGCGGAGCCATGTTTTAGCGCCTTGCGTACCCCCAGGGGGATGGAAATGAGATAGACCAGCAGCGTCGTCCACAGGCCGAGCGATATCGACACCGGCAGACGCTCCAGCATCAGTGTGGTGACCGCTTCACCGCGGAAGAAGCTCTCGCCGAAGTCAAAGGTGGCGTAGTCCACCATCATGTCGAAGAAGCGCTCATGGGCGGGCTTGTCGAAGCCGAACTGCTGTTCGAGTTGAGCAATGAACTGCTCGGGCACCCCGCGGCTACCGCGTGACTCACCGCTGGTGAGTGTCTCGCCACCTCCGCCTTGCAGACGTGTGCTGGCCTCACTGGAGAAGCCCTCGAAACGGGCCAGAATTTGATCGATGGGGCCGCCGGGGGCGGCCTGAACGATCATGAAATTGAGCAGCATGATCCCCAGCAGGGTGGGAATCATCAACAACAGTCGGCGCAGTATGTAGGCACCCACGGCACTTCCTTGCAGAACAGGTTCTCGTCATGCTGCCACGGTGATGCGTTGAGCGTCACTCAGCAACTCGCCCGAATCAACGTCGGCGCCCCTTGTATGCCGCCTTCATGCTGGGCTTCCAGCGGACGGTATCTCGCCAGCCCTTCAGCGGCTGCGCTGGCGGGCCTCGACGGCCTCTTCGCGCTCGCCATCGACCCACCAGGCGCTGAGATCGAGCGTGTACTCGGGAAAGGGCTCCTGCCAGGCGAACTTGTCCCACAGCGCGATACGGTGTGCGGCCAGGTGAAACTGCGGAACCACATAGAACCCCCAGCGCAACACGCGGTCGAGGGCATGCGCGGCCGTATCCAGTGCCTCGCGCGATTCCGCGGCGATAAGACGATCCACGAGGGCATCGATGACCGGGTCCTTCAATCCGATGAGGTTGCGGCTCTGGGGGCGATCTGCGTACTCACTTCCCCAGAACTCGCGCTGTTCGTTGCCGGGACTCAGGGATTGTGGATAGCTGCCCACCACCATGTCGAAATCGAAGTTGCGCAGGCGGTTGAGGTACTGATTGACATCCACCGTGCGAATGTTGCCCTGGATGCCCAGCCTCGCAAGATTGCGCAGCAACGGCTGAGCTATGCGCTCGAATTGGGTGCTGTAGAGCAGTATTTCGATGTTGAGCGGTTCCCCGGTCTGCGCATTGACCATCGTGCCATCTCGGGCTTCGAAGCCGGCTTCGGTCAACAGCTGAAGGGCATGAGCGAGACGTGGGCGTAAGGCCTCGGGTTGCTCCATGGGCAATGGCTGGGTGAAGACCCGCTCGGGTAGCTGGTCACGAAAGGGCTCCAGCAAGTCAAGCTCCTGGGCGGAAGGCAGGCCACTGGCTTCCATCTCGGAATTCTCGAAGTAGCTGTCGGTGCGCTCGTATGCCCCATAGAACAGATTCTGATTCAGCCATGGAAAGTCGAAGCCCATGGTGATGGCCTCGCGTACGCGCACGTCCTGAAACTTGTCCTTGCGCAGATTCATCACGTAGGCCTGCATGCCCGCTGGCTGGCCATCGTGCACCTGCAGCTGTTTGACAAACCCTTCCTTGAGCGCAGGAAACTCGTAGGCGGTCGCCCAGTTGCTGGCGGAGTTCTCCAGTCGAAAGTCGAGGTTGCCTGCCTTGAAGGCTTCCAGCGCCACCGTCTGGTCGCGATAGTAGTCAAACACCAGTCGCTGGATATTGTGGCGGCCCACGTTGACCGGAACCTGCCACCCCCAGTAGTCATCGACCCGCTCGTAGACGATTCGGCGGCCAGGATCTACCTCGGCGATACGATAGGGCCCCGATCCCAGCAAGGCGTCGCGGGTGACGGCCTCGAAATCACGGTCTTGCCAGAAGTGCTCAGGCAGGATCGGCATCTGCCCCAGGATCAGCGGCAGCTCTCGGCTCTCGCTGTCTCCAAGTTCAAAGCGGATGGTATCGCGATCAACCGCGGTCACGCTGGTAACGTCGCTGTAGTAGGCGCGATAGAACGGCTGTCCCTGGGTGGTCAGCGTCTGGAAACTGAAGACAACATCGTCGGCATCAACCGGTTCACCGTCATGAAAACGCGCTTCCGGGCGCAAGTCGAATTCGACCCAGCGCCGATCCGGATCGAGCCTGATGCCTTCGGCCAGCAGCCCATACATGGTAAACGGTTCACCCGGATTCGACTCCAGCAGGGTGTCATAGATCTGGGTAAGCCCCGAGGCGGGAGTGCCGCGCACGATAAAGGGATTGGTCGAGTCGAAGCTGCCCTGGGCAGCACGAACGAGGCTGCCTCCATGGGGAGCATCGGGGTTGGCATGGGGCAGGTGGTCAAAGTCAGCCGGCAGCGCCGGCTCACCGAACAGAGGTAGGGCATGCACCGTGGGAACGGTAGACACGTCTGCGGCCGCACAATGTCCGGCCAGCAGCACGCTCGCGAGGCTCACGCCAATCGCCACCTGTCGCATCGCGCTGAAATCCTTGTCCTGAGGGACGCCAGAATGGCGTCCGCTTTATCTTCCGGAAAGTGTCAGTTGCTGGCCCGGTTGTAAAGCCTGCGGATTATCGATGCCATTCCATTGGGCAAGATCACGAGGTGACACAGAGTAGAGCATGGCGATGCGCGTGAGGGTCTCGCCGCTCTCGACCACATGAGTGTCTGCCGGGTCTGCGCTGGCCACCTGAACATCGTTGATGTTGGTGAGGGCGCTGCGCAGGGTCGCTGCGCTCTCGGCAGGGACCAGAATTTGACGGGTGTGGCGAGGATTGACGTTGCGTGACTTCAGCCCAGGGTTCAGCTCGGCCAGCTCGCTGGTGGTCACGCCGGCGAGGGCGGCGGCCTTGCTGAGCGAGATGGGAGCTGTCACCGAGACCTTGGCGAAGGCCGCGGAGCCGCTGATGTCAGGTAACGTCACGCCGTAGCGCTCGGGGTTATCGATGATACGAGAAATCGCAATCAGCTTGGGAACGTAGGCCATCGTTTCGGCGGGAAGATTGAGGTCCCAGTAGTCTCCGGCCAGGCCTCTTGCCTGCGCGGCCCGGCGGGCATTGTTGACCGTACCAGCGCCAGCGTTGTAGGCGGCCAGAGACAGCATCAGATCGCCTTCGTACCACTGATCGGCCTGCATCTCGATGTAGTCCAGGGCGGCGCGAGTCGATGCCACGACGTCGTTGCGGCCATCCCAGGCACCGTTGCGCTTCAGCCCCAGCGCGTCGCCGGTACGCGGCATGATTTGCCACAGTCCAGCGGCGCCAAAGTGGCTGCGTGCCTTGGGATCAAAGGAGCTTTCCACGAACGGGATCAAGGCGATCTCGCCGGGGAGACCGCGGGATTCCACCTGTTGGGTGATCCAGGCTAGCCACGGACGGGCGCGTTCGGTGATCTCAGCAACGTTGTGGGGACTTTTCTGGTAGTAGTCGATCCACTCCTGCACACGCGCATTGACGGCCACATCGTTCCACTGAAAATCTCCGCGCAGGCTGGTCCAGGCATCCTGCGGTTCCAGTTCCAGCGCGTCCCAGAAGTGGGTGGTCAAATGCTGGTGCGCCGCAGCGCCGCCCTGGGCGGCCGCAGTGCTGCCGGGGTCGCTGTTATAGGGCAGTGCTCCACCAGGTGGGAGCGGTGAGGCTTGCGAGGTATAGGCACCGGCCATCAACGAGCCAAGGAGCGCCAGACTACTGGCAGCACCAAGAAGTCGTCTACGGGTCGTGTGAAATGTCATGCGTAAGAGTTCTCCCGGTTCATGAAAGGGTTCACGAACCTGTCATGGGGCGATGTACATGGAACGCCTAGTTGATGGCGACCTTAGAAGTCATCCTTCCAGGCTCTCAACGTGGCAAAGGTGGCGTCCGTGCTGTCGGTCGACCCATGAGCTGATGCAGCGCGCTTGACATCCTCATCATCGCAACGAAGGAAAGGATTGATACGGCGCTCACGTTCCATCGTTGTTGGCAGCGTGGGTCGGTCCAGTTCACGTGCTTTCTGACAGTCGGTCAGGGCACGGGCAACCTCGGGGTTGCCTGGATTGGCCGCCTGCGCAAAGGCAAGGTTGGCCAGGGTATATTCGTGGGCCGAGAATACCAGGGTTTCGGCTGGTAGCGTATTCAGCCGCTCGAGGGAGCGCAGCATCTGTTCGGGGGATCCTTCGAACAATCTGCCACAGCCACCGCTGAACAAGGTGTCTCCACAAAACAGTAGAGAGGGGATGCCAGCGGTGAAGAAAGCGATGTGGTCGAGGGTGTGCCCTGGAACCGCCATCACCTCGAACAGGCGCCCCATCACGCGTAGTTCATCACCATCACCGACGATCTCGGTAATGCCCTCGACCGTGGGAGCGTCTGAGCCCGACGCTCTGGGTCCGACCACGCGCGGTGAGTAGCGCTCGACCAGTTCGGCGATGCCGCCCGTATGGTCGTGGTGGTGATGGGTCACCAGGATGCATCCCAGCGTCAGGTTTTCCCGTTCGAGCAGCTGAATGACGGGCTCGGCGTCGCCTGGATCGACCACGCAGACCTCTTGACTCGAATCCTGGCGCAGTAGCCAGATATAGTTGTCGCTAAAGGCAGGAATCGGTGTCACGCTTAGCATGGTCGTCAGGTTCCTTCAAAAGCCGCAGAGTCGATAGCCACTGGATACAATGCCGCAGGCGCGCACGTCTTGGTTAGCATGCAGGCGCTCTGCTAGTGGCGACAGGCGGCAGCTGATGTCTTCAGTAAACTTCGCTTTTCGCCCTGCAAAATCAGACACTTTGGAGGCACGAGTCCACTATGTCAAATGCGTCGGAGCCGATGGAGCTCGCGCGCCTGATACGGCACGCTCGACGCTACTGGTCCAGTGACAGTGGTCAAGCTGTCCGCCGCTGCGAGAGGGCCTGTCTGGGTCCTCTGGCGGAGCGCTGGTGCGGCCAGCATGGCCTCGAGCTATCTCTGGCCGAACCTTTGGTCGACATGACCGCCGTGCGTCACTGGATACGATGGTCTCCGACCAGGGAGTTGGCGGAAAGTTCCAGCACGCTGGTATGCCTGCCCGAGCGCCTCCCGCTACCCGATGGGGCGGTTGATCTAGTAGTGCTCAATCATCTGCTTGAGGTCGTGGCCCATCCTCATCAATTGTTGCAGGAGGCCGTGCGTGTATTGGCGCCGCAGGGCAGGCTGGTGCTGCTCGGGTGGTCTCCCTTGTCGGTGTCCGGGCTGATGAGGCTCAGCCCACGGCAGCGACGCCATCTGCCAGGTCAGGGCCACTGGCGAACTCCGGGTACGCTCAGGGACTGGCTGGAGTTTGTCGATGTCGAGATCGACCGGTTAGACTACTGCCGCTTTCGTCTGCCGGGGTTGTCCGGGCGCAACACCATGCTGGAAACCCTGGGTCGGCGCTATAACCTGCCGATGGGCGACTGCTACATCATTCAGGCGCGCTGTCGCTCTCAGTTGGCGTGCACACAAGGACGGCGGCCGCTGTTTGGCCTGCAGGTTGGTGGTGCTCACCTGGGTACCACCTGTCTGGAGCCTAGCGTCCGACAACATCAGAAGCAGAAAAAAGGGTGAAATGCGTTGACCACACCGGACTCACTCCCTGTCGTCACTATTTATACGGACGGAGGGTGTCGAGGTAACCCAGGGCCAGGAGGGTGGGGCGCGCTGCTCGAGAGTGGCGACCATCGCAAGGAGCTCAAGGGCGCCGAGCATGACACCACCAATAATCGAATGGAGCTGACCGCCGCGATACGCGCCCTCGGCGTGTTGAAGCGGGAATGCCGAGTCGCACTGTGGACAGACTCAGAATACCTGCGCAAGGGCATTACCGAGTGGATTCACGGGTGGATCAAGCGTGGCTGGAAGACAGCTGCCAAGCAACCGGTCAAGAATGCTGATCTCTGGCGCGAGCTCTACGCCCAGACCCAGCGTCATCAGATCGAGTGGCACTGGGTCAAGGGGCACAGCGGCCACCCAGGCAATGAAGCTGCCGACAGGCTGGTCAACGAAGCCATCGACGACTTGTTGAGCGGCGCCTGACCCCGCAGGCGCTGGCGTTACCACATTCAGGAAATCCCCATGCGACAGATAGTGCTGGATACTGAGACCACCGGTATCGAGACCCGCGATGGTCACCGAATGATTGAGATCGGTGCGGTGGAGATGATCAATCGTCGCCTCACCGGTAACACCTATCATCAGTACATCAATCCAGAACGTGATATCGATGCTGAAGCCATCGGGATTCACGGTATCACCAATGAGCGAGTCGCCAACGAGCCGGTCTTCGCCGACGTGGCAGCCGAGTTCTGGGACTTCATACGGGGGGCTGAACTGGTTATCCATAACGCACCCTTCGACGTGGGCTTCATCGATCATGAATTCTCGCTGCTGAAGGCGACTCGGCCCGATCTCTATCCTGGTCCGGTCAGGCAACATTGCGGCGTGCTGGATACCCTTACGATGGCGCGGGAGCTGCATCCCGGCCAACGCAACAGCCTGGATGCGCTGTGCAAGCGCTATGACATCGACAACGGTCACCGGGTGCTTCACGGCGCCTTGCTCGACGCTGAGATTCTGGCCGACGTCTATCTGGCAATGACGGGCGGCCAGACCGCGCTGACGCTGGATGCCGGAGATGACAAGGATCAGCAGGCGGCAGTTCCGGGTGAGTTGTCAGTGCGCCGCTTGTCACTGGATGCAGGACGGTTGACGGTGATTCGTCCCGATGAGGATGAGCAGCAGGCGCACCTGGCGAAGCTCGACGCCGTGAGGTCCAAGGCGGGTCAGTGCCATTGGGACCACTTGGCACCGGAGTATGCTGGCCTGGGTCAGCCCAAGGAGGAGAGTCACTGATGCTACGTCGGGAGCTGCCGCAGGGAATAGCGCGTGGCCGAGTGATCAGGCTGTCGGAAGGACGAATCGCCCCTGGCGTCGACGATACGCCGCTGGGGCTGATTCAGGACTGGGACGACCAGGTGCAACCCCTTTGCTGGTGGAACGACGATCCGGTTGGTCTGCGTCTGGAATCCGAGCCAGGGGATGACTGGATCGACGGCCGTGGATGGTTGGCTCAGTTACCCGAGTCATGGTTCGCCCTCGTGTCGACCGCGCTTCAGGTGGGGGCCTGGATGGCCAACCACCGCTACTGCGGTCGCTGCGGCCAGGCCGCCACGCGGCTCGAGCACGAATTTGCGATGCACTGCTACCATTGCGGTCATCGCAACTACCCTCGTATTTCACCGTGCATCATTACCCTGGTAACCCATGGCGAGTCGCTGCTGCTGGCTCGCAGTCCCAGGTTTCCCCCTGGGCGGTATTCCACTCTGGCGGGATTCATCGAGCCTGGCGAATCTGCCGAGCAGGCCGTGCATCGTGAAGTGCATGAAGAGGTCGGTATCTCGTTGGGACGGTTACGCTACATTCGCAGTCAGGCGTGGCCATTTCCGCATTCTCTGATGCTTGGCTATCTGGTGGAAGCCTCCACCCGAAGAATCCGGATTGATGGTCATGAAATCCAGGATGCTGCCTGGTTTACACCGCGCACACTACCCCAGCTTCCCCCTCTCTACTCGATTTCCCGCGAACTGATAGAGCTGCACCTGGCTGAGGTGCGCGACGGCCGGGGTGGCTAGGGCCTGAGCCGCTTGGCGGATGAACTCGTTGAGGGGTGAACGGCTTGAGAAATGAGCGGCTTGAGAAATGAACGGCTTTAGGGATGGGCTGTGTAAGCGCCGGTTAGTCGAGGTCGGCGTCGAAGAACGACAGTCGCGCGGAGCGGCCAGCAGCTTGTCTGCTGGCCGCGGGCTATCAGCTCGGGAACAGGTCGGTAAGCCGTGTCGCCAGCATGATGTTGCCGGTTGCCTTTAGTTTACCGGTCATGAAGGCCGTCATGCCGTTGATGTTGCCTTGCATGATTCCCTTGAGCGTCTCACTGCTCATGCTCAGGCTGACAGAAGGGTCGTCATGCTCGCCTTGCTGGATATCCAGCGCGCCATCATCGATGACCACGTAATAGTCTTCGACATCGCTGAAATGGAACTGGAAGACTTCGTTCATGCCCTTGGCAGCATCCGGGTTGAAGCGAGAGCGCAGGGACTCGAGGGTGGTTGACATGTTGCATCCTGGGGTCTGGGAATCTGTACGGAAGCGTATTTCAAACGGATGTTTTAATCAAGGTCGAGATTGTCGTTGCCGAGCATGCTGGTGGTTGTAAAGCATGATTCTGCCTGTTCGGTCTCGTCTCACGTTATAAGTGTCGCAGGAGGAAGTCATGGAAGAGTGGTTGGGTGAATTGGTGACGTTTTTTGTTCAGTTGCTGCTGGTCGCGCTGGTTGTCATAGGAGCGATTGCGCTTGGATCACGCGGCCAGAGGAGCGAAGGGCGAGAGCAGCTGCAGATTGTCGACTTGGGCCAGCGCCAGCGCCGGCTGCGGGCGAGGCTTGTTCAGGCCATGTCGCCCAAGCGTCGCCGGGGCCTCTGGCCCTTCAAGAGGTCATCGGACGAGACGAAAGAGGCAGGCCAAGGTGACGATAGCAGGCCTACTGCCTGGGTCCTGGACTTTCACGGTAATCTCAAGGCCAGTGGGGTCGACCGCCTGGCCAGGGAGGTCTCACTGCTGATCGATACTGCCCGTGAGGGGGATGATGTCATCGTTCGTATCGAGAGCCCAGGCGGAGTGGTCCATGCCTACGGGCAAGCTGCTGCAGAGCTGGACAGGCTCAATGCTGCGGGTCTCAATACCACGGTATGTGTCGACAAGGTGGCTGCCAGCGGCGGGTATCTGATGGCGTGCAACGCCAAGCGCATCATCGTGGCACCCTTCGCCGTCATCGGTTCCATTGGTGTCGTGGCACAGGTTCCTAACGTCCATCGACTGTTGAAGCGCCACGATATTGACGTCGAACTGTTTACCGCCGGTCGCTACAAAAGAACGGTGACGGTGTTAGGCGAAAATACCGATGAGGGACGAGACAAGCTTCAGCAGGATCTCGAGAATATTCACGAGAGGTTCAAGTCCTACGTAGCTGAGCGTCGTACCCATGTGGATATTGAAGCCGTATCCACCGGCGAGGTCTGGTATGGCGAGGAAGCCGTGGCGAAGGGGCTGGCAGATGACGTGGCGACCAGCGAAGCCTATCTCGCTCAGGTGATGTCCGAACGTCGGGTCTTCAGCGTCAAGCTGTCGTCAGTGCCGACGCTAGCTCAGCGGCTAGGCTTTTCCTCTTCTGCTGTGGTGGACAAGGCCCTTGATAGAGTAGAAGAGCGCCTGGACGCATCCCGCTGGGAGCATCGTTAAAGGGTATTGCTGGAAGGGGGGCGAGTAACACCCGCCTGCACAAGGCTTGAGTTTTTCGCCACGCTCTGCGTGACAGCGTTGGTCCTCAAGCCTTGTAGCGATACTCAAGACGGTTGGCATCCTGCCTTTTGTCCGTCTCGATCTGGCGGCCATCAATCGTCATTGGCGGCGTTCATCTTGACGATCGCGGCGATCATGATGCTCGCACTTTCACCATTGAGTGAGTAGTAGATGGTCTGAGAGGAGCGCCGCGTAGTGACCAGTTCCGCGCGCCTTAAAATGGCCAGATGTTGCGATAGGGCGGATTGGCTGAGGCTAAGTCGTTGATTAAGCTCCGTGACGGAGAGTTCGTGTCCTTCCAGCAGGCAGAGAATTCGTAACCGGTTGTCGTTGGCAATCGCCTTGAGCAGGCCACTGGCCCTATCGACCACGGCGTCTCCTCCCTCAAGCAGACGACCGGCAACACGTTGTTGGCTGTTCATCAGCACTCTCCACTGCAATGGTGACTGATCATATCGACACCCGGCGCTGGCTTGCGGTCCAGCAGGTTCTGGACGGGTGGGGCGTTGCAAGAGGTTGCAGTGTTTCGCATAAATGTCTTGTCACCCTGATTAAGTGAGCGCGGATGAACAGCGTTGCCATCCCGCTCCCGCTTGGGGCTGCAACACAAGCCCATAGACGTTTTCGCTGTATGCCTGGGGTGCTCTGAACCTAATTAGCTTCAGGCCTGGGTTGCGTCAGGCTTATGTCGCTCCAGGACGGCTCGCCTTTCAGTGCGTCAGTGATTAAGAAACTCCTCAATTATAGCGCATTGTAGGAGTAAACGCGTCTTAAACGCTTGTTTGTGACTGCTACAGCAGAATTAGCAAATTATTGTCTCGTTAAGTAACCATTGTGTTCATATGGTTACTGATATTGACTAAAGGGAATCGAATCGCAACGGGCAGTAACAGGCGCTGTCTCATCGTCGTGTGGTGGGGGCGCAGGCGGCCTCCAGGCTGGCTGCCGCGTGGCATGCATGGCATGGCTATGGCGATGTGCGTATAATCCTGCACCCGGCATAAGAGCGCGCGGCAGGCACTTTTGGGGTGTTTGCGTCTCGGGTCTACCTCGGTTTCCGTGGGCAGGGCCTGCGTTTGCTGCCTCTCAACACCATCATGCGCGACGTCTGTCGTCATGACTCGATCACCAGGGTTCCCTCACCCCTTACCAAAAAGGTTCGCTATGTTGACGCTTACGACCGATCAGCGCCGTCGATTGCTGGCACTTATGGTGGCTTTTCATATTGCCGTCATTGCCGCCAGCAACTACCTCGTGCAGTTGCCCTTCACGGTATTTGGCTTGCATACCACCTGGGGCGCCTTCAGTTTTCCCTTCATCTTTCTCGCCACGGACCTGACGGTAAGGCTGTTCGGTAAGGAGCCCGCTCGGGCGATCATCTTGCGGGTCATGCTGCCGGCCTTGGTGATCTCCTACCTGGTGTCGGTGATTTTTCCCAAGGGAAGCTACGTGGGCATGGCTGCCTTCGATGAGGTCAACCTCTTTGTCGCGCGTATTGCGCTTGCCAGTTTTATGGCATATCTGCTCGGCCAGCTGCTGGACGTGCAGGTGTTTGATCGCTTACGGCGCTTGGGCGCCTGGTGGGTAGCGCCAGCGGCTTCCACGCTGCTCGGTAATCTTGTCGATACGCTGGCGTTTTTCGCCATTGCCTTCCATGCGGGGCCTGATCCCTTCATGGCTTTGCACTGGCCGGAAATTGCGGCAGTGGACTACGCCATCAAGCTGGCCATCAGTCTGGCGTTCTTCCTGCCTCTTTACGGGGTGTTGCTCAAGACGCTGACCCAGCGCCTGGTCGTCGCCACGGGCAGTGCCGACCGCTGGCCGGAGCGCGCAGCAGATCGGCGTGGCTAGTGGTACGGCCAAGTCCGCCTTGCGGCGCTGGTGCGACGGGGTAAGCTTTGTGCTTACCCCATTTCTTTCCCCCATCGTGGGTGGGGGCTGATCCTAGAATTGCGCAAGAGAAGGAGTTGCAGACATGGCGGTTGCCCTTGAAGTAGCTGACAGCGGTGGGCCGGGAGTGCCCATGGTGATTGTGCATGGCCTGCTAGGTAGCGCCGACAACTGGCGCTCCCACGTCAAGCACTGGTCGCAACAGCGCCGTGTCATCGCGGTCGATCTTCGCAACCATGGGCGCTCTCCCCACGCAGACGGCATGAGTTACGAGGACATGGCAGAGGACCTGGCCGACGTTATTACGGGATCAGGGGCCGACAAGGTCCACCTGTTGGGCCATTCCATGGGTGGCAAGGTGGTCATGTCTCTTGCTCGCCTGTATCCGGATCTTGTCGCGTCCCTGATGGTGGCCGATATTGCGCCGGTAGCCTACGAGCACCGACATGACAGTGTGTTCGCGGCGCTACGTGCGGTGGAGGCGTCTGCCCCCAAGGACCGCCGAGAAGCTGATGAGCTGATGGCTGCGCATGTGGAGGACAAGCCAACCCGCATGTTCCTGGCGACCAACCTCGTTCGGGGGGAAGGCAATGTACTTTGCCTAAGGGTCAATCTGGATGCCATCGAGGGAAGTTACGAAGACATCATGGCCGAACCCGCCGGTCAGGGTCCCATTCGAGTGCCTTCCATCGTCATTCGCGGTAGTCGCTCGGACTATGTGGCTGACGCCAGGTTGGCGGCGGTTCGTGAAGTGCTGCCGGAGGCTTCGCTGGAAACCCTTGACGCCGGACATTGGCTGCATACCGAGAAGGCCAAGGAATTCCAGCAGTGCATCGATCGCTTTCTTGAACCATTAGCCTAGTCAGTCTAACAGCGACAGGTGCCGCGATAACGGCCAGCGCCAGGCGGATAAAAGGCACTCGGTCATTTCGTGGCGCTTGCAACCGGGCTTGGGGCTCGTGGGTTTAGGCCCTGGGCTCTGGGCTCTGGGCTCTGGGCTCTGGGCTTAGACCCAAGGTCAGCCTGGGTCGCGGCCAAGGCGAGACACTGGGGTTATCTCCTTCACTATGCCTTGGTCGTGCAGGTAGCGTTCCACGCGCCGATAGCGACCGTGATCCATGGCCGCCGGACGGAGGCTGAGTCGGCGCCTGATGTCGGGCCACGCGGCGGCATTTGCTGCGCTGTCCATGGTCGGTTGCTGTTGCACCATGATGTCCCACGCCTCGGTGGGATGCTCGATGATCCAGCGAGTGGCTTCCTCAATCGAGTCAATGAATCTACGAATGGCATCCTGCTGTGACTGATAGTGTTCCTGGTTGGCCACCAGGATGAGCCCATCGTGAATCGGTATGCCCAAGGAGGCTGCCGACATGACTCGCGTCGCCACTCCCAGGTCACCCAATTCGCGTGGTAGCGAGATGCCGTGGCCGCCAACGACCGCATCAACCCAGTTTTCGCTCATGGCGCGAATGATGCTGAAATGCACGTCCTTCGCTTCCACATGTGACAGGTTCAATCCCTCCTGCTGCAGAATGGCTCTAAGCAGGACATCCTTGTCGGATTGCTGGGCGTAGCCGACCCGATGATCGATCAATGACAGCGCTGAGGCGGCGTTGATGTCGTCACGCACGACGAGCGCCGCGAGGGGAAGCTCCACCAGCGTAGCGACCCTCATGATCGGACGGCCGTCATCGACGGCGGCATGCAGGCTGAGTTGATCTGTCAGGGCAAGATCTGCCTGTGAGGCAGCGACCAGCTTGGCCGCCACGTCCGGATCTGCCGGCGTCTTGAGATGAACGTCAAGTCCGCGGCGCCGGAACAGTCCCTTGTGTTGCGCCACGAGCAGTGCGGCGTGCTGCGGACCTGGGGTCCATTCGAGAATGACGTTGAGAGTGGTCACGGGCGGGGGAGCGATGGGGTCTGCCGGCGCCGCGGTGATCGATGGCGCGATGGCCCGTGACGGCGTATCCACGCTCGGTCCTGTGGGTAGGCCTTCATAGGCTGCCGCGGGATCATGTTGCTCGGCACCGGACGCACTGTTGTTGGCGTGTTCGGCAGCGAGCGGGGTATCCGTGGGGTCGTCCTGAGCGCTGGCGGTGCTGTCGTCGGGCTGTTCTTGCTGCTGCGCTTGCTGCTCCCCAGCATCGTTTTCAGCCTGCGGCTGGGTCGCCGTGGCGGCCTCGCTGCTGTCGACTGCGACGGCAGCATCGGTTGAGCCCTGCTCGTCAGCCGGACAGGAAGCGCTAATAAAGCCCAGTGTCAAAGCAGTGGCCATGAGCCAGCCTAGACGATGGCGCCAGGGCATTGACTTCGCCATCAAGTGTCTCCCGTGGATCAGGCGTTCGTACCAGCGGGCTAGTGTATACAACGGTAATTTCACCTACCAGCGGCATCCATCAACATCTTGATGGATCAGCGTTTGACCCGCATGAGATACTGTGGTCGAACTTTGCAAGGGACTCGCATGGACTCCATCAATAGCCTTTTTCTGTTATGTGGCACCTTGATCGCGTTGAGCGTGCTGGCGAGCCGACTCTCCGCGTTGGCGGGGGTGCCTCTACTGGTGCTCTTTCTTGGGCTGGGTATGCTGGCGGGCGAGGATGGCCTGCTTGGCATCGACTTTGACAACTATTCCCTAGCCTTCGTCATTGGTCACCTGGCGCTGGCGATGATTCTTCTCGATGGCGGTCTTCGCACCCGGCTGAAGACCTTTCGAGTGGGCTTCCGGCCGGCCTTGGGATTGGCCACCGCAGGCGTGTTCATCACCAGCGGTCTGGTGGGGCTGTTGGCGATGTGGGTGTTTGACCTGTCGCTGCTGCAGGGGCTTCTTGTCGGAGCCATCGTCGGGTCGACGGACGCTGCTGCGGTGTTTTCCATGCTCAGCGGGCGTGGCCTGAATCTCAATGAGCGTGTTGGTGCGACCCTTGAGATCGAGTCCGGCACCAACGATCCCATGGCGATCTTTCTGACGCTGGTGTTGATCGAAGCGCTGGTGGGGGACCTGGGTGGCCCGCTGGACATGCTGCTGTTCTTTATCCAGCAGTTCGCCGTCGCCATTGCACTGGGTCTCGGCGCTGGCTGGGCGATTGGCAAGTTGCTGCGCTACCTTGACCTGGCTCCTGGCCTCTACTCGCTGCTGGCCCTGGCCCTGGGGTTCTGTGTCTTCGGCCTGACCAGTGCTCTTGGAGGAAGCGGCTTCCTGGCAATCTATCTGGCGGGCCTGATGATCGGTAATCAACCCGGTCGTCATCTCAACTTCATCTTGCCGGTACACGACGGGCTGGCATGGTTGAGTCAGATAGGCCTGTTTTTGGTGCTGGGGCTTCTGGTTACGCCGTCGGCGCTGTTCGACGTCCTGTTACCCGCATCGGTAGTGGCGCTGGCGTTGATCTTCGTGGCGCGGCCACTGGCGGTGATTCTCACGCTCAAGCCGTTCTTTCATTTTCGCTGGCGTGAGGTCGGCTTTATCTCCTGGGTGGGGTTGCGCGGCGCGGTACCTATCGTGCTGGCCATCTTTCCCGTCATTGGCGGCGTCGAGCGGGCGGACCTTTACTTCAATGTGGCCTTTGCGGTGGTGTTGCTATCGCTGTTGATTCAGGGCGGGACCTTGCCGTGGATGGCCAAGCGGATGAAGGTCATGGTGCCTGACAGTGCAACGCCCAATCATCGCGGCCCGCTTGGCATCTTGCCGGAAAACGACTTCGAGATGTTTGTCTACAAGGTCGAGAACTCTGATCTTGAAGACATCCCGATTCGCTTGCTGCGCTTTCCCTCGGGCTCATTGATTTCGGCGCTGTTTCGTCAGCATGTGATGTTGCATCCCAAAGGCAGTACCCAGCTGCGCATGGACGACATCATCTGTGTCATCGGCAAGAGCGATGACCTGCCTGCGCTGAATCGTCTGTTCAATGGCGACGCGAAGCATCGCCAGCAGCGAGCCTTCTTCGGGACCTTTACGCTGGATGCTGAGGCGCGCATGGGTGACGTGGCCGATGCTTACGGATTGACCCTGAGTCCTGGCGAAGCGTCGTTGACGCTAGGGGAGTTTCTGGGGCTGCGGTTGGGCGGTCATCCTGTCGTGGGCGATGACGTCGACTGGCACGGTATCCAGTGGGTGGTCAGTGACATGGAGGGAAACCATATCACCAAGGTGGGGCTGCGCCTGTACTAGGGCTTGTACGGAAAGTGCCTGCGCTTGGTGATACGGCGTTAAAACATCGGTCTAAATGCTCATTTACACCTCGTAAACTGCGCTTTTTCACCGATGTTTGCCTTGTTTCACCTTCGCTCGTCGACTTGTCGGACAAAACCTGGCGAATAGCCTGCCGCTGGATGGTGAGCGGGCGTCCGAATCATGTTGTAAGAGCCTTGAAGCAATGGGGCGTCGTCCCTGGGAGGCGTGTGGAGAGATGGTCATGCTCAGACGACTATTGCCGTTGTTGCTGCTGGTGGTGCTGAGCGGCTGCGACGAAACGCCGGCTGGTCGCAGCCAGCTGGCTCTTGTACCGGGTTTCGTCATGAGCGATATGGGCAGGCAGGCCTTTGATCAGCTTCGCCATGAGCTTCCTCTGGATCAGGACGTGTCGCGCAAGGCGCTGGTCCAGTGCATCAGCGCAGCCCTCATCAAGTCAGCTCGCCTGGAATATCCAGAGGTGGAGACACCCGAGGACTGGCAGGTGGTGATCTTCGACTCCCCTTCACCCAATGCGTTTGCCTTGCCGGGTGGGCGTATTGGGGTTAACACGGGTTTGTTTGATGTCGCGCAGTCCCCGGACCAGCTGGCCGCCGTCATTGCACATGAAATCGCCCACGTGCTGGCTAAGCATGGTAACGAGCGGTTGACTCAGCAGCTAGGCATCAAGGCGGTGCTGTTGGTGGTGGGTCTGATCAGCGAGGGCGATGTCGGCCAGGAGCCGCTGATGGAAGCGCTGGGGATCGGCAGTCAGCTAGGCATTGCGCTGCCTTTCAGCCGGGTGCATGAGTCAGAAGCAGACCTGATGGGGCTTGCGATCATGGCGCGCGCTGGGTTTGATCCTGGCGCCAGCATCACCTTGTGGCGCAATATGGCGGCGCTTGGCGGCAGTCAACCGCCTGAGATCCTGTCCACGCATCCCGGCCATCAGTCCCGCATCAGTGGGCTAAGAGAGCATATGGCCGCTGCCAAGAGACAGTATCAAGAGGCGGTGCCATCTCGGTGTTCTGCTCGGCCGCTATAGTGCCACCTCAATATCCTTTCTCTTTGCCTGGCAGCTTTGGCATGGGCCCCACGTGGTCTGGCGGGTCTCGTTGCGTGCAGCGACCCTAGGCTGGTCGGCGGTGGCCATGCCGTGCCAAGTAGGGCGCTCTTTACGCTTTATCGTCAGGGCGGGTGGGTAGCCTGTCCTCGAAGGCAAGGGCGGCCGCTGCCGACCGCGCCGCGTCCTGGCTGTCATGACGTGAGATAACCTGGCGTGTCGCTCCTGGTGATGAGTCAGAGAAGGCGACGACGGCCCATCGGGTACGTTTGAGCGCCTTGGTCTGGTAGCTCTCGACGCGAAAGTGCTTCATGGGTAATTCTGCTCTTTTTGCGAAGGCGCGCAGTCTACGTGCTGTAAGCCATCAGCATGGTCAAAAGTTTACTGAGCCTTCAACGATGATGTCACGCGCCCTATGCTGAATAATGATTAGGGTGTTCATTAAGCGATATCTTATTGAGCAATAAGAGTATGGCGGAACGAAAAGGTTCAGTCCGTCCGCATCATTTGCCCTCAGGGGGCGTGGCGCTTTAGCAGTGGGACCGCTCATTCCCTGGCATCTGTTAATTCCTAGTCTGCTAATGATGTCACGTCAGTGCGATCGCCAGGCGCAGCGGTTGGGAGCGCTATAGGCAGCTGCTGCTCCAGCGGCGGGCGTCAACCTGGGTGCCGGCGCAATGGTCGAAGGTGAGGGCAGAGACACCGACAAGAAAGAACAACAAGCTAGGTGGGAAGAGAGAAGAGAGTAGCGGCTAGAGACAGAAGACAAGCGCGGGGCACCGCTGAATGCTAGGCGGGTTGGTTCGAGCTTCATCGGTATGGTGAGAGAGGGGCTGATCGTGCTGACGATCCCGGTGGATTTACCATCACGAAAACGCCGAATCTGCAGGACAGATTCGGCGTTTGGCAATTCGAGGTGGCGGAGGGACAGGGATTCGAACCCTGGAAGGGCGTTAACCCTTGCCGGTTTTCAAGACCGGTGCATTCAACCGCTCTGCCATCCCTCCGGCTCACGGCGATGTACTTTACCAGCTTTTCTTCTCACGTCAACAGTTGTGTGCGATCAATGTGTTACGGCTTACCCGAGGAGCCCTCGTCAGCCAGGTCATTAATCTTTAGCCCAGGCGATTGGCAAGGGGGAAACTGCGCAAGAAATGTGCAGCTAAGCAATTTTTTGTCGCCAATAGGAAACGCTGTTCGAGCCAAGTGTGGCGGGGATGCGGCGCCAGTCAGGTGAATTCCCTTCGTTGAAACCGCGCAGGTGGACGTCTTGCGCCGGGAACCTCCCATGGGCATGCTGTGTCGAATGCATGTCCACAAACAGGGAGCTACGGATACATGGCTTATCAAGAGTCACAGGTGAGTCGTCAGACCCAGACGCAGGTAGCTGCGACCAATAAGGTCTTGCGCAATACCTACGGCTTGCTGGCGATGACACTGCTGTTCTCTGCGGTGACAGCGGGGGCGGCAGTCGCCCTCGGCGTTCAGCAGATGAACATTCTGGTGTTCTTCATTGGCGCATACGGCCTGATGTTCCTGGTTCACAAGACCGCCAACTCCGCCATGGGGCTGTTGGCGACGTTCGCCTTCACCGGCTTCATGGGCTTCACCCTTGGTCCTATTCTCAGCGCCTACTTGACGCTGTCGAATGGCCCTGAACTGATCATGACCGCACTGGGCATGACCGGTTTGACCTTCTTCGGTCTGTCGGCGGTCGCGCTGATCACCCGCAAGGACTTCAGCTTCCTGGCCAACTTCATGATGGCGGGAGCCATCGTGCTGATCCTGGCCATGGTTGCCGCGCTGATCTTCAACATTCCTTCGCTGTCCCTGATGGTCTCTGCGGGCTTTGTCCTGTTCTCCTCGGCAGCGATCCTGTATCAAACCAGCGAGATCGTTCATCGGGCCGGCGAAACCAACTATATCCTCGCTACCATCACCCTGTACGTCTCGATCTACAACCTGTTCATCAGCCTGCTGTCACTGCTGGGCGTTGTCAGCCAGGATTGATCCAGACGGGACGGAATGGCACAAGTATCGTAGAATGGTGGCCCCGCTCATGCGGGGCCATTTTTTTGTGCTGGCTGCGTGTCGCCATAGACCCGATGCCAGTGATTGATGACGCTGTCCAGGGGTAGAGACATATGCGCTACGCCATCCTGTTGCTGGGTGCGCCTTACAGCTCTCAGGCGGCCCATAGTGCACTGCGTTTCGCCCAGGCGGTGATAGCGCGTGGTCACCGCCTGGAAGCCGTGTTCTTCTACGCTGATGGCGTTCACAATGCGGCGAGCCTGGCGACCCCGCCCCAGGACGAGCCGCATATTGTCGATGGCTGGGTAGATCTTCAGCGTGACCATGAGGTCAGGCTCGAGGTGTGCATTGCGGCGGCTCTTCGACGCGGCATTATCGATGCCGCTGAGGCGGCGCGACATGGCAAGGACGGGCACAGCCTTGCGCCACCTTTCACGCTCACCGGACTGGGGCAGCTGATCGACCTTGGTGTTGACTGTGACCGTCTGATCACCTTCGGCGCATGACGCGACCGGAGTCACGGCCAGGGACAAACCCGGAGGAGTGGGTATGACGGTAACGACGTCAGTCGACGAGGGGGCAGCGGGAGAACTGCTGGTGATTCTTCGCCATGGTCCTCATTCAGGTATCGCGCTGAAGGAAGGGCTTGATGCTGCTCTGGTGGCTGCCGCCTTTGGGCGCCGTGTATCGCTTCTGTTCATGGGCAGTGGCGTGGCCGCCTTGATGCCAGGTCAGGGCAAAGGCCCGCTGGACCAGAAGGGAACTCTGCCGACGCTGGACATGCTCGAGATGTATGACATCGATCGGTGCTATGCCGACAGTGCCAGTCTGGAAGCCCTCGACATGTCGGCAGACGCGCTGGTCATCGACGTCACCGCTGTCGACAGTGGCGGTGTCGCTCAGTTGATGGCATGCCATTCGCTGGTAATGACGTTCTGAGGCCTGCGAGGCGTTCACTGTCTATGGACGACGGAAGCGATCCTGCTGGTTGAGTCACGGCTCATCTATTGCACCCATCGACTTCACCCATCTATTGCACCATTGCCATTTGTCGCCCGTGTGGAGCAAGAATGATTCTGCATACCCTCAATCGCTCGCCGCTAGATTCGTCAGTCTACCTTCAGGCGTTGGCCGCCATGACCGAGGCAGATTGCCTGTTGCTCATAGAGGATGGTGTCCTGGGGAGCCTGCCAGCCCAGGCTGGGCGCTGGCCTCAGCTCACTGGCAGAGTGTTCGCGCTACGAGAGGATCTGGCCTCGCGAGGTCTCGTCGATGCCTGTTCCGATAGCATCACCGTCATTGATATCCAGGAGTTTGTCGCCTTGACGGAGCAGGCCACCAAGGTGGTGAGCTGGTACTGAGTCAGGAAGCCTGGTGATAGCCAGCTGCCATCCCTGGCGATTCGCGGGGTTTATGCTCGCTGTCAGTGCCCCCATCTATTGTTATCTAGCGCCATACAGGCATGGCGTTCAGTATTCGCCGTCATCAGCGTCGTCCAGCAGGAGAGCGTCATCATGGCAACGACACAGACCGCTGAGGAACTCAACCTTGGCACGGGCACCATCGGACTCGATCCCGAGGGCTACCTTGTCGATCTTAACGACTGGACCCCTGAAGTCGCCGAGGCGCTGGCAGGGCGGGAGGGCCTGGTGCTTACCGAGGAGCATTGGGAGATCCTCCACGTGCTGCGCGAGTTCTACGGGCGCTACGAACAGTCGCCAGCCATGCGCCCGCTGGTAAAGGCGGTGGGCAAGGCCCTTGGCCAGGATAAGGCTAGCTCGATCTATCTCATGCGGTTATTTCCGGGCAGTCCGCCGAAGCTAGGTGCCCGCCTTGCTGGATTGCCTAAACCGACCAATTGCCTCTAGGCTCGGCTGTGAATTTCCTGGCTCATGGCTGGCTGGCCCGCGAGGGCAGTGACGGTTTTCTCCTCGGCAACTTGATTGCCGACGGCGTCAAGGGGACCGACCTGTCTGCGTGGCCAGCGCCAGTCGCGGAAGGCGTGCTCCATCATCGCCAGGTTGATGCCTTTGTCGATCATCACCCCCGAGTCGCTGCCGCAAGGGCTCGTGCGCCAGCAGGTGGGCGTCGCGTTGCCGGTATTGCGCTGGACATGATGTGGGACCACTTTCTCGCTGATGAGCTGAGCGGCGATCAGTGGCGCGAGCGGGACGAGCTGATTGATCGCTGCTACAGACTGTTCGAGCGGCATGGTGCGCCGCAGCGGCTGGCCCAGATGGTGCCCGTGATGGTGCGTGAGGACTGGTTGCGGCGCTATTCCAGCCTGGCGTTCACCACCCGCGCGATTGCCGGCATCGGTACGCGTTTATCGGGTCCCAATCGGCTGGCGGAACTGGTGCCGCACCTGGAGCAGGATTACGACGTCCTGCGGGAAGACTTCGCCATCCTGTGGCGGGATACCCGTCGCCACTGGGAAGTCTCCCCACGTCTCTCATGACGTTCGTAGCCACAGGCATTCGACAGCATCTCCAGGGCTTATCTCGGTGTGCGGTGGAATGACGGCCAAGGCGTCGGCATTGATGCAGGAAGATAGAACGCCTGAGTTCTGGTCGTCGAAGGCTTTCGCCGCAATGCCAGTCTGACGGAAGTCGAGGGAAACCCTCATGTAGTGCTGGCGTGGCCCCGTGCCGGTGCTGAAATCGCTTTGTGCCCAAAGGCGCGGTAGCTCAGCCATTTGCTGGCACCCCTGCATGCCGCCGAGCAGTGGGCGCAAGAATAGCCAGGCACCGACGTAGCTGGAGACTGGATTGCCAGGCAGACCTACAAAGCGTGTCGCATGTCCTGTTGCATTCGGCAACTGGCCCAACGCCAGGGGTTTGCCAGGGCGAATGGCGAGGCGCCATAGATCCAGGTGACCCAGCTGTTCCAGGGCTGCCTTGACATGGTCTTCCTCGCCTACGCTGACCCCACCCGTAGACACCACCAGATCGGCCATCGCGGCAGCTTCAGACAGACAAGCGCGAGTACCCTCGGCAGTGTCTGGCACGCTGCGGGTCAGTACCACCTCGGCACCGAACCGCTGCAGCAAACTGAGTAGCATGGCACGATTGGAGTTGTAGATCTGACCGGGGGCTAGCGTCTTGCCCGGGTCAATGATCTCGTCACCGGTCGACAGCAGGGCGACACGGGGTCGGCGGTGGACAGCCACCTCGACGATGCCTTGGCCTGCCAGGTGCCCCAGGGCAGCGGCATCCAGGCGCGTGCCCGCCGCCAGCAGGGTGTCGCCACTGGTGACATCACGCCCTTGCCTGCGCACGTTGTCGCCGGCAGGAATCGTCGCTGGCATGATCGCGATATTGCCGTCACGCTCCACCTTTTCCTGCATCACGATGCAGTCCGCGCCCTGTGGCAGCACGCCACCGGTAAAGATGCGTGCACAGGTGCCTCGCTCAAGCTTCGCCGTGGGCGATCCTGCCGCCATCCTCAGCGCCACGGGTAGACGCCGGCCGGCATCCTCATGATGCAGGGCATAGCCGTCCATGGCGCTGTTGTCGAAAGGCGGTACGTCCAGCACGGCCTTGACGTCCCTGGCCAGCACTCGGCCGTCGGCGACGTCGCAGCTGACGGTCTCCTCGGGGAGGGCCTTTACGCCCTCCAGCAGGGTGTCCAGGGCGTCCTGCATCGGTGCCAGCCTGCTCGACGGCTCAATGGTCATGCTGTCCGCGCTCCGCAATCACGAGATTGGCAAAATTGCAGGGCTTGTGGCGACTGTCCAGCTGTTCGGCAAGGATGCCATCCCAGGCGGTGCGGCAAGCCCCTGTAGAACCAGGGAGGCAGAAAATGACCGTGCGATTGGCCATGCCGCCCAGGCAGCGGCTCTGGACGGTAGAACTTCCAATCTCCTGCCACGACAGCTGGCGGAAGAGTTCGCCGAAGCCTTCAATTCGCTTGTCGAGCAGCACACTGACGGCTTCTGGCGTCGAATCACGGCCGGTAAACCCGGTGCCGCCCGTGGTCAGAACCACTTGAACCTCCGGGTCCGCGATCCACTGGGACAGCACCGCACGAATACGATAGATGTCGTCGATGACGATCTGCTTGTCGGCCAGCTGGTGACCGGCATCTTCCAGGCGCTGGACCAATGCCTGTCCACTGCGGTCGGTTGCTTCATCTCGGCTATCGGAGACGGTGAGGACGGCGATCTTCAATCCGATCATGGCATCGTGGCTCATGAGCTCGGGCTCTCCTTGCTCTGCTGCTTGTCACGTTTGGTCTGCTGGCGTGCCTCGAAGGCGGCCATCTGCTCTGGCGTGGCCTTTGCCTGGTAGAGTTCCTTCCATTCGCTGTAGGGCATCCCGTAGACGTACTCGCGGGCGCTTTCATAGTCGATGGTTTCACCGCGCTCATCGGCGGCTGCTACCAGCCACTTGGAAAGGCAGTTGCGGCAGAAGTCTGCCAGGATCATCAGATCGATGTTCTGGACGTCCTTGTTGTCATCAAGGTGCTTCAGGAGACGACGGAAGGCTGCCGCTTCCACTTCAGTTCGCGTGTGTTCATCGAGATGTTGCATGAGGTTCTCCAGAAAATATGTCGAGCACAAAGCCGGATGCCATGATGGTAACGCCAAGCCCGCCCGCAAGAAACACGTCGCCCCGAACATGAGTCGGGGCGACGTGTGAAGCGATGTGCAGCGTTGACCGTCAGTGCGATGGACAATAGCCCGTGATGATCACGAGGGTGAGGACGAGGAGGGGGCGCTGTCTGCCTGATCGTCGTGGGGCTGTGCCGCTGGTGCCTCACCGGCCTGATCCTTGACCTCCTCGTACCACAAGTTGTGGTGCTGCTTGGCCCATGTCTCGTCGACGTACCCCGTTGTCATGCCTTCCAACGCACCTTCTGTGCCGAGGGTGCCAATGTAGATATGGCCGAAGGAAACGGCGGTCAGAATCAGTGCACCTACGGCGTGAATGATGTTGGCCCACTGCATCGTGTCGCGGCTCTGATCGAAGTTCGGGAAATCCAGCACCAGTCCGCTGGCAAAGACCACCATGCCCGCCGTCGCCAGCATCCAGAACCACGCCTTCTCCCCGCCATTGGCGAAGCCCGCATCCGGATGCTTGTCCCCGATCATGCCGCCCCCCTGCTTGAACCACTCGATATCATGGCGCTTGATCCAGTTGTGCTTCAGGAATTTCGCCAGCACGAAGATCAGCAGGATGCCGAAGAAGGGGCCGATATAGTTGTGCAGGAACTTGGTGCCACTGATCATGGCCGCCCATACCGCATCCCCGAACAAGGGCTTGAACACAAACTTGCCATACAGAATGTTGAGCCCGGTCAGCGCCAGAATCAGGAACAGGGTGGCCAAGGTCCAATGCAGTGCTCGGCTTAAGACCGACCAGCGCAACAGCTTGCGACCGGTGCGCGGTTCATCGAGCTGGCTGCGCCCCACGATCAGATAGAAGATCGTGATCATGACCAGCATACCGCCCACCGCCACCAGCCCGAATGGCGATACCCATTTGTTGCGCCATTGACGCCAGGTCTCACCACTCTGGTTGATCAGGCTGTAGGTGGAATCATGGCGAGTATCGATGAAGGACTCACCATCCTTCACCTGTCGCCAGGTATCTGCGTCAGCGGCGGGCACGGCGACCGCAATCTCCGCATTGGGGTCGGCAGCCAGTGCAGCGCTACCAAAGGCCAGGGCGACCAGCAGGAGTAAACCGGGCAGGGCTATTCCTGGAAGGGCTATCGCCAGCCGTGGCAAGCGAAACCCCTGGCCCAGCCGGCTCAAGACATCACGCATGTTCATGGGGCCTCCTCACTGGTCTTGAGTCGCATCGTAGGCCATTGCGTCGATCGCCGAGGGCGACCCGTTGCCGATAGCGGACCAGGCGCCGTCCTTGTGGCCGCGACGGACGACCCGCTCGCGGAAGATATCCGCCACGGTCTGGGCATCACCGGCCAGCAGAGCCTTGGTGGAGCACATTTCAGCGCACAGCGGCAGCTTGCCTTCCGCAATACGGTTGGCGCCGTACTTCTCGTACTCTTCTTCCGGGCTGTCCGCGGGACCACCAGCACAGAACGTGCATTTGTCCATCTTGCCGCGTTCGCCGAAGGCATCCTGCTGAGGGAACTGGGGGGCGCCGAAAGGACAGGCGTAAAGGCAATAGCCGCAGCCGATGCACAGGTCCTTGTCGTGCAGGACGATGCCGTCATCCGTCTTGTAGAAGCAGTCGGTGGGGCAGACGGCCATGCAGGGGGCGTCATCGCAGTGCATGCAGGCCACCGAGATGGAGACTTCGGAGGGTTCACCATCATTCAGGGTGACCACGCGCCGGCGCTGGATTCCCCACTCGACCTCGTTGGCATTCTTGCAGGCGGTAACGCAGCCGTTGCACTCGATGCAGCGCTCTGCGTCACACATGAATTTCATTTGGGCCATCTTGCAACTCCTGGTTTCCCGGAGGTCGGGACGGGGTGTTCACCGGTCCCGATCTCTTGTTCGATTCGACGGTTCAGCTCGCGAGCTCGATACGACACAGCGTGCACTTGGTTTCCTGCATCTGGGTCACCGAGTCATAGCCGTATGTCGTTGCCGTATTCACCGCCTCGCCGATCACGTAGGGGACCGTGCCTTCCGGGTAGCGGTCAGCAAGACTTTCTCCCTGGAACACGCCACCGAAGTGGAACGGCATGAAGACCACTTCCCTGGCCACCCGCGGCGTGACCATGGCCTTGACCTTGATGCGTCCACCTTCTGCACCTTCGACCCAGACCATGTTGCCGTCCTGGATGCCCAGGTCATTGGCCAGGGCAGGGTTGATCTCGACGAACATCTCCTGTTGCAACTCGGCCAGCCACGACATCGAGCGGGTTTCCTCGCCGCCACCTTCGTATTCGACCAGACGTCCAGACGTCATGATGATGGGGTACTTCTGACTGGCGTCGTTTTCCTGAATGCTCTGGTAGAGCGTCGGCAGGCGATAGTGGGAGGCCACGTCCTCCCAGGTGGGATAGTCCTTGACCAGGTCGCGTCGCGAGGTATAGAGCGGTTCACGATGCTTGGGAATCGGGTCGGGGAAGGTCCACACATTGCAGCGCGCCTTGGCATTGCCGAAGGGGGCGCACTCGTGGGCGATAGCGACACGCTGGATGCCGCCGGACAGATCCGTCTTCCAGTTCCTGCCCTCTGCAGCCTGTTTTTCCTCCGGGGTCAGCTCGTCCCACCAGCCCAGGTCCTTGAGCATGTCGGCACTGAATTCAGGATAGCCATCCTCGAGATCAGACTCGGCGCTGAAGGAGTTGTCCGCCAGAATAGGGGTGCCTTCATGCTCGATACCGAAGCGAGCACGGAAGGTCAGCCCCCCCTGGGATACCGGCTTGCTGGTGTCATACAGAATCGGAGTGCCTGGATGGCCAAGTTCTGGCGTGCCCCAGCACGGCCAGGGCAGGCCGTAGTAATCGCCGTCAGCCGGCCCACCTTCGGCACGCAAGTCACGGAAACTGAAGGTGTGCCAGTTCTGCTGGTGGGCCTTCAGCCGCTCAGGGCTTTGGCCGGTATAGCCGACGGTCCACATCCCGCGGTTGAATTCTCGGGTGATGTCCTCGATCAGTGGCTCATCGCCATTGACCTGGATGTTCTTGAACAGCTCGTCGGCAAAGCCAAGACGTTGGCTAAGCAGATACATGATGGCGTGGTCGGGCTTGGCTTCGAACGCGGGTTCCACCACACGGTCACGCCACTGCACAGAGCGGTTGGTGGCCGTCACGCTACCGTAGCTTTCGAACTGGGTGGCGGCCGGCAGCAGATAGACACCGTCGGTGCGGTCATGCATGACGCCAGCCACAGTGGGATAAGGGTCCACGATGACCATCATCTCCAGCTTCTGCATGGCCTTCTGCATCTCGGTGCCACGCGTCTGGGAGTTGACGGCATGTCCCCAGTAGAACATCGCCTTGAGGCTGGTGCGCTGCGAAATATCAGCATCGTCCTCAAGCACGCCGTCAATCCAGCGAGACACCGTGATACCGCTGGAATTCATCGGGTAGCCGTCGGCGTACTCGGTCTGGTCGAAACGGCTCTTGAGCCACTCGTAGTCCAGCCCCCAGATCTGGGCCCAGTGTTGCCACGCGCCCTCGGCGAGACCGTAGTAGCCGGGCAGCGAGTGGGACATCAGTCCCAAGTCGGTAGCGCCCTGAACATTGTCATGGCCACGGAAAATGTTTGCACCACCACCTGACTTGCCGATATTGCCCAGGGCGAGCTCGAGAATGCAGTAGGCGCGAGTATTGTTGTTGCCGGTGGTGTGCTGGGTGCCTCCCATGCACCAGACGATGCAACCCGGGCGGTTGTCAGCCAATGTCCTTGCGGTATCCCGCATGACATTTTCGGGCACGCCGGTGATTCGCTCTACCTCGCTGGGCGGGAAGTTGGCCACTTCATTGCGCACCTCGTCCATGGCATAGACGCGCTGCTCAATGTACTGACGGTCTTCCCAGCCGTTTTCGAAGATATGCCACAGCAGTCCCCAGATAAAGGCGACGTCAGAGCCGGGACGAATCCGCACGTAGTGATCGGCCTTCGCTGCGGTGCGGGTGAAGCGAGGATCCACCACAATGATTTCGGCCTGGCTGCGCTCCTTGGCGAGCAGCACGTGCTGCATGGCCACGGGATGCGCTTCACTGGGATTGGAGCCGATGAAGAGGATCGAACGACTGTTCTGGAGGTCATTGAGCGAGTTGGTCATCGCCCCGTAGCCCCAGGTATTGGCAACGCCCGCCACCGTCGTGGAGTGGCAGATACGGGCCTGGTGATCGGTGTTGTTGGTGCCCGCCAGCGCCGCAAACTTGCGCATCAAGTAGGCTTGTTCATTGCTGAACTTTGCAGACCCCAGCCAGTAGATGCTATCTGGCCCATGCTGATCCGTCAGTTCCAGCACCTTGGCGCCGATCTCGTCGATGGCCTCATCCCAGGACAGCCGCTGCCACTCACCGGCGACCAGCTTCATGGGGTATTTCAGGCGCCGCGTCGAGTGGCCATGCTGACGCAACGAGGCGCCCTTGGCGCAGTGGGCGCCGCGATTGATTGGATGGTCGAAGGCCGGTTCCTGGTGGGTCCAGACGCCTTCCTGAACCTCTGCATAGACGCCGCAGCCGACGGAGCAGTGTGAACATATCGTCCGGCGTGTCTCTACCGGTGCGTCGCTGTACGGGGTTTTCTCGGCGGCTTCGGAGCGACGCATCATCGGGCTGCCAAGTAGACCGAGGCCGGCAACACCGCCGGTGGCGGCTCCACTGCGCTTGAGGAACTGTCGCCGCGAGATACCCAGCCCGGATGCCTTGGGAGTGTGAGAGGTGCGTGTCAGACGCATAGCAGGATCTCCTGGGTATCAGTCGCGTAGAGAGTCATAGAAAGCACGCACGTGCTCTGTCTCCCGGTAATTGCCGGAAGACGCTGGGTCACGCTTGGCCGATGAGGCGTCGGCGTTGTCCTCTGCTGTCGCCTGAGCCGTCTGGCTGACCACGACCGCTGCCCCGGCAGCGGCAATCGTGCCCCCGCCAAGCACCTTCAGGAAGCGACGTCGTTGTGTATCGGGGGTAGCACTCATGCTTGATCTCCTGCTCCGTGGGGCTGGCGACGAACGTCTGGTGTTGCCATGCCGAGGGTCTGGGATGAGGGGTGGGGCGTAGCCTGCAACTGACTGCGTTCGCGTTCGAAGAAGAGTGACGCCAGCGCGCCGATGGCGGCATAGAAGGGCGATGCCACGGCGGCGAGATCCCGTGCACAGTCAGTGGCCCATGGCGCCAGGTGGCGATGGAAGAAACCGGCCTCGTGGGGATGGCTTTCCGCCACCAGCATGGCCATGACTTCGCACAGGGCGGCCAGGTGGTCCTCGGGCTCACTCACGTCGGGAGAGCGTTCCAGGTTGAGTGTGCGCAGCTCCTGGCGCAGGGCGACCAATGGCGCTTCCATCAAGCCGCCTTCACGATAGTAGGAGGCGTAAGGCAGCACATCGCCCTGGATGACGCCGACCAGGTGAACGAAGTGAGCGCGTTTCAGCCCTTCGCTGGTACTGTCCGCGGCGGCATTCGCCAGGCGCTGCCAGGCCTGGGCGAAACGTATGTCGTCTGTCGACGTCTCGAGAGAAGCCAGCCATTCACGCAGTGCGTTGTCGGGTGGCGTTCTCAGCAAGGCGGCGAGCAGGGCGTAGATGTCCGCTCTGAGGGCCCGGGCCTCATCGTCCTGCCCGGGCGAGATGTCGGTGGGCGAGTGTTGAGCCGTCATACCTTGAGCTGAGCCTCCGGGTTGGTCGCCATCTCCTGCCATACATCCTTGACGCGGCAGTCCTGACACATCTCCAGTCGGCGTGCCTGATCACCGCTGAAGTACGGATGCTGGGCGAGCTTTTGCTGAATGGCCTCGATGGTGCCGCGATTGGCGAACGCGGTGCCGCAGGAGATGCAGTGAAAGGGGCTGTCTTCGTGGCACACGCGCCAGTCCGCTCGCGCTGGGCTGGCGAAGAATCCGGGCTGCAGCGTGATGGCAGACTCAGGACAGCTCTTTGCGCATAGACCGCACTGCACACAGTCGGCCTCACGAAAGTCGAGCCTAGGTGTGTCCCCGCCCGCGCCCAGCGCATCCGTGGGACAGCTGGCGACACAGCCCATGCACAGGGTGCAGGCATCGCTATTGACGTCGATGCCCCCGAAAGGGCTGCCGCCTGGCATGCTGTGTCGCTGACCATCCTGCTCGCCATGAAGCGCCAGATGCTCCAGCACTCGGTTGAGGCGTCGGCGCTTGCCCTGCTCATCAGCGCCGTCACTGTCGGCGCAGTCGTCAAGGTGGCTCAGGCGGGTGGGCAATCCCGCATGGCGGGGCAAAGCATCGCTGCTGAGCGGGTCGTTGGCGGCAAAACGCTGGAGTCGCTGTTCAGAATGTCCAAGTGCCGCGAGCAGTCCGCGAGCCTGAGCCAGCTGATCCTCCAGATGAGCGGCGAGGCGCGGCGGCATGGAGGGGTAGTCGACAATGCGGACTTCACACGCTCCCGCGGCGATCAGCGATAGCCAGTGGTCAGCACCGGCGGCGCCAAGATCTTCCAGGGCCACGTCGATCACGTGAGGCGCGTCGGGTTGTTGATGATCGGTGTAGTCGGCTTGGACGAAGCGCACGACCGGCGACGTGCCGCCAGCGGTGTGATACCCATCGAGCCACGCCAGCAAGGTGTCCTGCTGACGTAGGCTGTGAGGCTGGCGAAACTCGATGGCACCGGTGGGGCATGCGCTGGAACAGCTACCTACGCCCTGGCACAGCTGAGGGTCAATCTCGATGTGCGCGCCAATCCTTCCAGGAACACTGTGTATAGCGTCGGCTGGGCAAACCTCCAGGCAGCGAGTACAGCCTTCAAAGCCACGCGTGGAGTGGGCGCAGCGATCGTTATGAATCTGGAAGTAGCGAGGCTTCTCGAAGTCGCCTACCCAGTCAGCCAGACCATCAATGAGGGTGTCGCGCTGCTCCCCCGCAACAGGGGCGTGAAAGTAGCCGGGAGGAGGAAGCTCACGAGGCAGGCTGGGCTCTGCGCATAGGTCGATGACCAGGTCATGGCCGTCACGTTCCAGCAGCGCCTTGGCCAGGTTGATAGGCCCATCGGGTGTCGGCAGCCACAACCTGAAGTTGCCCAGGTAGCCCTCGAGGTGCAGGTCCGCAGGGTGTTTGCCCAGCAGTGGTTGCACGAAGACACGCAGATCGGCATGGGCACGCAGATCAGCATGGGTCGTGAGCGCTTGATATCCGGCGTCGGTGACGACCAGCGTCAGGCTGGCCAGGGATGATGAGTCTCCCTGGCGATCCAGCAGGGCGATCAGGGCCTGGCTGTCACCGATGGCCAGCGCATGGCCATGACTCTGATAGCCGACGGAGGAGGCTGCCAGGTTGACTGGCCATGAGCTGGCGGCAAGTGCGCGCTCACGGGCTTTCCGGTTGACCTCCTGGTCTACCGGTATCGTCGCAATTCTTTGGTTCATGCTGTTCCACGGTCGAGAACGTATTGGTCGTTATCATTTTTTTCTTATGTGTCTAGGACTCAGTGTGAGCGGTCAATCTCAAATTCGCCAACCGCCCTTGGTCGAAGACGTGGGCCAAACGTTGATAAGGTCAGGGTTGAGGTGTATCTCCCGAGAGGTCCTGGTCGTCGCCCCTCGCGGTGTCTTCGCTGAGCGTCTGGCAGTGAGACTTACTGCATGCTGAGGTAGACGCCTCCCGGCCTGTGCGTGGGCGAGAAGGGGGGCCACCATCCTCGGTGGTAGCTTGGTCCTGCGCATGCCCAGCGGCGTCTTTCTCGGCGATGCCGTGGTCAAAAGCCTGCTGGTCGCCCGCCTCTTGATCAGCTCTGTCTTGATCAGTTCTGTTCTGACTAGCTCTGTCTTGACCAACGCTGTCGGCATCTGCATCTGCATCGGCATCGGCATCGAGAGTCCGATCGTCAGTCGCGTCGTCGACGTTATCCCACCAGCGGCGCAAGCGCTGGGCGGTTTCCTTGGCCAGCGGTGTCAGGCGCTGTCGGAAGTCATCGTCGTAGTCGTCCAGACCGTCGCGAATGCCGTAGCGCTCGGCACTGAAAAGCTGCCGCAGGGCACGCTGCTTCAAGGCTTTGTGGATGCCAGGCTCAAGATAGGCGCGTATATCACTGCCTGGAACCAACGTCTCTGGATCGGGCAGGGCGGTGGCGTCAGCGCCAGCAGCAGACTCGCTGGCGTCGCCCTCTGCAGCTTTCGTCGGTTGCGCTTGCGTCGGGCTTTGCGCTGGGCTTGGCACAGCGGCGTGCCCGGGAGCGTACATACGATCACTGGGGACATCTTCCGGCTCGTTGCCGGCCCCAATGGTTCGCTGCGTTTCATCCGCGGACGCTAAGTGGTCAGGCGCTTCGTGATCATCCAGCTTGCGCTGAGACCAGCGCGACAGGCGGCTCATGCAGTGTTCTCCCGGGCACGGCCTGCGCCCTTGCGCTTCTTCTTGCGCCCCTCTGCCGGCGCTTCGCCATGGGCGGCCAGATAGGCCTCGACCCAGGCTTGCAGGGCCAAGGGCATGGGTGTGGCGAGCACTCGGTGTTCACCGTCCATCCAGTTGGCAGCGACATCCTGGCTCGCGGTGACCGCGTCGGGCTTGGGAGGCAGGTCGCTGTGGCCAGCGCGAACGAACAGGCGTGGGGTCTGGGACTCGAGGTTGAAGCGGTAGGCGGCACGCTCGGTCATGCTCAGCACCAGCGTCAGCACCCAGGGACCGCTGTTTCCGGGTTCAAGGCCGGTGATTTCCCAGTTGCGCTGGCGAAAGCCTTTGACCATACGGTCGTGGTGACCAAGGTCAAGGCTGAGTTGTCGCCTGTTGGACATCTCAGTCATGGTGTATTGTCTCCGTGCGGCATCCTTGCCTCTGGGGAACGACAGTATCAGCGAACGCTCATTCAATGATACCCAACATGCATTATGCCGTTAACAGGCATTTGATTCACGCCCTTACGATGGCTGCCACCGACCTCCAGGAGTCTGCATGTCATTCAGCAAGCCCAGCAGCCAGCATCAGGTCCAGCATAAGGTCCAGAGAAGCTACGCGCAGTTGCCAGCGACGCTCGAGATCGAGGTTGTCGATGAATTTGGCCATCCCCGTCGCCAGGCGATCGCCGCAGAGCGGGCCTTGACGGTGTACCTCAATCGACGGGAGATCGTCACCTTGATGTCCCTTGGTGCCGACCCTGAGGCCTTGGTGGTGGGGTATCTACGCAATCAGGGCTTGATACAGCGGCGTGAGGACCTGGACGCTGTCATGGTGGACTGGGAGGTAGAGGCTGCGGCCGTGGTGACGCGAGAGGAGCCTGACGATCTCGAGCAGCGCCTTGGCCAGCGCACCGTAACCACTGGCTGTGGCCAGGGCACGGTGTTCGGCCGCCTGCTGGATCAGACCTCGATGGCAGCACTGTCGCGTGAGCCGGTACGTCAATCGGTGATCTACGCCTTGCTGGAGGCACTAGGGGCCTATAACGACACCTACCGCAGTGCGGGCGCGGTACATGGCTGTGCGGTGTGCCGCCAGCAGGAGGTGCTGGACTTCGTCGAGGATGTGGGGCGCCACAACGCCGTGGATACTCTGGCCGGGCGTGAGTGGTTAACGCCGGGGGATGGGCAGGTACCCGACATCTTCTACACCACCGGGCGACTGACCTCCGAGATGGTGCTCAAAGTGGCGCAGATGGGCATTTCGATACTGGTATCCCGCTCAGGCGTTACCCAGAAAGGTGTCGAGCTTGCCGAGAGGTTTGGGGTGCTGCTGATTGCCCGCGCCAAGGGGCGCAGACTGCAGATCATCCATGGGCGAGATCGGTTTATCCATGATGCCAAGCCTGATCCCCGGCCGGGGGATCTTCAGCGCCGGCAGTAGGTCGATGTAGGCGGTAGTGAGTAAGAAGCGCTCCTTGACGAGACCTTGGCTCTTTTCACGCATGCCACGATGCTCAAGTCACCACACGGACCAGCAACTAGCGCCTTGGCGCCGACAGAATTTAACCGCTTACCGCTTCCCGTCGCGTACAGACGGACAGGATCGTGGCGTCTTCCTTGCTGGTAGAGACCAGTGCATGGCCCATGTCGCTGTCAAAGTAGATGCTGTCCCCCTCGGCCAACGCCAGCGGCTCATAGAACTCCGAGTAGAGCAGGACTTCTCCGTCCAGCACCATCAAGAACTCTTCGCCGTCATGACGTACCCACTCGGAAAACTCGTCGAACCGACGCGCCCGCACGATCGTCTTGAACGGGATCATTCGCTTTTGAGCCAGTTCGCAGCTGAGCAGCTCGTGCTCGTAGGTCGGCGTCGGGTGGCGCTGACCATCGCCGCGACGGGTCATATCGCGTCGGCCCATGGTGCGCGACTGCTGGCGTGGGGGTGACAGCAGTTGTGGCAAGTCGATGCCAAGCCCACCGATCAGTTTCTGGACGGCGGTGAAGGTCGGGGATATCTGATCATTTTCGATCTTGGAAAGCGTCGAGCGGGCCAGCCCCGTGCGCTGGCTGACATCTTCCAACGTCCATTGGTTGGCAAGGCGTATTTCCTTGAGCCGCTCACCAAGACGGAGGGGTTCAACGAAGGCCTTGCGGCCGGAGGCAATCTCGAGCGCTGCCTCCTGATCGGTATGTTGCGCCATGGCGGTGTTCACGATAGGAAATCTGATTTCCTTTAGGCTAACACAGCCCCTCCCTGTTTCGCTTCTGCCTGTTTTACCCGTAAGACGCCGCTCTTAAGCCACAGCCTGTAAGTCATAGCCCGTAAGTCATGGCCCCGTGAGAGGGAGGGAGGCGCGCCGTCAGGTGGCGGCGGAAGGTGAGTAGGCCAGTCCCAGCAGGGCGCGCATATGGGCTTCAGCGCATCTGCCGAGAGCGGTCAGGTCGTAGCCTCCTTCAAGCACTGAGACGACGCGCCCTTCACAATGTTGGCGCGCTATGGCGAGTATGCCCTGGGTAATCCAGTGGTAATCCTGATCGTCCAGGCATAGCTCGGCCATGGGATCGTCGCGATGGGCGTCAAAGCCCGCCGAGATGATCACCAGTTCGGGCTTGAAACGGTCCAGCGCAGGCCACCAGTCACGCTCTATGGCAGCTCGAAACTCAAGACTCTGTGTGCCGGCAGGCAGTGGCGTGTGCACCACATTGGGGTAGGGAGTGTCGAGATACCGCCAGGGATAGAAGGGTGACTGGAAGCTGGTGCAGATCAGGGTATCGGGATCATTCTTGAAGATATCGATAGTGCCATTGCACTGGTGCACGTCGAAATCGAGGATGGCGATGCGCTGCACGCCATGGGCCGCTCGGGCGTGGGCCGCACCGACGGCGACGTTGTTGTAGAAGCAGAAACCCATGGCTTCATCGGCTTCGGCGTGGTGTCCTGGCGGACGCACCGCGCAGAACACGTTGTCAGCCTTGCCCTTGAGGACCTGGTCCACGCCCTTGACGACCGCCCCAGCCGCAAAGCTTGCTGCCTGCAGGCTATCGGGGTTCATCAAGGTGTCGGCGTCCAGGTGGGCGTGGCCGGCGTCAGGCAGAGCGGCGTCGAGGCGCGTCAGGTAGGCATTGCCATGCACGCGCTCAAGCTGTTCCCGGGTGACCTCGCGAGCATCGGCCTGCATGGCATGCTGCAGCACACCTGCACGCATCAGCTGAGCTCTGATGGCATCCAGTCGCAGCGGGCTCTCCGGGTGCTCTGGTCCCATGTCGTGGCGCTGGCACTGCGGATGGGTCAAGTAGGCTGTAATCATGCGAGGCTCCGGAGGTCATGGCGCCACCTTAAGGGTGAGACGGCCTGGGAAGACAGTCACCAATGGTCGAACGCGCCCACTATGGCGACACCCTTGACGTGACACCCAAGGGTGGACGCGCGGAGGGCACCGCGCCACACTCCACCACTATTGGCTTGGGTGGCACGCCAGGTGCCACCCATCGGGGTACGATTCGCCCAGGAGGTCTTGCCGTGAGCACCCAGTTTTTGCGCCGTTTTTTCGATCCCGCGTCGATAGCCGTCGTGGGCGCCTCCGAGAAGACGCACTCCACGGGAGGCCAGGTCATTCGCAACCTTCTCGATGGGGGATACACCGGTAAACTCTGGGCGGTCAATGCCAAGGGCTACGCCAGCGTGCATGGGGTCACCTGTGTCGCGCGGACATCGCAGTTACCCGAGATCGTCGATCTGGCCATTCTGTGCACTCCGGTCAATAGCTTGCCGAAGCTGCTTTCCCGCCTTGGCGAAAGTGGCGTTCGGGCTGCGCTGGTGCTGTCCGGAGGCAGCCAACTGGATGATGAGCATAGCGGCAAGTCCTCGCTTCGCCAGCGCATGCTCGATGCCGCCAGGGCCTCCGGTATTCGCGTGCTGGGACCCGAATGCATGGGGCTGATCGTGCCCGGAAGGCACCTCAATGCCTCCTATTCGAGCCACACGGTTCCCAGGGGCAAGGTCGCCTATCTCGGGCAGTCCGGCATGCTGGCCAACGCCATGATCGACTGGGCGGCGGGGCGAGGTATTGGCTTTTCACACTTGCTGACGCTGGGTGAAAGCATCGATGTGATGCTTCCTGACCTGATTGACTACATCAATCAGAATTCGCCGACCCAGGCGATATTGCTGCACCTGGAGCGAGTGCATGATGCCCAGCACTTCATGACTGCCGTGCGAGATGCGTCGCGCAGTCGCCTGGTCCTGGCCATCAAGAGTGGTCGCACGGCGCAAAGTGACATGAGTGGACTGCCACCGACACCGGGTATCACCCATCGCGATCAGGTCTTCGATGCGGCCTTTGCCCGGGCCGGGGTGGTCAGGGTCAACGATTCCGATGAGCTTTATGATGCGCTGGAAACCCTGTCGCGGATGCGCCCACTCAAAGGGGATCGGCTGGCGATCGTTTCCAATGGGTTAGGCCCGGCCATGCTCGCCATCGACAAGCTGATCAGCTCCGGCGGTCGCCTGGCCGAGTTCGAGGATGATACCCAAAGCGCGCTGCGCGAACAGGACCTGGATATCAGCAAGCCAGGTGAAAATCCGGTGGACCTGGGAGGCAATGCCACCCCAGAGCGGTTTGTGGCA
Source organism: Halomonas sp. DP4Y7-1 (assembly GCF_019800705.1). Taxonomy (NCBI): domain Bacteria; kingdom Pseudomonadati; phylum Pseudomonadota; class Gammaproteobacteria; order Oceanospirillales; family Halomonadaceae; genus Halomonas; species Halomonas sp. DP4Y7-1. Next base: position 177,492 of record NZ_JAHVKS010000005.1, on the reverse strand, counting down.
GCGTTGGAGGCGGTGGCAGCGGATCCCAACGTCGATGCGGTGCTGGTGGTTCATGCCCCCACGCGCCTGGCGCCCTCCCGGGCCACCGCCGAAGCGCTGATTGGTGGAAGGCGGCGTTTCCCGCGCAATCTGCTGACCAGTTGGATGGGCTTCGAACAGGCTGTCGACGCCCGTCATCTCTGTCATGAAGCCGGTATCCCCACTTACCTGTCTCCTGAGAAGGCGGTCAAGGCATTCATGCACATGGTGGACTATCAGAGAGTCCAATCGCTATTGCAGCAGACGCCGCCAAGTCTTCCCATTTCTACTGCGGCAGAGGTGCGCCAGCGCTGTCATCAGCTGATCGATCGGGTGCTGGCCGAGGGCAGGGAAAGTCTTGCCCATAGTGAGACGGCCGAGGTGCTCAAGGCCTATGGCCTGCCGGTGGCCAAGAGCCTCTATCCCGACAGCACCGATAACGCGGCGCAATTGTCCCGAGCCATGGAGGGGCCCTTTGCCCTGAAGGTGGTACACGATGGCAACAGTCGGCCATTCCGCTACCGCCAGCATCCTCACAAACTGTCGGCTGGCTTGATTCAGGACATCGCCACACCTGTGGATGTCGCAGCTGCCATGGATCGCCTCAGCGAGAAAGTGTCCGAGAAGTTCCCAGGTTTTCAGGTGCGCGAGTTCTGTCTCCAGCCCATGCAGCGGGGCAAGCATTCCATGCAGCTGTGTGCCGGGATCACTCGCGATCCGGTGTTCGGCCCGCTCATCGTCTTTGGCATCGGCGGTTACAAGGTGAATATCCTGGCCGACCGACAGGTATCGCTGCCGCCGCTCAACATGACCTTGGCGGCCGACATGGTAGGCCGCACCCATGCCTACCGGCTGATTCGTGAGCACTCAAGCGATCCCGAACGTGACACGCAGCGTCTTTGCCAGGTGCTGGTGACGCTGTCGCAGATGGCAACCGACCTGCCCAGGTTGCGGGGGCTAGAGATCAACCCTTTGCTGCTCAACCGTGATGGCATGGTGGCGGTGGATTTCGCCATGGACCTGGGGCAGCCCGCGAGATTTGCCATCATGCCCTATCCGGAGGAGTTGCGAGAATCGGTTACACTACGCAATGGATGGGAAGTGGAGTTTCGCCCCATCCGTGCCGAGGACGCGCCGCTGATCACCGAGTTCCACCGTCAGCTGTCGGAAGAGAGTATTCGCTTTCGCTACTTCCATAACAAGACCGACCTGAGCCAAGGCGACCTGTCACGCCTGGCCCATATCAACTACGACCGCCAGATGGCCTTTATCGCAGAGCGTCTGTGCGAGGATGGCAGCAAGGAAATGTTGGGGGTGGTGCGCGTGTGGAATGACCCCGACAACATTCGCACCGAATTTTCTATCATCATTCGTGATGATCTTCAGGGGCTGGGTATTGGCAGTCGGCTGATGGAGAAGATGATCCGCTACTGCAAGGGTGTCGGTACCCTGGAAATGTTCGGCAAGATCATGATCGACAATCATCCCATGCGGGCACTGATGAAACATCTGGGGTTCCGTCAGCGCTTCAACATGGAGGAGCAGGTGGTGGATGCCGTTCTGCGACTCAACGAGCCCACCAGTGACTGGCAGCGGCACCGCCTGGAACGGCCGGTGGAATGATCACGCCGCCACCGGCGCAGCATCCTTCCATGCGCCGGTGGGCCTGAGTTCTCAAGAAGGGTTGCTCTACAGGTTCTTGTCGACAGACTCTCTTCGACAGATGCTTCCTAGAGCAGCCTGCTTTCTTTCTACGGAGCCAGGCGAGCCACCTCCCAGCTATCATCGCGGCGGTGATAGCGCACGCGATCATGCAGGCGACTGGGTTGCCCTTGCCAGAATTCGATCATCTCCGGTACGACGCGATAGCCGCCCCAATGTACGGGTCGAGGAATGTCCTGACCTTCGTAGGCTTTTTCGAAGCGTTGCTGGCGCTGTTCGATCCAGCCGCGGTCAGGAATCACCACGCTTTGTGTCGCGATCCAGGCACCCAGCTGGCTGCCCCGGGGCCGACTGGAGAAGTAGACGTCTGATTCTTCTTCCGCCACGCGCTCGACGTGTCCTTCCACCCGCACCTGACGTGCCAGAGAGGGCCACCAGAAGGTCAGTGCGGCATGGGGAACATTGGCCAGCTCGCTGCCCTTATGGCTGTGGTAATTGGTGTAGAACACCATGCCGTTGGCATCGATGCCCTTGAGCAGCACAATCCGCGCATGGGGCAGTCCCTGACTATCTACAGTAGATAGTGTCATGGCATTGGCGTCCTGGGGTTCGCTATCCAGCGCGAGGGCAAACCACTCGTCGAACAAGGTGAAGGGGTCGTTCGGTACGCTGCCTTCGTCGAGAATACCGCCTTCATAGTCGCGTCGGATGTCCGCAATATCACGGGTCATGAGTGTCTCCAGTGGTATCCAATTAAGCAGTGAGCGTGAGTTGTGTTCGGCTGGCCGCTACCAGAATCATCGCATCCACGTAAGTCGCTGTCGCCTTGCCAAGTCATCGTTTAGGCAACGCACACCCAGGCCGTCGGGTTGCACCACGTCAACGGCCAACCAGGACGCATGGGGAGACGCCAACTGGTTCAGGCTTGGCGTAGCTGGCGCGAACGAAAGCGGGCGTAGGCGGTACAGCCGGCAAACAATACCAGCGCCACCACAGCCTCCAGGATGCCGCGACCACCCAGCCCTGGCAGGCTTGCGACCATGACTCCTTGAGCAAAGTACAGCAGGCTGACAAAGGCAAGCCAGGCGTGTCCACGCGGTCGCCGCGTAAGGATGGAAGGCAGAAAGAGGATCAACGGCAGGACGAAGGCGATCATCGGCCCGAATCGATTGCCGTCGGCCTCTACCGAGAACCCTCGATAGATCATCATGGCCAGCAGTGCGATAAACCCGACCAGCACTACCTGGCGTGCTCTCGTGGTGAGCTGATCCAGGCCCTTGCGCCGTTCCAGTTCCTCGAGCCAGGCCCTCATGATGCCGCCTTGCGAGCAGCCGAGAGCGCCAGCGTCAACCTGGCGATTCGTTCGCCTTGGGCAAAGGCGAGTTCGCGCTCGTGTTCATCCAGCGGACGATCGCTGCGGACCCCAGCGAGATGGCTGACACCGTAGGGAGTGCCGCCGCCTTGAGTGCGGGTGAGAGCCGTCTCACTGTAGGGCAGGCCTGCGTAAACCATGCCATGGTGCAGCAGCGGCACGAGCATGGTCATCAGCGTGGTTTCTTGCCCACCGTGGAGGCTGGAGGTGGAGGTGAAGGCGGTGGCCGGCTTGTCGATCAGTGCACCGGACAGCCATAACTCGCTGGTGCTGTCGAGAAAGTGCTTGAGCGGCGCAGCCATGTTGCCAAACCGCGTAGGACTGCCGATAGCAAGGCCGCTGGCATGGCGCAGATCATCGAGTTCGGCGTAGATAGCACCTTCCTCGGGAATCTCCGGATCTACCGCCTCACAGGTGGGCGACACCGGAGGAACCGTGCGGATCCTTGCATCCACTCCCGCGACCGACTCCACGCCGGCGGCAATCCGCTCTGCCAGAGCGCGTGTGGCGCCCTGGCGTGAATAGTAGAGGACCAGTACGTAGGGCAAATCCGACATGCGGTTTCCTATTGAGTTGACCAGTAAACGGCGTTGAGGGCAGGGCGTTCACCCCATGAAAAAGGCGGAGATCAATGGCCGCGGAGTGCTAGAACAGGCGTTTGATGTCTTCGGGTGGTCGTCCGATCACGGCACGCTGTCCGTCATCGAGAATCGGCCGTTGGAGGATACGCGGATGAGCCTGAATCGCCGCAATAACCTGTTCCGGGTCGTCACGATCGGCGCCCAGCGTTTTCCACTCGGTCTCGTTGGTGCGGACCAGGTCCCTAGGCGAGCCATCCAGACGCGCGATCAGCTCGCGCAGCTCCTGGCCGTTCAGGGGATCGTCCAGATAACGCCGGACCTGCGCCTCTATCCCGGCCTCCTCGAGCAGGGCAAGGGCTTCACGCGACTTGGAACAGCGCGGGTTATGCAGCAGGACGAGAGTGGCCATGACAGCTCCGACGGCAGGAGAAAGGGCTCACATTGTAATGCCCCGGCACCGGGCCCCACAACGCTGTGCGTATCCCGCACCGAAGGACCTGGGCGGCGAGATGGGTGAGCGCATCGTCTCGACGAACTTGCGCGTCAGTGAGGATCCAGACGCAGGTAGACCCAGGCCGGCGTACCATTGGCCAGCGCCACCCTGACCCGCTCGTAGCGCTGGCCCAGCCGCTCGTAGCGATCGAGGGCGCGTAATTCGTCGCCGTCGACCTGTAACAGCTGACCAGGCACGTAGGCCTGTGGCGCGGGCTCAAGGTCCAGGCCAACCCGCTCAAACCCACGCAATAGTGCAGGACTTGTCTCTAGGTCGTCACCGGTAATCAGCCAGCGTACCCACGGCCAGCGTAGGGTGCCGTAAACAAAGACCCGATGTTCATCCGCCAAGTCGAGCTCTGAACGAGCCGAACTGACGGTTGTCGCTTGCGCTGGTGGCGTGTAGCCAAGTGGGCTCTTGTAGGTGTACCACAGCCAGCCAAGGCCGAGGATGCCGGCCATGACCAGAGCAAGGCACAGACGAGGGATCCAGCGTGACAGCAACGACATAAGCAGTGACCGCAAAGGGATGAGCGTTGGCACTGTAGCGTGGCCAGGAAGCCGTGCACAACGTTCTGCACGGGAAGAAGACGCCTGGCGCCGACGATGGCAGGGCGTTTGCACGACAGTCTATCGATGATCGTCTTCGGCTTGCTAGGATAAAGACCCGATGACGAGGAGGTGCCCCATGACCGATTCCTTCCATGCCAGCGGAACTGACCATGGCCATGACGATATCGACTTCAAGACCATGATGGGGGATGTCCAGCCACTGCGCCGCAGCCAGAATCGTGCCGATGCAGGTCATCGGCCAGCAGCACCCACCGAGTCACAGATCGCCAGGCGGCGCCATGCCCTGAGTGGCAACGATGGCGCGGACGGTTTGAGTGACGACTTCGTTGACCTGGTGCCTCCCTATGATCCGCTTGAGTTTCGGCGAGATGGCATTCAGATTGGCGTGATGGAGCGCTTGCGCCAGGGGGGCTACCCGGTACAGGCCAGCCTGCACCTGTTGCGCAGACCGTTGTACGAGTGCCGTGCCAGCCTGCCGCAGTTTATTCGCGATGCTTACGCTGCTGATCTTCGCTCCGTGCTCATCGTTCACGGGCGCAGCCGAGAGATCGATGGCGCGGCCAATGTGCTGCGATCCTGTCTCGCCAAGTGGCTACCTACGCTGGAGGAGGTTCACGCCTTTGTTTCTGCGCAAGAGGGGGATGGGGGATTGGGCGCTACCTGGGTGATGCTACGCAAGAGCGAGCGTGCGCGATCGGCCAACAGGGAACGCCAGCAAAAACGTCGGGGCTAGTTCTGGTGCTTAGTCCTTAGTCCTTAGTCCTCAGTTCTCAGTCCTCAGTCCTCAGTCCTTAGCCCCTAGTGTCCGGTACCTCTCGGCGGGGACTTGCTGCCAATCCTGACGGTAACAAGCAACTTCTACGTCAATAAGCTTCAACAAACAACAGCGCCGCCCCATCGGGCGGCGCTGTTGTCTTGAACCCTAGGTGACAGCAGGTCAGTGCTGGCACATCAGCGGTTCAATGCTGCTGCGTCGTTTGACGTATCAGGCGACGGCGGTGTCACGCTGGCGCTCACGCGCTTCACGCTGGCGGCGAAGGAACATCGGTTCCGGGTTGTCGATAGACACCTGGTAGTGGCGGGAAAAGATGGTCAAGGCATTCAGCGCATCCTCGACGATCTGATCTTCGCGCAGGGAGAAGGCATCGAAGCCACAGCGAGCCATATAGGACAGCTGGTCGATGAGCACATCGCCTACAGCGCGAATTTCCCCGCTGATACCGTACCGTTCCCGCAGCACGCGCGCGAGGGTGTAGCCGCGACCATCGGTGAACTTGGGAAAGTCGATGGCGATCAGTGGCGCCTTGCGCAGCTCGGCCACGGTATCGTCATCCAGCACCGTGTCGCTGGGCAACCAGGGGGCCAGGTCGTCGCGACGCTCAGCGGCGAGCCAGATGTCCAGGCGCACGATGCTGTTGGGCTGGTCGGCAGAGGCTTCGTCTTCCAGGCGAACCCAGGAGTCTTCAGCCAGTCGACGCTCCTTGATGAGCGGACGCTGGGGCGTGTCCTGGAGGGTAGCTTCAGGCTGCATAGACAAACTCCTTGAAGGGTTTCAGGCCGATACGGCGATAGGTGTCGATAAAGGCTTCGTCGGGCTGACGCTCGCCAACATACACCTTGAGCACCTTGTCGATGACGTCCGGCACGTCTTCACGGAAGAACGAGGGGCCAAGGATCTTGCCCAATGACGCTTCGTTGCCCTGGCTGCCACCAAGCGAGATCTGGTAGTACTCCTCGCCTTTCTTGTCGACACCAAGAATGCCGATATGGCCAACGTGATGGTGACCGCAGGCGTTCATGCAGCCGGAGATATTGAGGTCCAGCGGGCCGAGGTCATACAGGAAGTCGAGGCTTTCGAAGCGTTCCTGGATGGCTTGAGCCACCGGAATTGACTTGGCGTTGGCCAGGGCGCAGTAGTCACCGCCAGGGCAGCAGATCAGATCGGCCAGGGTGCCCACGGTGGGGTTGGCCAAGCCAAGCGCTTCCAGCTTGTGCCACAGCTCCTCAATCTGGTCCACGGCCACGTCGGACAGCACCAGGTTCTGCTCGTGGGTCACCCGCAGTTCGCCGAAGCTGTAGTCGTCAGCCAGATCGGCGATCTGTGCCATCTGCTCTGAGGTGACGTCACCAGGCGACTGTCCGCTGCGTTTGAGAGACAGCGTGACGGCCTTGTACCCAGGCACCTTGTGGTCGGTCACATTGTTGGTCACGAAGCGGGCAAAGGCGCGGTTGTCCCGGCGCAACGCTTCGAAGGCCTCGATGGCCGTTGCGTCCACGTCACGGCGGGGCGGATCGACAAAATGAGCGGCCATGTCGTCCACTGCCTGCTGATTGAGGGTCTGCACGCCGTCCTTCAGGTGCGCCCATTCTTCCTCGACCCGACGGCGCATTTCGTCGACGCCCAGGGCCTTGGTCAGAATCTTGATGCGCGCCTTGAACTTGTTGTCCCGGCGACCGAACTGGTTGTACACCCGCAGTACCGCTTCCAGGTACGTCAACAGATGCTGCCAGGGCAGGTCTTCGCAGAGCGTCTCGCCAATCATCGGGGTACGCCCCAGGCCGCCACCGACGAGGACCTTGATGCGCACGTCCCCGGCGTCGTTGCGCCACAGCTTGAGGCCGATGTCGTGCACCTGAATGGCAGCACGGTCCTGGGCAGCGCCGGTCACCGCGATCTTGAACTTGCGCGGCAGGTAGTAGAACTCCGGGTGGAAGGTCGACCACTGACGAATCAGCTCGCACCAAGGCCGTGGATCCACTTCTTCGTCCCCGGCGATGCCGGAGAACTGGTCGGTGGTGGTGTTGCGGATATCGTTGCCGCTGGTCTGGATGGCGTGCATCTGCACACTGGCGAGCTCCGCCAGCATGTCAGGCACGTCTTCCAGCTTCGGCCAGTTGAGCTGAAGGTTGGTACGCGTCGTGAAATGCCCATAGCCACGATCATAGCGAGCAGCCAGCTCACCGAGCTTGCGGAGCTGGTAAGAGGCCAGCATGCCGTAGGGAATCGCGATGCGCAGCATGGGCGCGTAACGCTGCACGTACAGACCGTTCTGCACCCGAATCGGGAGGAATTCTTCCTCGCTGATCTTGCCTTCGAGATAGCGACGCATCTGGTCACGGAACTGTGCGACGCGTTCGTCGACCAGGGTCTGGTCATGATTGTCGTAGCGATACATTCTGCGCTTTCCTGCAGCCAGGGAATGACGGGACGTTGCGGGTTACTCTACCTGCACGCCATTATGCGATAAAAGAATAAATATTTATAGTTTGGGTGAAAATAGTAATAAGAGGCTTGTCAGCATACCCTCATACCGCCAGTTGTTGCCATCGGCGACGTTGCCAAATGATGGCAAAGCATAGTGAATTGAGGGCGCGATAGCCGAGCTGGCACCACCATACCGCCAATAGGCCAGCACCTTCATGGACGCCGAACCACCAGGCCAGCGGCAAGAACACTAGCCATTGGCACGCCAGGGTCAGCTGCATGACCGTGCGATTGGCCCCGGCACCCAGCAATGCCTGGGTGAACACCAGGGCGACGGCGTCAATCACGATCATCATGGCGGTCAACCGCAACGGGGCAACCCCGAGCGTGATCAGGTCGGGCTCGTGCAGGAACAGGCCCAGGACGGCGTGGGGAATCGTCAACATGGGGAGGGCCAGAAGGGCGAGCAGTAGCCAGGCCACCCTGACCGTGTCCCAGCCCCAGCGATGGGCCTTTTCCGGCGAGGCATTGCCCAGCGCTTCCCCCACTAGACTCATCGCCGCCATGCCCAGGCCAACACCCGGCAGAATCAACAGTAGCGACAGGTTGACCAGAACATGGCCGACCGCGACGCTGGCGGTATCGATCTGGCCAAGAATCCAGAACAGCACGGCGTAGCCGGCCGCAAACCAGAGCTGCTGAAAGGAGTGTGGGGTGGCGAGGCGAAGCGTCGTTGCCAGTGTCCTGGGGCAGGGGCGACGGGGCGTTCCCGCGCGGCGGCTGAGCCAGGCCCAGATGCCGAGACCGACGAACAGCGACAGGCTGCTGCCCAGGCCAGCGCCACTCACGCCCATGGCCGGCAGTCCCCAATAGCCAAAGATGAGTCCGACGCTTGCCACCAGGTTGACCGCCTGCATGATCAGCATGATGCGCAGGTACAGCCCGGTCTGCTGGATACCGTTCCAGTAGCCTCGATAGCAGAAGATCATGGCCACCGGCAGCAACGCTATCACCCGCCAGCGAAAGTAGCTCACGGCGAGAGCAGAGACGGCGCCATCATCATTCAGCCAACCGATGAGGGTTGGGGCCTGCCATAGACACAGCAGCATGAGAGGCAGACCAAGCAGGGCGGCCAGCGCCAGTCCAGATACCAGGGGTTCTGCACGAGGATCGCGAGATCCCGCGCTGACATCCGCCTCTCCGTGACGCCTGGCAACCTGGGCCTGGACTCCGGAGGACAGCCCAAACAGGCAGGCCGTGACCATGAACATGGCATACCCTCCCACCCCTGCGGCGGCCAGTTCCGTCTCGCCCAGCCGCCCTATCAGAGCGGCGTCCACCAGATTCATCAGGCTCTGGCTAAGCATGCCCGCCATGATGGGGAGCGCCAGCCGCAGGATCATGTTCCAGCGGTTGAGCTCTGGCAGCAGCTTGCAGGGTGACGCCACGCGCATCAGGTGTCGTAGGACAGCACGGGCGAGAGCCAGCGCTCCATCTCGTCCAGCGCCATGCCCTTACGGGTCGCCAGTGTCTCTACCTGGTCCCGGGTGATCTTGCCGGTAGAGAAGTACTTTGACTGCGGGTGCGAGAAGTACCAGCCGGATACCGCTGCGGCGGGCCACATGGCGAAGCTTTCGGTCAGCTCGAGTCCACTGTTGGCGGGGGCATCAAGCAAGCGGAACAGCGTGGCTTTCTCGGTATGGTCCGGGCAGGCAGGGTAGCCAGGGGCCGGTCGAATACCCTGATACTTCTCGGCAATCAGCGCTTCGTTGTCCAGCTGCTCTTCCGGTACGTAGGCCCAGAACTCCTTGCGCACCCGCTCATGCATCAGTTCGGCGAAGGCTTCCGCAAGGCGGTCGGCCAGGGCCTGAACCATGATGGCGTTGTAGTCATCACCGCGGGCCTTGTACTCGTTGGACAGGGCCTCGACGCCATGCCCCGCGGTGACGGCGAAGCCACCGATCCAGTCCGGCGTGCCGCTGTCCTTGGGGGCGACAAAGTCTGCCAGGCTATAGCAGACCCCCTCGCGGTTCTTGGTGGTCTGTTGGCGAATGTGATGCAGTCGTTCGATCACCTCGCTGCGGCTGTCATCGGCGTAGACCTCGATGACATCATCATCCACCGTATTGGCCGGCCACAGGCCAATCACGCCGCGGGCCTTGATGCGCCCCTCGTCGATCAACTTGCGCAGCATGACTTGAGCCTCGTCGAACAGCTGGCGTGCAGCCTCGCCGACGATCTCATCGTCCAGGATCTTCGGGAACTTGCCGACCAGCTCCCAGCTCATGAAGAAAGGCGTCCAGTCAATCCGTGCGACCAGCTCGTCAAGATCATAGTCGTCGAAGGCCTTGAGGCCGGTGAAGGTCGGTGCCGGGGGGGTGTATCCCTGCCAGTCCAGCACGGGCTTGCGGGCGCAGGCGTCACGGTAGGAAAGGTCCGCTGCCTTGGGGCGGCGCTTGGCGTTGCGCTCACGTACCTTTTCATACTCCTCACGCACTTCCTTGACGTAACTTTCCTTGAGACCAGGAGACAGCAGGCGACCCGCGACGCCCACGGCGCGCGAGGCATCGGTCACGTAAATGACCGGCTCATCATACTGGGGCTCGATCTTGACCGCGGTGTGGGCCTTTGACGTGGTCGCGCCCCCGATCAGCAGCGGCAGCGAAAAGCCCTGTCGCTGCATTTCCTTGGCCACGTGCACCATCTCGTCCAGGGACGGCGTGATCAGTCCGGACAAGCCAATGATATCGGCGTTCTCCTCTCGGGCCGTCTTCAGGATCTTGTCGGCAGGCACCATGACGCCAAGGTCGATGACCTCATAGTTGTTGCACTGAAGCACCACACCGACGATGTTCTTGCCGATGTCGTGGACGTCGCCCTTCACCGTGGCCATGACGATCTTGCCCTTGGCCTGGGTGTCCTCGCTCTTCTCCGCTTCGATATAGGGGATCAGATAGGCGACGGCCTGCTTCATCACTCGCGCCGACTTGACCACCTGGGGCAGAAACATCTTGCCCGCGCCAAACAGGTCGCCCACCACATTCATGCCGTCCATCAACGGCCCTTCGATGACCTCGATAGGGCGGCTGGCTCTCTGGCGGGCCAGCTCCGTGTCCTCTTCAATGAAGGCAGTGATGCCTTTCACCAACGCGTGTTCAATGCGTTTTTCCACTTCCCAGCTGCGCCACTCCAGATCCTCCTTCTTGTCGCCGCTGGAGCCATCGCCGCGGTACTGATCGGCAATATCGAGGAGGCGCTCAGTGCTGTCGTCACGGCGGTTGAGGACAACGTCCTCGACCGCTTCACGCAGGGCTTCGGGCAGGTCGTCATACACCGCCAGCTGCCCCGCGTTGACGATCCCCATGGTCAGGCCCGCGCGAATGGCGTGGTACAGAAAGACCGAGTGGATGGCCTCGCGCACGGGATTGTTACCGCGAAACGAGAAGGACACATTGGATACGCCGCCGGAGACCATGGCATGGGGCAGATGTTCACGAATCCAGCGGGTGGCCTCGATGAAATCGACGGCGTAGTTGTTGTGCTCCTCGATGCCGGTGGCAATGGCAAAGATGTTGGGGTCGAAGATGATGTCTTCAGCAGGAAAGCCGATGTCATGGACGAGCACGTTGTAGGCTCGCTGACAGATCTCCGTCTTGCGCGCGAAGGTGTCCGCCTGGCCGGTTTCATCGAACGCCATGACGACGACCGCGGCGCCATGCCGGCGACACTCGGTGGCCTGGTGGCGGAAAGCGTCTTCGCCTTCCTTGAGCGAGATCGAGTTGACCACTGCCTTGCCTTGAATGCACTTCAGGCCCGCTTCGATGATGTCCCACTTGGAGGAGTCGACCATGATCGGCACGCGAGCAATGTCCGGCTCCCCGGCGATCAGGTTGAGGAAGCGCACCATGGCATCCTTGGACTCGAGCATGCCCTCGTCCATGTTGATATCGATCACCTGGGCGCCGTTCTCGACCTGCTCAAGTGCCACCTCGAGCGCAGTGGTGTAATCCTCTTCCTTGATCAGGCGCTTGAAGCGCGCCGAGCCGGTGACGTTGGTGCGCTCACCGACGTTCACAAACAGCGAGTCATGTTCGATGTTGAACGGCTCGAGGCCTGACAGGCGGCAGGCGCGGCTGCGCTGTGGAATCTGACGCGGCGTCAGGTCTTTGATGGCACGGTGGATCGCCGCAATGTGTTCCGGTGTGGAGCCACAGCAGCCGCCGATGATATTCACCAGGCCGCTGCGTGCGAACTCGGCCACGATGGCGGCCATCTCCTCAGGCGTCTGGTCGTATTCGCCAAATTCGTTGGGCAGGCCAGCGTTGGGGTGAGCCGATACGAAGGTGTCGGCCTTGGTGGACAGCTCCTCGATGTACGGCCGCAGCTCTTCGGCCCCCAGGGCGCAATTGAGGCCAACGGTCAGCGGCTGGGCGTGGCGCACGGAGTTCCAGAATGCCTCGGTCGTCTGCCCTGACAAGGTGCGGCCTGACGCGTCGGTGATGGTGCCCGAGATCATTACCGGCAGGCGCTGGCCGGTTTCGTCGAAGATCTCCTCCAGCGCGTAGATCGCGGCCTTGGCGTTCAGGGTATCGAAGATCGTTTCGATCATGATCAGATCGGCGCCACCGTCGATCAATGCCAGAGCCGCTTCGCGGTAGTTGTCGCGCAGAGCATCGAAGGTCACGTTTCGCTTGGCGGGGTCATTCACGTCTGGAGACAGGGACGCCGTCCGCGACGTCGGGCCCAGTACACCAGCGACATAGCGAGCTACCCCAGTGTCCGACTCGACCTCATCACAGACCTGGCGGGCCAAACGAGCCGCTTCGCGGTTGAGCTCGGGCACCAGGGCTTCCATGCCATAGTCGGACTGCGACAGGCGGGTCGCATTGAAGGTATTCGTCTCGAGAATATCGGCGCCGGCCAGCAGGTAGTCGCGGTGAATCCGCGATACCAGGTCCGGGCAGGTCAGGACCAGCAAATCGTTATTACCCTTGACGTCCGAGGGCCAGTCCTTGAAACGCTCTCCACGAAACTCTTCTTCGCTCAGCGCTGCATTCTGCAGCATGGTTCCCATGCCACCATCCAGCATGAGGATGCGCTGGGAAAGGCTGTCGACGAGGCGGGCGGTCTGAGCGGTTGGTGCGGCTACGGCCATGGGAAGGTGGGTCTCCAGCTGGACGCTAGTCAGGTCGACTGACGCAGAATTTTTTATATGCCACCGCTTGCGTTGGCGTGGCTCGGCCCCCATGTGATTGGCGCAGACATGGCAAGTCGCCGGGGGATCCGTTCGAAAGGCGCACATCTTACCAAAGCGCTGGCCGTGGCGGCAGGGGCAATGGCGCTGTTGTCGCGATGCCGGATCCGTTCACCGTTGCGAGACATTCTTGAGTGTTTTACTCGGGATTGAGTCTGGGCCAGCTTGGGCTTACCATGCAGTCATCCAACCCGCAGTGGCCACGAGCCTTGAGTCAAGGCGGGGCGAACCAGTGAGAGAGCCATGAGCGAGAACATCCAGATCACCGACAGCGCACAGGATTACCTGGCCGAACTGCTCGAGAAGCAGAACGTCGACGGTATTGCGGTGCGGATTTTTATCACCCAGCCGGGTACCCCCTACGCAGAAACGTGTCTGGCCTACTGTCGTCCGGGCGAGGAAGAGCCCAGTGACGAGCGGCTTGAGCTCGACAAGATCGCCGTCTACCTGGACGCCAACAGCATTCCGTTCCTGGAGGAGGCCGTTGTCGACTTCAATGCGGATCGCATGGGTGGGCAGCTGACGATCAAGGCGCCCAACGCCAAGATGCCGAAGGTCAATGCCGACAGCCCGCTTGAGGATCGTATTAATTACATCCTGTACAGCGAAATCAACCCTGGCCTGGCCGCCCATGGTGGCGAGATCAAGCTGATCCAGCTGACCGACGATCAGGTGGCCGTGCTGGCCTTCGGTGGTGGCTGCCAGGGCTGTGCCGCGGTCGACCTGACGCTCAAGGAAGGGGTCGAAAAGACCTTGATGGAGCGGATTCCCGAGCTTGCCGGTATCCGTGACGTCACCGATCACACCGATACCACCAACGCCTATTATCGGTAAATCATGCTCAGTTGATCGTCGGCCGCGATGGCTGGCGAGGCATCGGCTTCACCTATCTGTATGACGAATGCAAAAAGCGCCGCTCTCTGGAGCGGCGCTTTTTTTATGGAGCACAGGGTTTTATGGAGCGCAGGGTTTTATGGAGCGCAGGGCGCGTCAGCTGTCGCGGCCTGGGTCTCGCTTGAGCTTGGATTCATCATTTGGTGAGGCGGCATCTTGCTCCCGCTGCTGCCGAGCCAGCGCCCAGATCTTCTCGTCGAGCTTTTCTTCCAGTCCTTTCAGTCGCTCTGTGTGGCTCGCTATCAGGCGACGCTGCTCCTCGATGCGTTCGTTGAGCAAATCCACTTCATGTCCGCGTGCGCGTAGCGCCTCTTCCGAACGAGATCGCTCCAGCTGCGTTTCTCGATGCCGCTTTTCCTCCTCCGCAAGCTCCCCGCGCAGGGCGTGTAGCTGCTGCTGTAGCGTGTCGTGACGCTGCTCAGCCTGCTTCAAGCGCTGGGCATGGGATTTCTCCAGCGCCTGTCGCTCGCGACGGGCTTCGTCCAGCATCGCCATCAGGCGTGCCTCTGCAGCTTCGTGACGCTGCTCTTCCTGGGCGAGCTTCTCGCGCTGCTGTTGCTGCTGCTCCTCCAGTGCACGCTGGAATTCCCTTGCTTCCTGCTCCTTGTCCTGTTGCAGGCGCTCGAGTTGATCCTGTTGCTGGCTACGGCGCTCGCGCTCCTTGGTCAGCAGCTCCTCCAGTCCCTGCTTTGCCGATGTCAGGTGAGCCGCCTCACTGGCAGCCTCCTGCAGGCGCGCTTCCACCGAGGAAAGGTGGGCAGCAAGGGCGCTCTCGCGCTGCTCCGCGTCTTCCGCGCGACGGTGGGCGGTAGCGACCTTCTCCAGTGCCGCCTCGACGTTACGGTCAGCTTCCTGGCGGTAATGGGCGAGGTTCTCGGCTGCCGCTTCCTGTGCCTTGGTCCATAACTCTTCTGCCAGTGACACGAGTTCTGCGGGCATCCCCTGAGGCGGTGGCACATCACGCCGCTCCTCACGCCGAGACCGCCATTCGCGCAGATGCTCGCTGATGGTGGTGAAGCTGCCAGTCCCAAGCACTTCGCGGATCTTCTGAACGCTAGGGGCTTCCTGCTGCTTCAGCAGAGTGTCCACCGCTCGCTGTACGTCGTCGTAGGTAATCCCTGTGCGGGCCATCGGGGTCTCCTTGAGCGGGCATGTTAGCGCCAGCGGCAGATCATGCCTGAATGCGGGGGTGCTGACTACGATCCAGTGTGTCCATTGGCCACGGCGGCGACCGCGGCCCATCGCCTCAGCGCTGTGCATGCGACGATTCTAGTGTAATTACACTACATACGTAAACGTAATAATATTTATGATAACGCCTGAAAAATCAAGATTACGCGCCTTATCTTGAATAATTGATGCTGTAGGGGCAGCATGGAAGGGGCAGGGAAGGTGTTCAATCCATGGTGGTGACGGGCTTTATCAATGGCAGATAACGACAGATCTGGCGGAGGTGGCATGGCTGCCTGGCGCGCGGAGTCTTCTCAGTGGCTGGCAGCGCGGGAGCCTGAACGCCCAGGCGCGCTGATCGAGGCCAATGACGACTGGGAGGCTGTCACCTGCTGGTTGCAGGAGTACGCGGCAAGCCCGCAAACCCTCAGGGCCTACCGACGGGAGGCTGAGCGGCTGCTGCTGTGGCTGGCCGAGCGCCAGCAGGTCCTCGCGGGTTTGCGTCGCGTCGACATCGACGAGTTCGAACGATTCCTGGCCAACCCGATGCCTGCGGAGCACTGGGTTGGGCCGACCAGGCCGCGCCAAGACCCACGCTGGAGGCCCTTTCGCGGGCCTCTGTCACCGTCGAGTCGGCGCCAGAGCCTGGTGATCCTGCAGGGCATGATGGCCTGGCTGGTGGAGGCCGGTTGGCTGTCGCGCAATCCGTTTCGATTGATGCGCGACAAGCGGCGCAGGCTGAATAATGGCCAGCGCAGGATCGAACGCTATCTGGAGCGTGCGTTATGGGACTGGCTATGGTCCTGGGCGAGTCGCCCGCTGCCTTTACAGGCGACGCAGCGCATGCGCTACCTTTGGTCCAGACGCAGGCTGATACTGGGCTTTGGCTATCTATTGGCCCCGCGCATCAGCGAAATGAGCGCCGCACGCTTTGATGACATCGTGCCGAGAGAGGGGCGGTGGTGGTGGCAGGTCGTTGGCAAGGGGCAGAAGTTTGCCCAGATTCCGGTACCACCAGACATGCAGAAGCTGTTGGAGGAAGCCCGCTCGCTCTATGGAGTGTCAGATGCCTTGGGCACAGCGCAAGGTCCGATCTTGCGTCGACTCGATGGCCAGACACCGCTGGGCGACAACCAGCTCTATCGGATGATTCGCCAGACCTTTCGCGAGGCAGCAGAGGCGCTGGAAGAGGAGGGCGGTGAGGCGCGCTACGTTGCCCAACTGCGCGAGGCTACGCCACACTGGCTGAGGCATACCGGGCTGACCCATCAGGCCCAGGCCGGAGTGGAGCTGCGCTACCTGGCTGAGACTGCGCGCCATTCACGCCTGGATACAACGGCGATCTACCTTCACTCGGAAGATGAAGAGTGGCACCGTCAGCAGTCCCTGCACCAATTGACGCGTTAGCCATGGCCAGCATGGCCAGGCGTCTGGCTGGGATTTCAGAGGCTGGGATTTCAGAGGCTGGGTTCTACGAGGACTGGTTTCAGGAACAACCTGACAGGACGGTTTCAGGGCCTGAAATGGCCGCGCTTACGCGCGAGATAGCGATCGGCGTGCTCGGTCAGTGCCTTGACGTCTGACTTGTAGCCGCGATCTAGCTGGTAGGCTGCCACGGCAAGTGCCAGTGTGGCGGCCAGCATGATCAGCATGGCGATGTGAAAGGTCATTACTTATCCCTCCAGGTCAGCAGGGCCTTTGCATAGGATGCCACGAGTGCGAGCCCGAAGCCAATACAGGCACCCCATAGCGGCTTTGCGGTGTTAGCCACGACCAGGGTGGCATGACTGTCCTTGTCGGCAAAGAACAGGGCGATCAAGGACAAGGCACCCACGGTGGTGCCGGCTCGGTCCGCCAGGTCAAGCAAGTTGGTCAGGATGGCCGCACGCTTGGCCCGTCGCTGGGCGGCCAGGTGCGCGATGATGTCTTCCAGTTGCTGCGATGTCAGCCCACGTTCGTGCGCAGGCGTTTCCTTGCCAGCCAAGGCATGGCGCGAGCGAGCGTCTTCCAGGTAGCGGTCAAGTTGCTTCTCGAGAGCGGCAAGCCGACGGTCGCGGGGCTGTCGTTTTCCCGGTCCTTCGGGAGGGTGTTCTGCCATATAGACTCCGTGGCGGCGCTAACGCCCAGTTCTCAAATGCCCTGTTCTGAAAGCCCAGTTCTGAAAAGCCCAGCTCCTGAAACCGGGCCGCTAACACCTCGTTGCCAGAACGGGTGGCGAATACCTGGCCGTTGTAACCGGTTGCCATGCCCGATGTATCACGACCGAGACATCAAATCGACGCATCACATCGGGTCACCACGTTGTGGCGAGGTACCCGATGTTACCGACAAGGGAGCATGGCCGAGCGTTTCCGAGCCTGGCTCATCGCCGATAGCGATACCATGCATTCATCGCTGGGGGTAAAGCGGCTACAGTCTAGCACGCTCGCTGTCGTCTTCATGTCCGCGGTAGGTCTTCATGTTCGCAGTAGGTCTTCATGTTCGCAGCAGAAGGGTGGCGGCGGGAGGGACGACGCCGGGGGCGTGGTGAAGGTATACTGGCGCGAGCAATTTCAGGGAGTTTCCATGACCACTACCGCGGAACAGGCCCAGCAGGAGCTGCTGGAAGAATTCGAGTTGTTCGACAACTGGATGGATCGCTATCAGTACATCATCGACATGGGCAAGGCGCTGCCGCCCTTTGCCGAAGAAGACAAGCGGGATGAGCTAAAGATCCAGGGCTGTCAGTCAAATGTGTGGATGCGCCACGAGCGTCAGGGCGACCTGCTGCACTTCGCTGCCGTTTCGGATGCGGCTATCGTATCTGGGCTGATTGCGGTGCTGCTGCGGATTTACAATGAGCGCACGCCATCCGACATCCTCGCCACCAGTCCTCATTTTCTCAAGGATCTGGGGCTCGACAAGCACCTGTCGCCGACCCGTAGTAATGGACTCAATGCGATGCTGCAGAGGATTTATCGCGTCGCCGAGCAAGAGGCGGCGTAACGGTCCGGCAAGGTCGAGCGCAAGAGATACACGAAAGCTGCCGCTCCGCGGGGCTTGGCAGAGTCAACGGAGTGTTGCGTAGGCCCGCCGAGCGCCGCGACTCGTCTGCGCAGGCATTTGTGCAGTGTCTCCCTATAGGTTCCGCTAAGGGCGAGGCTGAAAATGATCGTCCAGCTCAGGATCATCGCGACACAGCTGTTCGCTGGGCCCGCCCGGCACGGGATCGATGCCACCCTCGGCACCGGGATGACAGCGAAGTATGCGTTTCACTGCCAACCAGCCACCCCACAGTGGGCCATGCACGACGATGGCTTCGTGGCTGTAGTGAGAGCAGCTCGGCCAGTAGCGACAGCGTGGCCCCAGCACCGGGCTGATCACCGTCTGATAGATACGGATGACACCGAGCAGTGGCAGTGACAGCCAGCGCTTGACCCCCTGTGGACGGGAGAGCACTGGCTCTCCAGGTGTCTGCTGCAAATGAGCCGAGGTCGAGGCGTCTGCATGCTCCTCGCCACAGCGACAGCCCGCATGATGCTCTAGAAGGGGCGGCGGAGCAGCAGGGCAGGCACCATGCTGTGCCGGAGTGCCCGTCTCGCCCGTGTGAGGCTCGACCCGGTTACCATCGCTCACCTGGGCAGTGCTTGCTTGACTGCCACGGCGTGCATCACTTCTTGTTGTAGAGCTCATTGGGGTCCATCAGCGGGGCGCTGGTGATGCGCGCCTGCTGGTCCTCCAGTCCCACGTAGAAGCAGCTACGACGTCCGGTGTGACAGGCAGGTCCGGTCTGATCGACCTGAAGCAGCAGGGTGTCGCCATCACAGTCCAGCGAAGCGCTTCTCAAATGCTGCTGCTGCCCGGAGGTCTCCCCCTTGCGCCACAGTTTGCTGCGCGAGCGTGAGTAATAGCATACGCGCCCGGTGCTCAGGGTTTCCTGCAGGGCTTCGCGGTTCATCCACGCCATCATCAGCACCTCGCCACTGTCGTGCTGCTGGGCAATGGCAGGAAGCAGCCCGTCCCCATTGAAACGAACGTGGTTCAGCACCTCTTCGAGGGAGTGGCAGCTGTCCTTGGGTTCGCTCTCGAGGCGTTTCATGAAATCGCTCATGGGGCTCCGTTGTCGGTGGAATGGGTAGAGGTTCCGTTGTGGGCTGAGCTATCGTCGCCGCGGGATTGGCACTGCTGGCACAGGCCGTGAAGCTCGATGGTCTGACGCTGTACCTTGAAGCCCAAGGATTGAGCCCGTGCGGACAACTCCTCATTGATATCGTCCAGATGCAGTTCTTCCACGAGCCCGCACTGACGGCAGATCAGCAGTTGAAAGCGATGAGCATGCTCAGGACACGGGCATGCTACATAGGCATTAGAGGACTCGATGCGGTGGACCAGCCCCTGCTCGATCAGAAACTCCAGAGCACGATAGACCGTCGGCGGCCGCGCGGCCGCATGGTCCTTGGCCAGCCGGTCCAGAAGATCATAAGCCTTCAGTCCACCGCAGGCGTCGGCAATAAGCTCGAGCACGCGGCGACGAATCGGCGTGAAGCGTACACCACGTCGGGCGCAGTGTTCTTCAGCCTGTTGCAGCAGGGCGGTATCGGTCATGGGGGCCTAAAAGTGCAAATCCAGATGTCAGTCTACCTGCTGGCTCAGGTGCGAGCCAGCAAGCAGGCGGCTCAGATGGCTTCGGCGGGGCTGTCCTGCAGCTCTCCTTGGCGAGCAAAATGGTGCTGGGCGAAGGCGACCCGTTCGGCTGCATTGCGCGACGTTGTCTGTGCCTCGATCAGGTCCAGGCGACGACGCAACCCCTCACCGTTGGCCATCTGGATGGCCAGGCCTGGCCTCGCGTTGAGCTCAAGCAGCATCGGGCCGCGATCTCGGTCGAGCACCATATCGGTACCCAAGTAGCCAAGACCGGTCATTTCAAAGCAGCCGGAGGCCAGTTCCAGCAAGGTGGTCCAGCCGGTAATTTGCAAGCTGGCCAACTCGTGCCCGGTGTCGGGATGGTCCGTGCGCGCGCGGTCAAACTGGACGCCGCGAACAGCTCGTCCGCTGGCGATATCGATGCCGACGCCCACTGCCCCCTGGTGGAGGTTAGCCTTACCATCGGAAGCAGCTGTGGACAGGCGCATCATCGCCATGACGGGATATCCCTGAAACACGATGACGCGGATATCCGGCACGCCTTCATAGGTGTAAGCCGCGAAGGAAGTGTCGAAGTTGATCAGCGCCTCGACCAGCGCTACATCGGGTGCTCCGCCGAGGGAGTAAAGACCGGAGAGGATGTTCGAGACGTGCCTCTCGATGTCCTCGATATCGAGCTCGGCGCCGCTTGGCTTGATGAAATGCCGGCCTTCGACACGTTCGATCACCAGGATGCCCTTGCCGCCGCTGCCCTTGGCCGGCTTGATGACGAAGCCATTATGGCCCGCCAGCATGTCGCCAATCCGCTTGACGCCGAACTGGGTAGACACCGTGCCGATCAACTCGGGGGTGGTGATGCCATACTCCTGAGCGAGCAGTTTGGTCTTGAGCTTGTCGTCCACCAGGGGGTAAAGCTTGCGGCTATTGTATCGGCCGATGTACCGGATGTTGCGCCGGTTCATACCGATAATCCCCTTGGCCCTCAGCTTGCCTGGGCTGGTCCAATCACGCATGAATCAGTCCTCCGTCACCGGCTTGAAGCGCCGGAGTTCGAGCAGGCGATAGCCGGTGTAGTTGCCCAGCAGCAGGATGAAGGCCATCAGGATCAGCTGCAGCCCGAGGAAGTTGAAGGTGATATGGCGAATCCAGGGATTGTTCATGGCCAGGTAAGCCAGCACCGCTGTCAGCAGACTGCCACCACCCTGAATCAGTACCTGCTTGGGGCCTTCTTCCTCCCACAGGATGGACATTCTTTCGATGGTCCAGGACAGAATGATCATCGGGAAGAAGGTGATCGTGAGACCGGCATTGAGCCCGAATCGATAGGACAAGACCGTAAAGATGGAGATGATGGCGATGACCGTTATGATCACCGCCGTCACCCTCGCCACCAGCAATAGATTCAGGTGCGACAGGTAACTACGAATCACCAGGCCTACCGCTACCACCAGCAGGAAGCCAATCAGGCCGGTCAGCAGGGATGTCTGGATGAAGGCCAGGGCAATCAGCACGGGCATGAAGGTGCCCGAGGTCTTGATACCCACCAGTACCCGCAGCAGCACCACCACCAGAGCGCCGATGGGAATCAGCAGGATGGTCTGGAACAGCGCCTGTTCTTCCAACGGCAGGCTGTGGATCGAGAAGTTGAGCAGGGTGTCACTGTCTTCCGCCAGCTGGCTTCTGACCGCTGCCGCAGCGGGCTGATTGCGGACCAGCATGGAGAAGGAAATCCGCGAGTCGCTGCCGCCTTCCACTTCCAGAACAGCGTTGCCGGCGCTTTCCCACATCAGCAGGTTGTCGGGTTTGCCCTGTTCACCGGTGGCAGGGTTGAACAGGGCGCGCTGGTCACCGTCGTAGACTTCGATCCAGGAAGTCAGACTCTGGCGGCGGCGTCCGCTCTCGAGCATCAGGCCGTTGACTTCACGCGCGGCAACTCCCGCCTGGTTGAGCAAGCGGACGGCGAGGGGGACACGATCAAACTGAGTCAGCAGCAGACGGGCGTTCTCGCCCTGACGGTTGTCTGCAAATTCGCTCAGCAGTTCCCGGGCGAAGGTGAAGGCATCCGAGGAGCGGTCCCAGGCACGGTCGATGACCTGCTGGGCGGCAGTATCGTAGGGCCGTTGCCACGCCACATCGCTGACGGGCGGGGGCGGAGGCGGCTCTGATGCCTTGCGTCCGCCTTCGGTGACCAGGACCTGGGCCGTGTAATAGAGACGCTGGTCACCGCTGGCTTCACGGGTGGACCATTCCGCACGGCGCGCGCCATCCTGCTGCAGGAAGGCAAGCCCGTAGCCCGGGGACGCGGTGTGTTCAGTCAGCACCCGGAAACCCGGTTGGGAGGAGGGCAGAGCCATGTCCACCTTGGCCGGCTTGCCATCGCCATCAAAGGTGACCTGAGCCTCGATTTCCCAGACCTGGCGCTGTTCACCCGGGGTCCATGGCACCTCGAATTCCACGTGGCGATGGATGCTTGTAGCGATGCCGACCACCATCAGCAGGGCGACGATCAGATAAAAGGGCAATCTGGACATGGGTCTTCCTTAAACGGGAGCGAAAGGCCAGCCAGCTGAGGGCTGGCACACAGCGTTCGGTCAGGGCTGTTCCTGATCATCACGATCGGCCGCTTCTTCATCAGCGGCTTCGCTGGCGGATTCCCCTCCTGGGAATTCGGGGCGGTCGTGCAGGTAGTGGCGAGCCACATCAATAACGGCGATGTCGAGCAGGAATCGCCGCCCAAGCAGCACCGGGTAGCTCAGGTGGGTACGGTCATTGAGGGTGAACTCTACCTGTTCACGAATGGGACCAAGGGTCATCAGCAGGCTGACCACCGGACGACTTTCCTCACCATTGGCCTGAACGATGGTGACATTGCGCTTGACCGGTGCTTCGATCCACTTGTCACGCACCGATTCGACCACAGAGTCCTTGTCGTTCAGCCCAAGCTTGAAACGAACCCACTCATCACCATCTCGTTCGAAGGTGGTGACATCGGTGGCGGACAGCGACGAGGTGTTGGCCCCGGAGTCGATTCTGGCCTTCAGATACGTGCCGACGTTGGGCAAGCCGACCCACTCGCTGCGCCCGAGCAGCTCCTTGTTGTCGATGCCAGACTCGGTAGAGGCCTCACACTGGGCAACCTGAACATTGGCCTGTGAGGTGTCTCGGTCCAATGCCTCAAGGTCGCTGCGGACTCCGCGGAGCAGACTGCCGACTTCACGGATATCGGCGGTCATGCGCAGGTCCTGGGCGCGCTGGGCGCTCAGCACATCCTCGGTAATGTTGCACTGGCCGGCCAGGCGGGTTTCCAGCCGCTGCATTTCAGCGTGAAATTCTGCCGGCGTAAGAGGCTCGGGGGGCGGTTGTGTATCGACCGGTGCCAGAGCACAGCCTCCGAGCATGACAGCGGCGGCCAGAGGAATCATACAGGTCGGTCGAAGAGGCATGACGCTAGCGTCCTTGTATCGGCATCGGCAAAAAGGTTTGGCTGACGGCCTGCGCCCTAATGACGCATCCGAATGAACCAAATTGAAGGGATGATAAGGAGCGATGCCTGCGCTGTCCATGCTGGCACATGGGCGAAAGGAGGATTCAAGTCCCGCTGGGTGCGTGGTTGGTGAAGGCGAGACGCACTGGCGGCGTCGCGGGAAGGTCGCAGGAGCGAAGTCCGTGCGTCATATCCAGCCCAGCACGGGCGTCCTCGCACCATGGAAGTGAACATAGCTACCGACCAAGCCGTCAGCAACGCTCGGTATATCAGCACTCTATGGTAAATATTGTGCCAATTGTCGGTTTCAGCTCTCGTTCAGAACCAGGATCACTGAGCGATATTCGCGCTGTCTTGTCGGCTCAGTGATGCCGGGTTCATACTCAATTGGCTTCTACAACACTGTCAGGCCCCTTCATGCCGAGGAAACCATCCTGGTGTGGTGCGGATGATGTGCCATAACTTATTGGGGATTGCATTCCTGGCAGGGTCTTGTGACATATCCATGGCCTTGCGGATGTGGAATTCGTCGCCTGCCTTGGCCAGCTCCACCCAATCCGGAGTGACGGCCAGCCCTCTGCCCACAGCCACGAGGGGCAGACCCAGTGCCAAAGCATCGCGCGCCTGCTGTGCCGTATAGATCTCTCCCGCAGCGAGCAACGGCACTCGGTCGGCCACGCGGTCGATAATGATCTCCGCGTTGGTTCTGCCACCGCTGACGCTATCCTGGGGTGTACTCGACAGCACCTTCTTTAGGGAGACATGCAGATAGTCGACTTGTTCTTCTACCAGCTGATCCATGAGTGCACAGGCATCGGTGATGCGTAAGGCTCCTTCATCCGCTTCCTCGGGAGAGAATCGGTAGCCGAGTAAAAAAGGGCGCTGTGCGTGTAAGGATATGACACGCTTAACCTCCCGCACGACTTCCAATGGAAACCGCATACGGTTTTCCAGCGAGCCGCCCCATTCGTCGTTACGCTGGTTGAAGCGCGGCGAAAAGAAGTTCTGGATAAGAAACCCGTGCGCGCCATGCAACTCAATACCATCGAAGCCGGCGTCGATGGCTCGCCGTGTGGCTTCTCCAAAGGCGCGAATGACCTCCCGGATTTCTTCATGGTCGAGTGCACGGCTACTGATGTCTCCTGAATTGAAGGGCCCAGGCGTGGCCCGCCCTGCGCTGGCACTGACCAGATCGCCGTCCGGGATCAAATGAGGCACCGCCTTGTTGCGCGCGTGGAAGATCTGTAGAACGGCGTGTGCGCCGCCACTCTTGGCCGCGTCTGCAAGCCTGCGCAGACTGGGGATGAAACGGTCGTCATACGCCGCAAATTCGTCAGTAAAGCCTATGCCGCTTCTTTGCACATGGGTACAGCCCGTGATCACCATGCCCACGCCCTGAGCTCGGGCACGGTACCAGGCCAGCTCCTGATCGGAGATGGTCTCGTCGTCGTTGGACGACCAGGTGGTCATGGGTGCCATCACCACTCGGTTGCGCAGCGTCACGCCTCTGGCGAAGGAAAAGGAACGGAACAGGGTATCGGTAGAAGACATTCTCGTTAACTCACTTGATGTTTTAAAACCACTCATCGTCGATGGCCTGGAGCATCTCTTCGGGCGGTAGCTGTTGCGTCATGCGCCCGCGCAGTACAGAGCGGTGTTCGAAGGACGCTGCGCCGTGCTCCATGACCTTGGCCCTGAACGCAGCGATCTGGTCGTAACCGAAGTTGCTGTTGAAGGTGTTGAATAACACAACATGTTGGCCATCGAAGCGATGGTGCTCGACGAAGGCCCAGATCGGCGGCGCAGGGCTATAGAACCACACGGGTGAGCCGAGCCAGACGGTGGAAAATGGCCTGAGGTCAATGGTGCTCGGGCTTATTTCGGGCAGGTTGCCGGGATCGTTGCGGCGTGCCTTGGCGTCCCAGGCTGAATGGCCCAAACCCCTCAGCCCTAGCTCGTATTCCGGCACTTCAAGAGCGTAGATGTTGGCATCGAGCCGTTTGGCCACCTGGCGTGCGGCCAGCGCTGTGTTACCCGAGCGTGAGAAATACACCACGGCAGTGCTCGTCAGCTTGGCTTCCGCTGGTGCGGCGTAAGGCACCATGGTGCTCACCTGCCGTGCCTGGTGGCTTTCGATGCTGGTGACGCCCACAAAGAAGCCCAGCACCGCCAGGCCCACCATAGAGAAGATCATGAGACCCCACTGAAAGAAGATCATGCCTTAGAAGTCTGTCGTATTGGTCAGGTGCTCGAACCCGCGCATTTCTTCGATACGCGCGATCAGAGAGGGCATCACGTAGTCCATCGCATCGTTGCCGATCAACAGCTGCCTTGGCGGGTTGTCCAAGGCCACCAGTTGCATGACGACCTTGGCCAACTTGACCGGGTCGCCTTGCTGCTGGCCATCTGCCGCAGCCAAGTCACGACTACTGCCGTATGGCTTGTAGTCGGCGATCGGGTTTTCGCCATGGATGGCGGAGCGGTCGTTCAAGAACTCTGTACGGAAGAATCCCGGCTCGATGGCCGTGACCTGGATGCCCAGCGGTGCCACTTCATCCGCTAGGGCCAGCGTCATACCTTCTACGGCGAACTTTGATGCTGAATAAAACGTGGCGTTGGCGGTCGCCTTGACGCCTGCAATCGATGAGGTGTTGAGGATGCGGCCGCTCTGCTGTGCCCGCATCACAGGCAGTACGGCTCGCAAGACATTAGCCATTCCGAAGACGTTGGTGGCAAACTGCGCTTCAATCTGTGCTGCGGTGGCTTCCTCGAGGCGGCCCAGCAAGCAAAACCCTGCGTTGTTGACCAGCACATCTATGCGGCCAAAGTGGTGCATGGTGGTATCCACGGCGGTCTTAGCCTGTGCCTCGCTAGTGACATCCAATTCCAGCAGTTTGATACGGTCCCGTGGGGCGTCGGCGAATACCTCAAGCAGTTTATCCAACGTGCGTCCGGTAGCAGCAACCTTATCGCCTTGCTGCAAGGCGGCTTTGACAATTTCGACGCCCATGCCGCGGGTGGCGCCGGTGACGAACCAGGTACGGCTCATGATGTGTCCCCTTTACTAGATGGAAAAACCCGATGGGAAGTGTTCGTTGGCGCAGACCATCGCAAAAGCCGCCGGCGGCAAACGTGAGAGCACAACAAATCGCCCGGCGTGCTCATCCTTCCCCTACGCTCTCGACCATGGCGCCGATACAAGCCTTCATCGGAGGGAAGGGTGATGATGGTTGGCGCCCGTTGGGATTACATGAAGTAGGGCTTGTCGCCGTCGGTATGAGCCTTGTTAACGCCCAGGTTGGCGGCGACGTGACGTGCTGGCGAGTCGATGACCTTTACGATCAGGTCCGCCACGCTCTTGCGTGACACCACGGTGCCCTTGAACGGCTCGTCTCTGTCGGTCAGCTCGTAGTCCACCTCGTCCTCATCCGTCAGCCAGGCCGGCCGCAGGATGGTGTAATCGAGCCCCGAGGCCTCGATAGCATCGGCAGCACGGCGGAAGGGCTTGAGGTCCTCGCCGATGGTGGCATTGTTCCACTCGCCAAAGGCTCCGGGGATCTCGTTATAGATCCCTAGGGCCAGCACAAAGACCAGCCGTTTGACGCCTGTGGCCTGCATGGCGGCGATGACACTCTGGGCCTGTCTGACCAGGTCTTCGCCGGTAAGGTTGGCATAGACAATATCCTGGCCAGCCATGGCGCTTTTCAGCAGCTTCTTGTCCAGTACGTTGCCGATGACGACCTTGGCGTTGGCGGGCTCGTTGCCCGTGAGTTTTCTGGGATCGCGCAGCAGCAGTGTCTGGCTGATGTTCTGTTCGTTGGCCAATGCCTTGACCACCCATATGGAGATCTGGCCGTTGGCGCCAAGGATGAGGACGTTTTGCATGATGGGTTTCCTGTTTCGGGTTCAATTGCTGAAGGTAACGTTCGAAGCCCAGCCATGCTCAGGTGTCGGCGAAGCGTGGCCGTTTCCATGCCTGGAGCCCTGCAAGCCACGCGCGCGGAGGAGAAGGAGAAGAAGGGCCCCGCCGCATGAGGCTCGCGCGGCGGGGCTGGGGCGAGACGGCGCAGACGCTTATTCGCCAGCCACGTGCTGCTTAAGGAACGGCAGCATCTGCTCCATCGCCAGCGCAACCGGTTCGGCCTGGTCGTAGAGGTCGTAATGCGACCAGCCCTGCAGCGACACCAGTTGGCGGTCTTTCGAGGCGGTGGCGCGGCCATATGCCTCCATTCCGTCGCAATAGGCACCGAATGCACCCGCCTTCTGGCCGATCACAACCATCATCGGCTGGTTCATCAGGGTCTCCGAAAAGTTGAAGGCGTCCCAGGCCAGCGTCTGCTGAGCGTGGCTGAACAGCATCCGAGTCCAACCGCCAGGCTGCTGCCCGCGCGGGGTCTTGTAATAGTCGGTGGCCTCGAACACGTCGATCTCGGTCAGCCCTGCTGCGGTGGCCGCCTCGGGGCTGGCGGGCAGAAGTTCGTTGACTTGCAATTCACCACCAAGGGCTTCCTTGGTGCGCTGCGCGGCCATGGCATCCAGCGCGCCCAGCGGGTTGTATTGGCTGAAGCCCTCGCGGAACAGGCGGCCGATATTGACCGGCGTGATGCCCACTACGGCTTTGATCCGCTTTTCTGTCAGCGTGGCGTTGAGGATGTAGCCGCCGCCTCCGCAAATGCCGATGCCGCCGATGCGCTCCGCATCGACGTAAGGCAGCGTCACCGCATAGTCGATGACATGGCTGACATCCGCGACACGCTGCGACGGGCTTTCGATCCAACGCGGTGCGCCGCCGGACTCACCCTGGTAACTGGCGTCAAAGGCGATGACAACAAAGCCATGTTCGGCCAACGCCTTGCCGTACACCGCGCTGGAGGTCTGCTCCTTGCAGCTGCCGAAGGGGTGCACGCTGATAATTGTCGGGTACTTCTTGTTTCGGTCGAAGCCGGGCGGTGTCAGGATCAGGGTGGCGATGTCCCATGCCATGTCTGGGTTCCTGAAGGTCACGCGCTCAGTGGTTGTCGATGGTGCTGTCATGGTTGCCTGCTCCGGTTCAGAGGAATGGATTTACTTCAGCCTGGCCGTGAAGAACGGGGCCAGTTGCGACACGGCCTCATCTACGTGCCGGGGTACGTCGTACAGCGACATGTGATTGGCACCCTCGACGACGTGCATCTGCTTGTCCTGGCTGGCGGCGCGTGCCAGCAGGTCGTCGCTCATCCACTTGCTGCCGGCTACACTGCCAGCCACGGCCAGGATCGGCTGGGTCAGGAAAGCCTCGGCCTTGTGGTAGGCGTCGTAGGTGATGATCTGGTTGAGGTTGCGGGTCAGCGCGAAGCCGGGGGCGTTCGGATGCTCGCTGCGCGGGGTGTGGTAATACTCCCAGGCTTCGCGCAGCTCGGCGTTGGGCGCGTCTTCTTCCTTCATCGGGGCTAGCGGGATGGTGGCGTATTCGTTCGCGCTCGCGTCGCTGCTGCGCGCGTTGGAGCCGAATTCCAGCAGGCTTACAGCGTCGGCATCCTTGACGGTATTTTCCCAGCCGTTACGGAACATCTGGCCGATGTTCACGGCGCTGACCATTCCCAGCGCTTTGATACGGCGGTCGTTGATGGCGGCGTTGGCGCTGTAGCCCGCGCCGGCGCAGATGCCCATGGCGCCGATCTTGTCCTGATCCACATAGGGCAGTGTGGTCAGGTAGTCAATCACGGCGCTCACGTCTTCGGTGCTGATATAGGGATTTTCCAACTGGCGTGGCTCACCGGTGCTTTCTCCCTGGTAGGAGCGGTCGAAGGCAATGGTGATGAGGCCATTTTCGGCCAGCTTGCGGGCATACAAGCCGGCGGTTTGCTCCTTTACGCCGCCACCAGGGTGCGAGACCACTACGACGGGATAAGCCTTGCCGTCATCGAAGCCGGCAGGGAAATGAATATCCGCGGCGAGGGTGGTGCCTTGGCCGTTGAGGGTCGGGATGCTGACGCTTTTCATGGTGAGGCTCCTATCGGGATCATCGGGTGTGTACCGCTCAATATCGACAAGATTAGGAGTTCTACTGTTTTCGATAAACGGCTCTATAATGGCATGACTGTTAAGTCACGGTTACCAATATGCCCTTGGATCCCACGCAATACCCGGGACTGGTGTGGTTCTTCCACATTGCCCGCCATCGCAGCTTCACCAGGGCCGCCACCGAGATGGAAGTGTCGCGTGCCGCGCTGTCCCAGCAGCTCAAGACTCTGGAGCAGCAGCTGAACGTTCGCCTGTTGAATCGAACCACTCGGAACATGTCATTGACTGAAGAAGGGCAGCGACTTTATGACTCGCTGAAGCCAGCTCTGGGGTCCATTGAGCGGGCCGTCTCAGAAGTGGGCGAGGCCCAGGCGGAGCCGTCGGGGGTCATCCGGATCAATACATCCCGGGTCGCGTCCCGACTGTTGCTGGAACCTCGAATGGACGAATTTCTCGCTCGCTACCCAAAGTTGCGCCTGGAGCTCGTCATGAACGATGGCTTTTCCAACATCGTCTCCGAAGGGATGGATGCCGGATTGCGTCTCGGGGAGAGCTTGGATGAGCATATGGTGGCTGTGCCGGTGACGCCGCCGATCGAGATGGCCATCGTTGCCTCTCCCGAGTACATCAAGCGGCATGGTATCCCGACGACGCCAGCCGATCTCGTCCAGCACAACTGTCTGGGTTATCGATTCGCGTCAAGCGGTGCGATCGATCGTTGGGGCTTTACCTCACCAGAGCCAGACGGGCGAAGCCTGGTGTTTGAACCCAAAGGAAACGTGATCTTCAATGATGACGACAGCATGTTGAATGCTGCAGTCAGAGGGGTCGGCTTGGTGAAGCACCTGGATCTGTGCGTCCGTCAGCAGCTGTCGGACGGAACCTTGGTTCGGGTCCTGCAGCCGTGGTGTCAGCCTTTTTCCGGGTTCTATATGTACGTGCCATCGCGAGCGCACATGCCTGCCAAGATCCGAGCACTGATTGATTTCCTGGTAGACCAGCGATCGAGCTTCGAGCGGAAGTGATCGCGTGCAAAGGATCTCTTGGCATTGATCCCTGATGAAGGACGGGCCAGGGTAGGGCTCAGTGCTGTCTCGCCATTCGCTGGCTTAAAGCAGCTACCCAAGGCGATGCCTGAGCTCAAGGTATGCCACCAGTCCTGGTATCTCTGGATCAAGCCTGGTATCTCTGGATCCAGCGTTTTCGGGTCTGGGCTATCCAGGTCGATGCTTTCCACATCTCCCTTCACACTGCGCATTTAACATAATATAGATTATGCGAACTATTGAAGAATGGCTCACTGATGGCAGTCCCACCCGTTATTCCCTATATTTACTGTACGACACTTCTACAAGGATCTTTGCAATGTACAGTAAAATCCGATGGGCCGCCGGGCTGGCCGTGCTTCTGATATTGGTGAGTTGCGCCAATGTCGACGTCGCACGCTACGCTGGAACGACGCCGCGGCTCGATATCGCCGAGTACTTCGACGGCCAGACGCGAGCCTGGGGCATGGTCCAAGACTACAGCGGCGAGGTGCAGCGACGCTTCACCGTCGACATTGAAGGCCGCGTCGACGGCGATACCCTGACCCTGGATGAGCGATTCACCTACGCGGACGGTGAAACCGACCGTCGGGTGTGGACCTTCGAGCGAGGTGACG
Organism: Halomonas sp. DP4Y7-1; assembly: GCF_019800705.1. Classification (NCBI taxonomy): domain Bacteria; kingdom Pseudomonadati; phylum Pseudomonadota; class Gammaproteobacteria; order Oceanospirillales; family Halomonadaceae; genus Halomonas; species Halomonas sp. DP4Y7-1. The sequence goes on along the minus strand of NZ_JAHVKS010000005.1, from coordinate 146,498 downwards.
GTGGACGCTGGCAAGGCCGTGCCAGCGACGTCGAGGGCATTGTCATGGCACGTCAGGCGGGTCACGCCTTCCACATGCGCTACCCACTCGAGGTTCGTGTCGGCGAGCGGGACATCACCTTCACCATGGATGACTGGATGTACCTGCAGCCAGACGGTCGACTGATCAATCGCACCACCATGTCAAAGTTCGGTGTGACGCTCGGGGAAGTCACCCTGGTGTTCGAGCGTACTCCCTAACCCTCCTACTTTTTTTCCTTGAACTGCTGGTAGGTCTCGCGGGCGCGCTCCAGATGTCGTGCCATGGCAGCTCTAGCAGCATCGGGCTGGCGTGACAGGATCGCGTCGAGCACGTCCTGATGCTCCGCCTCCACGCGCTTTAGATAGGTCACGCTGGATTCGGCATTGACTTCGCTGGACGCGAGTTTCGAGCGCGGAATCGCGCTCAGATCCAGCTGTTCCAGCGCCTGGGGGAAAAACGGGTTGTGCGTCGCCTGAGCGATGGCATGGTGAAAGTCGAAATCCTCGTTGCGTGCCTGACTGCGCTGTTGGCGCGCCTTGACGAAGGCTTGGTGAGATTCTTTAAGCCGATCGACATCCGCCAGCTCATGGCGCTCGGCGGCCAATGCCGCCGCCGCAGGCTCAAGGTTCAAGCGCAGTTCAAGCACGTGCAGGATATCTTCTACGGTGGTCGGCCTGATGCGCTTCGCTGGCATGGCTTCTGCGGGCGCCTGGCGAATAACGGTGGTGCCAACCCCACGCCTGGCCTCGACCAGGCCCAGGGACTTCAGATGGGCCACCGCTTCACGGATCACCGTGCGGCTGACACCAAAGGAGTCGCACAGACCGCTCTCCGTGGGCAGTTTTTCCCCTACAGAGATGGTGCCAGCGGTGATCAACCCCTCCAGTTGGTCGGCCACATTCATGGAAAGGCTGCCCTCACGGGTCAGCTTCTTGACGTTGAGCGGTACCGGTTCCGTTCGGGGTACAGGCTTGGCTGCCATGGTCGATTCCTCTTCAGTGCGCATGCAGGACGCACGTCTTTCCGCAAAGCGTCATTGTAACAGGGTGTTGACGGCGGGTCTTTTAGGCGATCACCGCCGACATTCCTCGTTATTTGGTACAGGGTCGCCCGCCTTGGCGATGCGCCGCTGTGCCCATTGGTTCAATCATCCGGGTGGCCCTGGGCGGTAAATTTGCCGCCCTGAAAGCGCACGGCTGGGTCGTTCGGGTCCAGGCGCCCTTCCCTTGCCTCCGTCTGGGCTCTCCAGGGCTCCGAGCTGTCCTTGGGTACCCAGCCCAAGAATCCCGCCTCGCGGTTGTCCCACCATTGCTCGGCGTTGTTGGATGCGCCATACACCACGGTATAGCCGAGCTTGGGTGCAACGAAGGCGCGCTCCAATAATGCCACGAAGTCGTCGACGCTCATCCAGGTCGCCAGCATTCGAGTGTCGGCCGGTTCTGGAAAGCAGGAGCCGATCCGCACGGCGAGGGTTTCCACCCCGAATTTGTCAAAATACAGACTGGCCAGGTCCTCGCCGAAGCACTTTGACACCCCATACAAAGAGTCCGGTTTGTGCGGAACCCGGGCATCCAGACGTTCGGTGCGTGGATAGAAGCCGATGGCATGATTGGAGCTGGCGAAGACAATGCGCGAACACTGCTGCTGCCGAGCCGCCTCGTAGAGATGATAGGTACCCATGATGTTGGCGGGCAGAATCTCCTGCCAGGAGCGCTCTACCGAAACGCCACCGAGGTGAAGAATGCCGTCGCAGCCGTCGACCAGGCGCATGACCGCAGCACCATCAGCGAGGTCCGCCCGCACGACTTCCTCGTTATCTGCCGTTGACCCGCCTGGTAGTTCCGCCACGTCGGACAGCCGAATGTGGCGAGCAAGACGGCCCAGGTGCGGTCGCAGGGCCTGGCCTAGTCCACCCGCTGCGCCGGTTACCAGTAGTCGATTCAGCATGTCAGTCTCCTTGATCTGTACGCCCGTTGAATGTCTCGACTGTCGTCTCTATCCCGGCCAGGCTGAGCGTGCTGATGCTTATGCTCATTCACGGCTCGGGCCATTGATCGTTACTCTGCCAACAAGCCTGTTCTCAAGCTATTCAGCTGGCAAACCCATACAGCGTGGCCGGGTTATCGACCAGGATCTTCTGACGTTGCGCTTGTGTTGCCCAGCTCAACAGAATATCCAGCTGGTCAGGGTCGTCCGGGTATTGCTCCCGTGGCACGCCGACATGTGGCCAGTTGCTGCCCCACAGGATTCTCTCTGGCGCGTGGGCGATCACCCGTCGAGCAATCGCGCCCACGTCCTCGTACTGGGGTCCTCCGGTCACGCTCGATTCGTAGCCGGCGCAGATCTTGAACCAGGCATTGCCCCGATCCAGCAATCGCAGAATCGCGTCTACGCGGCGGTCATCAGCGGGAACTGGATCCATGAACTTGCCGATGTGGTCAATGATGTACGGGCAGTCGATGCCTTGTAAGGTTGGCAAGTGCTGGTCCAGCTCTCGGCCATTGAATTGCACCATCAAGTGCCAACATAGTGGACGGATCAGCGGCTCGATCTGCTTGAGTTGAGCGATCGGCACGGCGCCACCGGGCAAGTTCATGATCCTGGCACCACGGATGCCTCGCGCGTGCCACTGCTCCAGGGTGCTCATCGAGGTATCGGGGGCCACCACGGCCACACCGCGGGCGCTATCAAGGCCGAGCTGGTCGAGGGAGCTCAGCAAGGCGCCATTGTCGAACTGGTAAGCGTTGGACTGGGTGACGACCACACGGTCCAGTCCCATCCAACGTTGATAGCGGCGCAAGTCGTCGACCGTCGCCAGTTCCTTGATCGGCGGCCCTCCTGGCTGAGCTTCAAAGCCCTCGAGATACAGGTGCACGTGACAGTCGGTAGCACCTGCCGGGGCTACCAGCCGAGGGTGGCGTCCTTCGAGTGGACGGGTATTGGCCGGAATCACAGGTTTGTCTCCTTGAGGGCGAAACGTGTCAGGGCGTCGCGATCGATGTCGATGCCAAGCCCAGGACCATCGGGGATCGACACCCAGCCGGCATCATGCTCCAAAGGCTTAAGCACCACGGCTTGCCGAAAGGGGTTGTGGGTACGGTCAAACTCCATGATGGGCTCGATAGGCTCGCGTCTCGGTGGGTTGGGTGGCAGCGCGGCCATGGCCTGAAGGCTGGCGGCAATACACACCGCAGTACCCCACACATGGGGGATCAGCCGCACGCCGTGCAGCGCGGCCATGTCCACCACCCGGCGCATTTCGGTGAAGCCCCCTACCCCACAAATATCCGGCTGGCAGATGTCGATGGCCCGACTGGCAAGCGGCTCTTGCATGGCATAGCGGCCGTGCCAGTTTTCACCACTCGCCACCGGCAGCGGCTGACCTTCACGCACCGCGCGATAGGTCGCTATCTGCTCCGGCAGTACCGGCTCCTCGAACCAGTCCACTCCGAAGGCCGCCGCCTGACGTCCCACTTCAAGTGCTTCCAGCAGATCGTAACCGTGGTTGGCGTCGATCATCAGGCGACGCCGAGGACCGATGGCTTCCCGCACCGCAGCGATGACACGCAGGTCCTCTTCGACGTTGAAGCCAATCTTGATCTTGACCCCGTTAAAGCCTTCCGCCGCATAGCCGGCGACCTCTGCCGCGATATCGCTGACGCGATCGACGCCGTCACGGCGAAAGGATCCAGTGGCGTAGGCCTCTACACGCTCTCTGAAGCGGCCTCCCAGCAACTCGGCAATGCTGGCCCCATAGTGCTTGCCCTTGATATCCCACAAGGCGATGTCGATGCCGCTGAGCGCGGTCATGGTCAGTCCACGCTGGCCTTGATCGCGCAACCGGTTGTACAGCTCGAGCCAGCGCTTTTCATGCTCAAGGGGGTTGGTGCCGATGAGGGACGTGGCATACGTGGCCACCACCCCCGCGTTGGCCTGGGCGGGGCCCAGGCATTCGCCCCACCCCACGGTGCCATCATCACAGGTGATCTCGACCAGGCAGTGCTGGCGGCGCTCGAAGCGCATGGAGGCACTTTCGAAGGCCTGGTCAAGGGGATGATCCAGTAGATGGGTCTGTACCTTGGCTATCTTCATGGGTGGTGCTCCGACGTCTTCTGCAGTGGGTCTAGGGGCGTTCATTGCAGCCAGTTGGGTAGCGCCATGGACAGTGCCGGTACATAGGTCACCAGCATCAGCGCAGCAAACAACGCCAGATAGAACGGCCAGATGGTACGCACGGTCTGCTCGATCTTGATCTTGCCCACCACACTGCCGACGAACAGACAGGCGCCTACCGGTGGCGTGCACAGGCCAAGGCCAAGGTTCATCATCATCATGATGCCAAACTGGATCGGATCCATGCCGAACTGGGTGGCGATGGGCAGGAAAATCGGTGTACAGATCAAAATCAGTGCGGCCATGTCCATGATCATGCCCAGAGCCAGCAGGATCAGGTTGAGCATCAGCAGAATGGCGATGGGATTGTCACTGATGCCCAGCAGCGCCTCAGTGAGCAGCTCAGGTACACTGTACAGCGCGAGCAGATAGGAAAATGCCGACGCGCAGCCCACCAGAATCATCACCAGCGCGGTGGTTCGCACCGACTGGTAGACAGCCTGTTTGAACGAGGCCCAGTTGAGCTCGCGATAGACCAGGGCGGTGATGACGATGGCGTAGATCGCACCGAAGGCACCGGACTCGGTCACCGTCAGCACCCCGGAGAGTACGCCGCCGACGATGATGACCGCCGTCAGAAGTCCTGGCAGTGCCGCCGCAAGGCTGACCACCAGCGCCTGCCAGCCGGGGAAAGGCTCGCCCTGATACCCTCGCTTCACCGCGACCAGATAGGCAGCCAAGGCCAGTAGCGCGCACATCACGATGCCCGGCACGATGCCCGCCATGAACAGCTGGGTGATGGACAGGCCGCCACCGGCCGCCACCGCATACAGAATCATGTTGTGACTGGGGGGGATGACGACGCCGGCCACCGACGAGGTGACGGTGACATTGACCGCATAGTCTGCGTCATAGCCCTTTTCCTTCATGACCGGAATCAGAATGGAACCCAGCGCCGAGGTGTCGGCCACCGCAGACCCTGAAATGCCGCCGAACAGCATCGATGAGGTGACGTTGACCACCCCCAGTCCGCCTCGCACACGGCCTACCGCAGCGGAAGCGAGTCTGACCAGACGCTGGGAAATCCCCCCATGCAGCATCAGTTCGCCGGCGAAGATAAAGAACGGAATCGCCAGCAGGGAAAATACCGAGATACCAGAGAGAATCCGCTGGAACGCGACAAACAGCGGCAGGCCCTCGTAGAGGAAGCCACCTACGGCGGCTAGCCCAACCGCAAAGGCAACGGGAGCCCCCACCGCAAGCCCCAGTGCAAACAGCCCAAAGACGATCGCCAGTCCCATGTTCAGGCCTCCTGTGTGGATGTCGGGTGGCCAGCGAGTCGCCGGACAATGTTGACCAGGGCGAACAGCGACATCAGCGCGCCGCAGATCACCAAGGGGGCTGCACGCCAGCTTTCAGAAAGCCCAAGCATGGGAATCGGCCGCGCCAGGTTGGTCATCATCAACAGCCAGCCCTGCCACGCCATGAAACCGCCAAATACCAGCACGAACAGGTCAGCAAGATGGTGCATCAGCGTCTTTATCGGTCCGGGCATGGCATCCCTGAGCAGATCGATAGACAGGTGAGCGTTGTGGCGAACCCCCGCTGCGGTGCCAAGGCACGTGATGTACACCACGCACAGCAAGGCGGATTGCTCCACCCAGGTGGGCGTGTCATTGAGGATGTAGCGACCAAACACCAACCAGCCGAAGGTGATGATCAAAAACACCAGCAAGACCCCTGCCACCATGATGCAGCCGTGGGCCAGGCTATCCAGCAGCCGGTCCAGCGTATCCGGCGGCTGCCGCTGATAGCGAATGGAGCGGGATTCAGGCGACGCCGGCGGAAAGGCCCCGCGGCGCGTCGACGTTGACCCTTCCGAGGCGCTGGGTACTGGCTCCGCCGAAGACGATTGATGGGGTGCTTTCACACAGATACCTCCCTGCCGGCCCCATGCAGGGGCCGGCCTAGCCTGATCGCAGAGGAAACACGGCATCATCGCCTGAGCGCATGAGTTGTTGCGTTGCGCGGTGCTCGAACACCTCACCTATGCCGCATGGGCTCCGACTTCTTCGCTTCCGGAGCCTTGCGTGTCATTGCGCTCGGCTGATGTCGTCAGTGCTTCCTTGGGCTGACGATGTCAGCGCGTCCGTGAGGTTAGTCGGCCTGCGCCGCGCGAATGTCATCGACCAGAGATGCAAGGTCGGGGTTATCGCTCAGGAAGCCGTCATAGACCGGTTCCATCAGCGTCTGGAAGGCCGTCTTGTCGGGCACTTCATTGATTTCGACGCCGGCATCAAGCGCCTTTTGACGGCTGGCCTCGGTGCGCTGGGCCCACAGCTCCCGTTGCTCGCTGGTGGCGATCGCCGCTGCCTCCCTGATGGCCGCCTGATCGTCGGCCGAGAGCTGCTCCCAGCTACTTCTGGCCACGCACAGGCACTCTGGAATCACTAGGTGATTGGTCAGCGAGTAATAGCGGGCTACCTCGTAGTGACCGCTGGACTCATAGGAGGGGAAATTGTTTTCCGCACCATCGATCACACCCGTGGTCAGCGACTGATAGACCTCCCCGTAGGCCATCGGCGTGGCATTACCGCCAAGAGCGTCGATCATCTCCACGTACAGGTCGTTGTTCATCACCCGCACCTTCATGCCCTTGACATCATCAGGGGTCTGCACCGGATGATCGGTGTTGTAGAGGCTGCGTGATCCGGCGCCAAACCAGCCAATGGCGATCAAGCCTTGCTCTTCCATGGCAGCAGCGAAGCGGTCACCGATCTCGCCGTCCATCAGCTCATACATGGCCTCTTCGCTTTCAAAGATGAACGGCAGTGACAGCACATTGGCCGCAGGCACCATGGGCCCCATCGGTCCCATGTTGAAATTACCGAAGTCCAGCGCTCCATTACGCGTCTGCTCTATGGCGTCGGGCTGATCTCCCAATACGGCATTGTGGTAGACCTTGGGGGTGATCCTGCCGTCGGTCTTGTCATCGACCTGCTTGGCAAAGGTCTCGAGCGCAATGCTATTGGGATACTCCGGTGGGTGAATGTTCCATCCCCGCCACTGTTCCGCCATGGCGGGGGTAGCAACAAGTCCCACGCTGGCAGTAACGGCAGCAAGGATGGCGGCGTTGGTGGCATGACGTGCAGAAGACATGGCGAGACCTCGTATCGACGTTATTGCTGTTGTTGTCATCTCTGGCGCCCGGAGGAATGCCCTACCCTGCGGCTCCCCCCGTCTGGCGCCAGGCTCACACCTGACCTTGTTATATTATGTATGACAAAGTAGTGTCTTGAGCATCCAGATCGCAAGTCGCAGATAACATCTTTTGACTAAAGTGCAAGGTCTTACTGTGAGCCAGCAACGGGACATATGAGCGCGAGTGTTATCTCGGCGAGATACGGAAGCGGCGCGAGTCCAAGCTGCATCGCGCCGATGCCAGACATCACCAGTGACCTTTGGTGGGCAGCGGAAACACGCAAGGTGTCAATAGTTGTAAATCCGCAATTCCAGAGCCGATATGGGCACGGCCTGACCTGAGCCTGGCGCTCGCAGGCAGGAGCGCCCTGGTGTCATGTGGTGCTCGGTAAGTGACGCGGCTATCACCATTGGCATGTGCAACAGTTTCTGGACCGCCGCGTGTCTCAAGCGGCCTTCAAGCCCTGCACAAGGGCCCTAGAAGGCCCAGGCGGCGGACAAGGAGACGGTATCGCCGTCAAAGCGGTTTTCCGAGGACACGTCGTGAAGCCACTTGCCGATCAGCGTGACCGGTGTCTGCCCCAGGGAAACGCTCTTCATGAAGGCCGGCCCCACCCCTGCTCCACTACTGCGAAAGCCATCATCCAGACGGTCGGGCACCGGCCCGGAGTCCGACTCCAGCTGCTCGTAGACATAACCGGCTACGCCAAGGCCGAAACCCGGCGTCACATATTTGGCGGCCAACACATCCAGGTGAAATTCGTCCCCGGTCGTATAATCGGTGGCATCGTTCTCGAAGTTGAACAGGATGCCAGCCGTCAGTGACAGGTCCCAGCCGCTTGCCGGTAGCCAGCTATAGGTGATTGTCGGGTCGATGGCCCAATAGTGGCGCCCCAGATTGATGCGATCATCTTCGTCGTAGCGTCCCACCGGGATATTCACTCCCACCGCTGCGGTGGTGTGATGCGCGCCGTTGGCCCAATTCAACGCAATGGGCACCAGATACGGGTCACCGAAGCCATCATTGCTGCCCGTGCTGAAGCGCTCTTGCCCGGCAAATTCGGCGTTGAGATCTACGCTGACATCAAACACATAGGGAATGTTGATGCCAGCAATGTAGGTAGCCCCCAGCCATTCCACGTCTGTGACCCAGGTAAGCTTCAGCAGGTTGAACCACAGGGTCTGCTCAAGGCCCGCATCCAGTCTACCGCCCAAAGGTCTGGCACCGATCTCCCCTTCGTAACGTACCAGATCATTGCGCGCGTAGACGCCGGGCGGCGGTGCAAGCCCGGCAGCAAAATCGTTATAGGCCCCGGGAACATAGATACTGCTTGCGCCCTCTGAGGCGTGGGCGGAGGCCGCGATCGAAAGGAGCAACGGGGCTGCGAACACCGATAGCCAAGGACGGGACGAGCGCCCTTCCAGGCGGGGGTAGCGGTAGTCGGCAGCAAGACAACGGGCAGGCATGGTCAGCGCTTCCATCAGATGGTGTGAAGCAAAGTATAGGGGGGCTGCCCAACTTTTTGGCACAATTTGCAAATTGCCTGACGTAGCGACGGATCCAACGAGACGTCGTGGCCGAGTTGGCAGCGACGTCAGTGACGGCGTCTTGTATCAATCTGCGCCAACGTTGGGATGTCAAAACGACAGCGGCGCCCACCAGGGGCGCCGCTGTTGTGCTTGGCTGTTATTGCCATCACACCGTTCAGTCATCGGCCGGAGCGTAGGAGCCATCCTCGCGATGCACTTCCTTGCCGGTCAGTCCCGGTGTGAAGACACAGGCCAGGTGCATGGTCTTGCTGGCCCGCAGCAGGTGCTCGTCATGCTGGTCCAGGATATAGATATCACCTGGCTTGATCGGCCAGATCTTGCCGTCGGCCAGAGTCTCGACCTCACCTTCACCCTCGATGCAGTAGACCGCCTCGAAGTGATGCTTGTAATGGATGTGAGTCTCGGTGCCTTCGAAGATACGCGTGATATGGAACGAGCACTGACCGCCATCATCGGCGAGCATCAGTCGGGTGCTGTCCCAGTTACCGTTTTCTGCCTTGACCAGGCGATCGGTTTGACGTGCTTCTTCCAAGTTACGAACGATCATTGAACACTCCATTGTCAGGGGGTTTCGACGGGCCATGGTGCACCATCCCTCGGGACGTTGGTGCCACCATGACCCTCGATCTTATCAGGCCGTGGCTATCTCAGGGCTAAGCCAGGATGAGCCGGTCCTGATGATCTCAGCTAAGCGCTTCGTGAGTACTGCGCTCGAGGATATCGAGGCCTTCGAGCAAGTCTTCATCGGTGATGGTCAGCGGGCAGAGGCACTTCACCACTTCACCGTCTTGGCCACTGGTCTCGATGACCAGGCCGTTTTCAAAGGCCTTGCCGGTAATCTTGTCTGCCACCTCACCGTTTTGAACGTCGATGCCACGCATCAGTCCGCGGCCCCGCTCCGACGCGGTGTAACCCTTGTCATTCAGCCAGGCGGCAATCTTCTGGAAGCGTTCCTCGACGATGCGTGCCTTGCGCTGGACATCACGCTCGAAGGTATCGTCGCTCCAGTACTTGCGCATGGCCGCTGCAGCGGTCACGAAGGCCAGATTGAAGCCACGGAAGGTACCGTTGTACTGGCCCGGCTTCCACTTGTCGAGTTCGGGACGCATCAAGACGTGGGCGAACGGCAGGCCGAACGCGGACAGCGACTTGGAGTTGGTCACGATGTCCGGTGTGATGCCCGCATGCTCAAAGCTGAAGAACTTGCCGGTGCGGCCGCAGCCCGCCTGGATATCATCAATGATCAAGAGGATATCGTGGTCGCGGCAAATCTTTTCGAGTCGCTTGAGCCACTCGAGCCCGGCGACGTTGATACCGCCCTCACCCTGAACGGTTTCCACAATCACGCCCGCAGGCACGTCCAGGCCGCCGGACTTGTCACCGAGGAGCTTTTCAAAGTAATCCAGCGTATCTGTCTCGCTGCCCATGTAGCCATCAAACGGCAGGAAGGATGCGCCTTGGGTCGGGATGCCGCCGGTGGCTTCACGGAACTTGCGATTACCGGTGGTGGCAAGCGCCCCCATGGTGACGCCGTGGAAGCCATTGGTGAAGGTCACGATGTTGTGGCGTCCCTTGGCCACGCGGGCCAGACGAATGGCCGCTTCCACCGCATTGGTGCCGGTCGGGCCAGGCAGGTGGACCTTGTAGTCAAGACCACGCGGCTTGAGGATCACCTCTTCGAGGGTCTCGAGATAGTCGCGCTTGGCGGCCGTCCAGAAGTCGAGACCGTGAATGATACCGTCGGTGGCCAGGTAGTCGACCAGCGCCTGCTTGAGGTGCGGGTTGTTATGCCCGTAGTTGAGGGTACCTGCACCGGCAAGAAAGTCGATGTACTCGCGACCGGTCTCGTCTGTCAGGCGAGCATTCTGCGCCTTGGTGAAGACGACCGGAAAGGAGCGAGAATAGGTACGAACGTCGGATTCCATGCGTTCGAGGATCTGGGTCTGCATTGGTGACCTCCTGTCGGGTTCGTAAGCAGTGAATCTGAATGAGGAGAGAATGGCGAAGCGTCGGTAAATGCCTCGCCATCAAGTGATGGGGCTAGATGCGTGTGGTATCGAACGGACCGATGCGCACGAGGTTTTCGGGATCGTGCTCACCACCTAGCTGGTCAGTGGAGAAATACTCGCGACTGTTAAGCGGGGCCTGCCAGCGATCTGCCAAGCGTCGAAACAATCCCCACGAGGCCTGGTTATCAGGCGTGATGGTGGTCTCGAGGTGGTGTACCTCGGTGAATTCTGGTCGCGTCAGAATGGCCTCGACCAAGCGCCGTGCCAGTCCGGTTCCGCGGGCCTTCTCGCCCACTGCTACCTGCCACAGGAAGTAGGTGTCCGGGGCATTGCTTTTCACGTAGCCAGAAACGAAGCCGACGATCTCCCCTTCCTCGTTGGTGGCAACCGCACAACTGTCACGGAACTGGGTCGCCAGCAGCAGATAGGCATAGGCGGAATTGACGTCCAGCGGAGGGCACGACTTGACCAGCTCGTAAATCCCCCAGCCGTCTTCGGGATTGGACTTGCGAATAAACAGCGGCGCCTCTTCGTGCCCGACCACTGCATCTGCCACGGTGGGCTTGGCGAGGTCGGCGGAAGGTGTGAAGGGCTCAGTGCTTGCAGTCATGTTCGTTATGCTTCGCTGTAGCGAATTTGGACAGCCATTATAACAGTCGATTATGACATTTCAAAATCTGGATTATTCTTAAGCCTCAGAATCATAACAAAATGTTATGCGAGCGCCGAAGCGCCCGTGGTTGGGCGCCTTGGTACCGGCAGTAGCCGCCAACGCTTGCCAGCGACTCGAATATCAGCCGAGGCCCCCGTTCTTGAGGTGCGTATCGACACTCCTGGATCATGAAATACGTACCTCAATGAGTATAGAAGGCGCTTGACGAACGGCCAGCTTCCGTTTTTCTCATCGCCCCAGCAACGCCAACTGCTGTGAAATCCGCCACAACCTGTCACTAACTTCGCGGATTCGCGCTCCCGCCACGGGCAATGTCTGAAAGTGCGCAGCTCTTCGCTGCGTCACGGTTTCACAATGCTTAGGATCCTTCTCATCCAGGGCCTCGTGTCTATGGCTTCGTGTTTATAGCCCCGTGTCTATGGCCCCGTGCGCTGTCAGGGAGGATCTCGCATGCCGTTGTTGTCGCGTTCATGTCGCTTGGGAAATGTCCACTGGGTGGGCTGTGCCCTCGTAGATGACGGCAAGGCGGGAGGGCACTGACATGTGGATGCCTCCCTCCTCCGGTCAGCCGCCTTCTGGCACTTCCGATAAGTCTGACGCTTCTGACCAGCCTGGCACGAATGCCCCGCCCTCCCCTCGCCGCTTGCATGAGCTGTTGGCTGCCTTTGATGTCCCCCTGACCCAGGACCACCGGCTGCTCAAGCTTCAGCTATCCGGCCATTCCTCATCCCGCCACGCCCTGATTCCCCATCGCCTGGTCGGGGAGGAAGTGCTGTCGCGACCCTATCGCTATCGTCTGGACGTGATCGCCCAGCGTGGTGATATCGAACTCAAGTCGTTGATCGCTCAACCCGCCACGCTGGAGATTCGCCAGGCCGACGGGAGTTACCGCCAGCTTTCCGGGCTGGTGGAATCCGCCGCCCTGCTCGGTGAAGACGGCGGCGTCTTCTACTATCAGCTCGAGCTGGTGCCCTGGCTTGCCATGCTCAGCCTTGGCCGCGACAGCCGCATCTTTCAGGACAAGACGGTGGTCGAGATCATCGAGACGGTGTTCAACGGCCACACTGTGGCCAAGGGGGGATATCGCTTCGACATGCGCCGGGACTACCCCGCCCGCAGTTATTGCGTGCAGTACCGGGAGAGCGACTATCACTTCGTCAATCGTCTGATGGAACAGGAAGGACTGTTCTACTATTTCGAGCACCACCCCTTCACCAATGCGTCCTCCGACAGCGCCAGGGGCGCAGGCGAGGTCAGCCACCGCCTGGTGATCACCGATGATGTGATGACCTGCCCCGCCGTCGCCCCCCAGACCATTCGCTTTCATCGCCAGGCAGCGACCGAGGCCGAGGACGCCATCACCCAGTGGGGCGGCACGCGGATCCAGCAGCCAACGCGGGTCAGCCTGTCCACCTTCGACTACAAGCACCCGCGGCGCGATACCACCACCACTCAGCACACCATCCGCGCCCAGGGTAACCTACCTCCTACCGAGGTCTATGACGTTCCCGGCGAGTACTACTATGCGGACCATGATCGGGGTGAGCGTCTTGGCGCCAACCGCCTCGAGGCGCTGGAATCCCGCGCCAAGCGCTTCTTTGGTGCCGGTGGCGCCCGCCAGCTGCAGGTCGGCGGCCATTTCACCCTGACCCAGCACCACCAGCATGAACGGGGCGATGCCAGCGAACGCGAGTTTCTAGTGCTGGCGCTGAAGCTGTACGCCGAGAACGCCCTGCCGGTGTCGGCTCACCTCTCTACCCTGCCGGGCAGTTTGCAGCAGGAGCTGACGGACGCCCGCCGCGCCCACGGCCTGGATCACGCGATTGATGGCCAGAGCCTTCACCAGGGTGACTATCAGCGCGCCGGGACCGGCCACTTTCTGATTGACTTCGAGGCCCAGCGGCGGCTCCTGACCTACCGCTCGACCCTTGACCACCCCCGGCCCATCGTGGGTGGCCCCCAAACCGCCATCGTGGTGGGTCCCGAAGGGGAAGAGATCCACACCGACCGTCTCAACCGGGTCAAGGTGCAGTTTCATTGGGACCGCGAAGGCGCCCATAACGCCCAGTCGAGCTGCTGGCTGCGCGTCGCCTCACCCAATGCCAGCGCGGGCTCGGGCGGGGTGTTCGTACCGCGCATCGGTCAGGAGGTCATTGTCGACTTCCTCGAGGGCGACCCGGATCGCCCGCTGATCACCGGGCGCCTCTACAACGGTGACGAGCGACCCGAGTGGCACTCCAACGGCCTGCTGTCCGGCCTTAAGTCGAAGACCTATCGCGGTGGCAAGTACAACGAACTGGTATTTGACGACGCCACCGATCAGGAGCGGGTACGGCTCAATTCCGAACATGCCAAGAGCCAGCTCAACCTGGGCTATCTGATTCACCAGCAGGGCAATACGCGCGGCGCCTTTCGCGGTACCGGCTTTGAGCTGCGCACCGACGCCTATGGCGCCGTACGCGCCAACGACGGCCTGCTGCTGAGCAGTTGGGGCCAGCTCGGGGCTGGCGGTGAACAGCTCGACCTGCCACCGGCCTGGCGTGAACTGCAAGCCGCCTGGCAGCTTGCCGATACGCTGAGTGACAGCGCTGTTGACCACCAGGCCGAACCGCTGGCAAGCCTCAATGACCTGCACAAGGCCGGCGACGACGCCCAGGGGCGCCATGGCCGCCCCGCCAGCACCGCCGCCAGAGACCGCTTCGATGGCAGCAGCGCACAGAGTGCAACCCAAGGCGGCCAGGGTGAGGCCGGCAGCCTCAAGGCGCCCTGGCTGCATCTGGCCTCCCCTGCCGGTATCGCCGCCAGCACGCCGCAGTCGACGCACTTGGTGCAAGGCAAGTCGCTCAGCATCACCAGCGGTGAAGACATCAACCTGGCGGCCGGGCGTAGCCTGATCGGCTCGCTGTCCGAGAAACTCTCGCTGTTTGTCCAGCGCGCCGGCATCAAGCTGTTCGCCGCCCAGGGCAAGGTCGATGTCCAGGCCCAGTCTGATGAGATGGCCCTGACCGCCGAGAAGAAGGTCACCATCACCTCCACCGAGGACGCCGTTCACATCGCCGCTGCCGAAGAGATTCTGCTCACCAGCGGCGGGGGCTACATCCGCCTCAAGGGCGGCGATATCGAAATTCACGCGCCGGGGCTGATCGACGTCAAGGGCGGGCAGCACCTGTTTGCGGGGCCAGCGAGTCTTAGCTACCCCTTGGCCAACCTGCCCGTGACCGAGCCCACCAATCTGGAGCTTGAACACCTGTACGGCAACGGCCAGCCGGTACCCGGAGCGCGCTATCGCGCCATTCTTGCTGATGGCTCGATCCGCCAGGGCGTACTTGATGCTGCTGGCAAGGCGACCCTCACCGGCGTCCCCACAGGAGCCGTTCAGGTCGAGTACTTCCAAGACCCGAGGGATATCGAAAAGCGGCCTCAGGCCTGGCCACGCAAGCCGCCCGCCAAACCCAGCTTCGACGTACCGTCAACGGGGCCTGTCGCGTCAGCTAAGGGCAGCCCACGAGGAATGTTCCCCGGCCAGAACGAAGGAACATCGATGTCTCCCCCGGCAGGCTTTTCCTCCCCCGGCGGGCCGGGTCCTTCGCCGTCGTCATTACCCTCGTTGCTGGCCTCGGCCGTGACGGCCGGATTGCCCCCGTTGAAGGACGTGTTACCAGATAATCTCCGACCCCATGAGAGGGACAACTTTGTCGGCAAGGTCGTCAACAAGGCCGGACACCAGCTCGAACAGCGGGCCAAGAAGGCCGTCCTCGATAAGGCCTTCAACAAGATCCTCAAAGAGGACGACGTACCCGATGATCTACTCGATGGTGGGCTCAAGGACACGCTTCAGGATCGCGCCTCGCGGCCAACCGACACCCCCTTGTCCTCCCCTGGTTGGCCAGGGGGGCCACGCAAAAAAACCTAGCTGACACGGTAGATCAAAAGACGCGTAGGCCAAGCGCTTGACCGGTGACGCTGGCGTAACAAGGACCGTTTCCAAGAGCGGGAAGAAGGACATAAGGAACACACCATGACCACGCCCTATGGCTATTACTCCAACACAACAAGTACGCAAAGTGGGGCGTCTGGATATCCTGCTGTTGCTAGTGATCCGTTACTGCGTGAGGAGCTTAACCATCGGCGAGTGATCATAGGTGAACCCTACCACGATGGAGAAACGCCCGAGGTCGAAATTCTCACAGATATCGAAGATGACAATGTTTCTTTGGTTGACGTTCTTATTCAAGCCGCTTACATGCTGCCAGTGCTGGGAAATCTCATGGCGATTGGCGACGTGGCGAAGGATATTTACGAGCTCAGTGGCACCGATGAAAACAGCCGACCCAATTACCACTCTCCCCTATTGTGGGCCGTACTAGTCATTGACGCTGCGGGCATTATTCCCGTAATTGGCAACACTTCTGCCCCTGTCAGGAGAGCGACCCGCGAGGGGCTCTATGCCTTCGTACGTAACGAAGGCACTGAGATGATCCAGAATATCTTTTTCGAGCAAGTGGGAGGAGCTGTCCTTACCTTTCTCGAAGGCCTGGAGGAGCATCTCCAGAAAGAAATCCCATTGCTGAGAAATAAGATAAACGAGTTTATCGCTACGATGTGTGACTTCGTTCGTCACCCAGTTGATGCTGCTGCGCAAAAGGGGCTGATCGAACGAAATCCTGCGTGGTACCAGCTACGAGAGCAAGGTAAGCGCATCGTTTTTGTCGCCTTTGACAAGCTGCTGGATATGTTTGGCGATGATAAACAGTGGCTGATCGATTTTCTTGAGAGTCTTGGTCCCCTAGTAGGAGACATGATTCAGCAAGGGGTTGACCGACTCTTGCCTGAAGTGAGGAATATGGCGAGCTTGATCCGTGTAAAGCGCGGCCGTCCAACGCATCAAGCTACCGCCATCGCTGGCCGACGCAACACCTCACGTCGTGGAGCCGAACAGCGTCAGACAACCAGTGAAGAATCGACGCCCAGCGATACTCCGAGCGGCTGTCCGTGTAACGTCAGCGCGGACATTCCCCCCGCAACATCCAACAACCCCATCGACTATGTGATGGGCGACGAAAACCTCTGGCACACCGATTTCAGCGTGCCGGGGCTGATCGACATCGAGTGGACCCGCTACTACCGTTCCAGCATCGATGAGCTGGATGACAGCGAACTAGGGGCTCGCTGGAGTTCGCCCTTCCACCTGCGTCTGGAAACCGAGGGCGATACCCTCACCTTTATCGACAGCCTGAACCGCGCACTGCCCATCGAGCCCCTGGCGGTGGGAGAGCAGCGTTTCCTGCCCCGCGACAACCTGACCATCGAGCACCCGGACGCCGACCACTACCTGCTTCACTATCTGGACGGCAGCCAGGAGCGCTATCGCCACATTGCCGAGTCCGGCCGCGGCCAGCGTGCTCACTTCCGCCTGGTGGAGCAACGTCAGCGCGATGGTCGCGCCCTGACGCTGAACTACCACCAGGGTCGGCTCGAATCCATCACGGATGGTGCCGCGCTGGAGCTACGCTTTAGCTACTCTGCTCAAGGGTTGATGTCCCAGGTCGTGCGCCATTATCCGCAGCCGGAGGCCCTCGGCGATCAGAGCACAGCGACTCACGACCCCGAGGTTCTGGTCAGCTATACCCACAGCGACGACGGCGACCTGATCGAAAGCCGGGATATCCGCGGCTATACCCGTGAGTACCAGTATCAGCACCATCTGGTCACGCGCTACACCCATCGCGATGGCCTGGCCGTCATGCTGGAGTGGGACTGGCCGGGCAAGGCCGACGGTGCCCTGCCCTCCGCCCATGACGCCCGCTGTATCCGCAATCGCCTTGAAGACGGCAGTGAAGACACCCGCTTCGAGTACCACCGTGGCTTGTGGTACACCAAGGTCACCGACGCCGACGGCATCATCACCTACTACCGCTACAACTATCACAACCAGATCGAGTCGATCACTCACCCCTTCCACCCAGAGCTTGGCAGCGAGCACTGGCGCTGGGATGAGCACGGTCGCCTCAGCCGCCATATCGATGGTGAAGGCCGCACCAGCCACTATCGCTACGATGACCGCGGACGGCTGATCGAGATCACCGATCCCCAGGGCCTGACCACCCGCATCGAGTATGACGCCAACGGGCTTCCCATCAAGGTCACCGAGCCGGATGGGCGCGCGCGCCAGATGCGCTTTGATGAGCGCGGTCTGCCGCTTGAGGAGACCGCCCCCAACGGGCGCACCACCACCTTTGAACACGACGAGCGTGGCCTGTTGACGGCCATGACCGACGCCGCCGGCAACACCTACCACTACGCCTGGAACGCCCATGGGCGACTGATCAGCGCGTCGGACTGTTCGCGCAAGACCACCACCTTCGCCTACGACCATCGCGGCCTGCTGACCCAGCGCCGTGATGCCGCAGGCCACGTGACACGCTATACCTGCGACCCGACCGGCCTGGTGCTCAGTGCCCAGCACCCCGATGGTGCCGTGGAACACTTCAGCTACAACGGTGACGGCCGCCTGACCGAGTACCAGGACCCGACCGGCCAACGCACCCGCTACCGCTACAATGGAAAAGGGATGCCGATCGAGCGTCTCGATCCCATGGGCCAGCGCTTTCGCTACGACTACGACCGCCTGCTGAGGCTCAGCGCGCTGACCAACCATAACGGGGATCGCTGGCAGTTTGTCTATGACGGCGGCGGCAGGCTGATCGAAGAAACCGGCTTCGATGGACGCACCCTGAAGTACCGCTACGACGCCGGCGGCGCGCTGATCGAGCGCGTCGATGGCGACCAGGTGATGACCTTCAAGCGCGACAACCTGGGCCGCGTGCTGGAGCGCAAGACACAGATCGGCCAACAGGCCGAGTTCATCACCCGGTATGGCTATGACCTGCTCGGGCGACTGTCCAGGGCCGCCAATCCGAGCAGTGAGACCCGCTTCCACTTCGACCATGCCGACAACCTGATCGCCGAAGTGCAGCGTCATCAACTGCCGACCGGCGGTGAGTATGCCAGCGTCACCCGGCATACCTACGACGTCCTTGGCCACCGCGAGACCACCACCCTGCCCAACGGCCAGACCCTGGCCTGGCTGCGCTATGGCTCCGGCCATGTGCATGCCATGAGCCTGGATCAGCAGGAGCTGATCGCCTTCGAGCGTGACGACCTGCATCGGGATATTCGCCGCCGCCAAGGGGCCCAGGAGATTCACTCGGCGTATGACCCGGTCGGACGCCTGATCGAGCAGCAGATTCGTACGCCCCGCTCTCCTCAAGGCCAGCCTGCCCAGGGCCGCACGCTCACTCGTCAGTGGCACTACAGCGCCAATGGCCTGCTTAGCCAGGTGGATGACAGCCTGCGCGGCACCACCCGGTACGGCTACGATCCGCTGGGGCGCCTGCGACAAGCCAGTGCGCCAGGGCTGGAGGAAGTCTTCGCCTTTGATCCGGCCGGCAACCTGATCGACCCGGCAGACACTGCAGACACCACCAAGCAGCCTACGTCTCACCCCGCCAGCCCCAACGGTGCCACCCGTTGGTGGAGCGAGCGTCGTCGTGACCATCTGGACGGCGGCACAGAAGAGTTCGTGCGCGTCGGCTATCCCGGAAGCCCCAAGCTCTCCCCGGCCATGGGCAACCTGCTCAAGCGCTACGCGGGCACCCACTACCACTACGACCCACATGGCAACCTGACCCGGCGTATCTCGCCCAATGGTGAGACCTGGCACTACCAGTACGACGCCGAACACCGACTGATCGAGGCCAGCCACTACCGCAGCGCCCCTGCAGCAGGCGATGACACCCCCCCATTGCTGCGTGCCCACTACGCCTACGACGGCCTGGGACGACGTATTTGGAAGCGGGTCGAGCGGGCCGACAGCCCCCGCAGCACCGCACGCAGCCCGGATCAGGGCCACACCACCATTGAGCTAACGGTATTTACCTGGGACGGAGACCTGCTAATCGGCGAAGAACGCTTCGAAGGCCGAGCACAGACCCCTTTTGACACCGCCCTGTGGTACGTGCCGGGACGCCAGCCGCTTGAACTCACCTCTGAGAACCCCGAGCGGCTCTACGCCCTGCCGGTGGCCCAATGCCGCTACGAGCTTGTCAACCCAAGCCTCACCCCGGTGCATCAGGCCAACTACCTGTTCGAGCCCGAGAGCTTTATTCCCGCGGCCAAGATCGAGCGACACTATCAGAGCGTGCCGGTCACGATACGCACGGGCACCGACGACACCCTGCTGTATCACGACGCCCAACCCGGCGAGCCTACCCTTTACTACTTGCAGACCGATCACCTTGGCACCCCACTGGAGCTCACCACCCAAGACGGGCAGCTCGCCTGGGTGGGCCAGTACCAGGCCTGGGGCAAGCTCCGTCACACCAGCGACGGCCAGGGCAATAAAGCCCAAACCAACAACCCCTTCCGCTTTCAGGGCCAGTATCACGATGAAGAAACCGGGCTGCACTACAACCGCCATCGGTACTATGATCCAGAGATAGGCCGCTTCACCACCCAGGATCCCATCGGCCTGGCGGGAGGTGATAACCTCTACGTCTACGCACCCAACCCGACAGGCTGGGTGGATCCGCTGGGGTTGAGTGGGTGTAATTGTGATGGGCGTGATCCAGTTATTGTTAGAAGCCCGTCACAAAGAGCGGCCAGAAGAGCTGCCGAAAGGCAATCTGGGATGGGTAAGCATGGTGGCAGGCAATCGCTAGACGACCAAGCTCTAGATAAAGGCTCAAGATCCCCAATGGGGGATCCGGGGGTAAGGACAGAGATTCAATCGGTTGATACTGGTAAAGTCGTGCATCACGATCCCTATGGCCACAAGTTTGATGATGGCACCGTCATTGATCCACACTATGGTGTCTCTGATAAAGATGGAACGATTCATTTTACCTATCCAAGTGATCACGACCCTAGGAATAATAGGTGAATACATGTTATGTATCGGCAAAGAAGAACCAACAATAAACAATCATAGTTTATACGAATACAACAATATTTTAGGAAAAATAGAGCTAGATAGATCGCAGCACAGGAGGTTGAATAGATATACATTTGTAAGAAAGAAGGGGCGAGCGACCCCAGTATCAGAAATTGTGCTTTTAGCTGCTTCTTGCTTGGATTTGAATTTCTACGCGAGTTCAGCATGGCTGAAGCATTTACCTTCAAGATCTGTCGTTGCCTCAAAACTTCTGGAAAAAAAATACAAAAAAATGAGATGGGAAGTTTCTGTCGAAAACGAAGTCTATCATGCCACTTTCTTCAAGAGTTCGGACTCTTTATTAGACTTTTCATTTCTAGACGAATGTTCTGAAAAATCTGGATTAGTGTTTTTCTTTTCGAAAAAGACTGATTTTAGTCCAAAAAAAATAGTAAATAGTGATAGAGCTTGGCATCTCGCCAGCAAAAAACGCTTTATCCCAGATGCCGAGATATTAGACACACTCTGTAAAAATGATTTTTCTCTTGCGTACCTAATAACTGACAACCTTGGCAATACAGGAGTCGTAGTAGTTGGCAACGCTAAATTGAATTTCAGTCGTCTTAGAGAAAAGGAAATATCTATCTTTGAAGGTATAAATTCTTATAAAGCAATTACTACAAGATCTTAGGCATTGTACTTGCTCAGTGAGACGACCAATTCGCCAGCTGAGATGGAAATTAGGGATGCTACCTTGATATCCCGAGTCCGGCCCGGGTAACCGTATTCACTTCCTTTAGATGGAGTAGCGTCTAACCGTCCGGCCACCGACTGGGGCAAACTGCGTCACACCAGCGACGGCCAGGGCAATAAAGCCCAAACCGACAACCCCTTCCGCTTCCAGGGGCAGTATCACGACGAAGAAACCGGGCTGCACTACAACCGCCATCGGTACTATGATCCAGAGATAGGCCGCTTCACCACCCAGGACCCCATCGGCCTGGCGGGAGGTGATAACCTCTACGTCTACGCCCCCGAGCCGACGGGCTGGGTGGATCCGTTGGGGTTGAGTGGGAGGAGTGGGTGTAATTGCGGCGGTTCAAATAGAGCAAAACCCGCAGACAATAGTGATGCACCCGACTTCATTGTTTCCCCTGGTGGGACTGCATTCCCTGTTCCGTAATCAGCATCCGGGCCTTCACCAGTTATCAACCGCTCGGGTAAACAAACTGGGATTGCTAAAAGCCCCCCCTCCCGAGCTGCTTGCTGGTCAGTTCGAGGCCGTTACCGTAGATAATCGACGCGGGCAGCGATAGCTGGACTGTTCGGTGACACCATTCTGCCGAGCCGGCTCGGCCACCGCGATGCTGCGTTCATGGGCCTTGAGGATGGTGATGACCTACTTTTCAGTATGTCGATTACGCTTCATCGCGAGATCTCCTGTTATCAAGGTAATGGCCTAGGCCTAGTGTCCGACTTCAACTCGAAGACCTATCTGAAGTGCCCTCCCTCCCCGCATACACAGGCCGTATCCCTACAAAGCATCGAACAAAAAAGGCACCCGAAGGTGCCTTATAGAGGTGAGCCAGTGCTGTCCGCGTTGCCGCTACAGTCGATGCCTCAAGTGCGGGTGGGAGTCCGCATGGTCACGAACTCTTCTGCGCCGGTGGGGTGAATGCCAACGGTGGCATCGAACTGGGCCTTGGTCAGTCCGGCACGCACGGCGATGGCGATGCCCTGAATGACTTCACCAGCCTCTTCGCCGACCATATGGGCGCCCACCACCACGTCGCTTTTGTCATCGACGATCAGCTTCATCAGACAGCGCTCATCGCTACCGGACAGGGTGTGCTTCATCGGACGGAAGTCGGCTGTGTAGACACGAATATCGCCGTATACCTCACGTGCCTTTTCTTCGGACAAGCCGACGGTGCCAATATTCGGGTGACAGAACACCGCTGTCGCGATGTTCTCGTAGTTCATCGGTGCCTTGGGCGCATCCCCATAGTGGTGAGCGACCAGGTGCATGGCCTCGGCCAGGGCCACCGGGGTGAGCTCCGGCCCGCCGGTGACGTCGCCTAGCGCCAGAATGGACGGCACCGACGTCTCAAAGCGATCGTTGACCTGGATCGAGCCATTCTCGTTGAGGGCGATATCAAGACGGTCCAGTCCCAGGCCTTCCAGGTGAGGCTTACGACCGGTGGCCGACAGCACCGCATCCACTTCCAGTACATCGCCGTTGGTCAGGGTAGCCTTGATGCCGCCCTCGACCTTCTCGAGAGACTCGATGTTGGTGTTGAAGTGAAGGTTAACGCCCTTCTTGGCCATCTCGTCCCGAGTGAATTCGCGGACCTCCTGGTCAAAGCCGCGCAGGAACAGCTCCCCCCGATACACCAGATGGGCATCCGCGCCCAGGCCGTTGAAGATGCTAGCAAACTCGACGGCGATGTAGCCACCACCGAGGACCAGAAAACGCTTAGGGAAGTGGTCCAGGTCGAAGATCTGGTTGGAGTTCATGGCCAACTCACTGCCCGGGAACGGCGGCACCCATGGCCAGCCACCCACCGCCACAAGAATCTTCTCGGCGCTGATGGTTTCACCTGCGACCTCGACACGATGCTCGTCGACCACCTTGGCGCGGCCATTGATCAGGCGCACACCTGCGTTGTCGAGCAGCTTGCCGTAGATACCGTTGAGACGCTTTATCTCCCCGATCTTGTTGTCGCGAAGCGTGTTCCAGTCGAAACTGGGGGCTTCATTGAGCTCCCAGCCGAAGCCCCTTGCATCATCGAAGGCCTCATGAAAATGGGCGGCGTAGGAATACAGCTTCTTCGGTACGCAGCCTACGTTGACGCAGGTGCCACCCAGGTAGCGATCTTCAGCGACGGCCACCTTGGCTCCTGTTGCTGCTGCGGTGCGCGCCGCGCGTACACCGCCAGAGCCGGCACCAATGACAAAGAGGTCGTAGTCGTATTGTGACACTTGCGTCTCCTGAAATCCGATTCTCGTCAGCTCGCTCCAACGTCCTCGCCTACGAATAGCCAGGTTGAGGACACCGGAGAGGACAGATGGTCCGCTCGCGGCGGCAGGCTGCCATGATACCAGCGGTACGCTTACCCCGGGAGGGTGCTTGACCACCTTGGCCGACGGGGGTAAAAACATGCACCACTTTAGTCACCATTCGCACAGACGGGGAAAGAACATGAGTGATATCGACAACCTCCTTGAAAGAAACCGGGCTTGGGCTGACAAGGTCTGCCAGGATGACCCCGACTTCTTTTCTCGTCTGGCCCAGCAGCAAAGCCCCGAGTACCTGTGGATTGGCTGTTCGGATAGCCGCGTGCCGGCCAACCAGATCATCGATCTCCCTCCGGGTGAGGTGTTCGTCCACCGTAACGTTGCCAACCTGCTCTATCACAACGACATGAATGCTCTGTCGGTCGTGCAATTTGCCGTCGACGTGCTGAAGGTACGTCACATCATGATCGTGGGTCATTACAACTGCGGCGGCGTGCGTGCGGCGGTGACCGGTGGCGAGAATGGCATGGTAGACAACTGGCTGCACAGCGTACGTGAGCTGTACAGCATGCACCGCCCTCAGCTCGAGCAGCTGCCGCTGGATGAGCAGGTCGACCGTATGTGTGAATTGAACGTCCAGTCGCAGGTCAAGACGCTCTGCCGCACCAAGATCATTCAGCGTGCCTGGCAGCGCGGACAGCAGCTGTCGGTCCACGGCTGGGTCTATGGCCTCAGCGACGGCCGGGTGACGGACCTGGAGTGCAGTGTCCACGGCCTCGATCAGGTTGCCCAACTCTATCGGATCGATCGCGTCACCCCGTCGCAGGATTGATCACCCCTCCGACCAGCGACGATGTCGTCAGCTTGGTGCATTACCCCGCCTGGCCTTCGCCGAGCGGGGGGGTTCTCGCGCGTCATCAGTATGGATTCGCTGTGGAAGGTGGTGCTGCCAGGAGAACCGCGAAAGACGAACTGCGAAAGACGAACTGCGACGAGTGCAACTACTGATAGCAGGTCCATAGGCGGCTCACCCATGACTAGCGCTCTCTCTCAGCGGGCATCGTTCAGTGGGCATCGTTCAGCGGGCATTGTTCAGCGGGCAGCCCGTCCACAGGATCTTCGGTTTCCGGGATGACGCGCAGACCCAGCGGGTGAACCACAAGGCACTATAAGCGGACCCTGCGCGGCTGCCGTGGCCCTTCCCCCTTCCTGCCTGCATGACATGCATCGTGTTCTATTCAATCCTCGCATGGGGGTTATCAGAATTTCGATTGTGTTTAAACGGCACATCTCACTATGTTGTTGGTGGACATTGACTAGGCGGCATGTGCCAATTGCGCCAAGCGTCCGACTAGCCATTACAACAACCTCAATAACAAGCAGGACCACCTTCCATGTTCAAGAAGACCCTTCTGGCCAGCGCTCTGGGCGCGGCCATGTTGACGGCTGCCCTGCCTCAGGCGGCAGTCGCTGAGACTACCCTGCGTATGGCCTATGACGCCGATCCGGTGTCATTGGACATCCACGAGCAGCTGTCTGGCGGTATCCTGCAGCTGTCACACATGGTCTTTGACCCGCTGGTGCGCTGGACCAAGGACTTCGAGTTCGAGCCTCGCCTGGCGACCGACTGGGAACAGATCGACGACACCACCATGCGCATCACCCTGCGCGAAGGCGTCACTTTCCACTCCGGTAACCCATTCACCGCGGAAGACGTCGCCTGGACCGTTGATCGCCTGAAGCAAAGCGGCGATTTCAAGGCCATCTTCGAGCCCATCGAAACCGTCAATGTCATTGACGATCATACCGTCGAGATTGTCTCCAAGCGGCCCAACCCGCTGCTCCTCAACATGGCGACCTATATCTTCCCGATGGATAGCCAGTTCTATTCTGGTGAGACAGAGGACGGCAAGGCCAAGGATGAGATCGTCAAGAACGGTAACTCCTATGCCTCGCGTAATGTGTCGGGTACCGGCCCATTCCAGGTGACCAACCGCCAGCAGGGGGTCAGGGTCGACTTCGAGCGCTTTGATGACTACTGGGACAGCGAGTCTCCGGGTAACGTCGATAACATCACGTTGACACCGATCAGCGAGAATGCCACCCGTGTGGCCGCCCTGCTGTCCGGCGATGTCGACTTCATCGCTCCGGTGCCGCCCAACGATCTCGAGCGCATCGAGAGTGACGAAGACACCAACCTGGTGACCATGTCCGGCACTCGCATCATCCTGTTCCACATGAACCAGGACCGAGTCGAGGCGTTCCAGGACCCCCGCGTGCGCCAGGCCTTCGTCTACGCGATCAACCAGGAAGGCATTGCCGATCGCCTGATGAAAGGCTTTGCCACCCCGGCTGCTCAGTTCTCGCCTGACGGCTATTCCGGCCACAACCCGGAGCTCGAGCCGCGCTTCGATCTGGACCGGGCCAAGGAGCTGATGGCCGAAGCAGGCTATGAGGACGGTTTCTCCATCACCATGATGGCGCCCAACAACCGCTACGTGAACGATGCCAAGATCGCCCAGGCGGTTGCCGCCATGCTGGCTCGCATCAACGTCACTGTGGACCTCAAGACCCTGCCCAAAGCCCAGTACTGGGGAGAGTACGACGACCGCGCCGCCGACATGATGATGATTGGCTGGCACTCGGATACCGAGGATTCCGCCAACTTCCACCAGTACCTGACCGAATGCCCCAACGCCGACACCGGGGCGGGTCAGTACAATGCGGGCAACTACTGCAACCCGGAACTCGATCAGCTCATGGTCGACGCCAACCTGGAGCTGGATCTCGAGAAGCGTGGCGAGATGCTGCAACAGCTGGAGCAGGGGTTGTACGACGATGCCGCCTTCATTCCCCTGCACTGGCAGGACCTGGCCTGGGCCTCGGCCGCCAATGTCGACATCGAGCCGGTGGTCAACGTGCTGAACTTCCCCTATCTGGGTGACCTGGTCATCAACGAAGAGTAAGCCTACGGGCACCGCACCCTGGTGCCCTTCGCTCCCATTCAGTGCGCTCAGCTTCGTGACAACCTCGCGGAGCTGAGGGCCTGTACCCTGGTAACGCCAAATGATCGCATTTTTGATCAAGCGCCTTTTTCATGCGCTGCTGGTGATGTTCGTCATCAGCGTGATTGCCTTCGCCATTCAAGACAATCTGGGTGACCCGATCCAGCAGATGGTCGGACAATCGGTACCCGAGAGCGAGCGTGAAGCGCTGCGTGAGGAACTGGGCCTCAACGATCCGTTTTTCGTGCAATATCTGCGTTTTGCTGCCAATGCCACCCAGTTTGATTTCGGCTATTCCTACGTCTATAACGAGCCGACCACCGAGGTGATCCTACGCCACCTTCCAGCCACGCTTGAGCTGGTCTTCGCCGCCACCCTGTTGATCATCGCCCTGTCGGTTCCCATTGGGGTCTACAGCGCCATCAAGCCTCGCGCCTGGCTGTCCCGGTTCTTTATGGGGGTGTCGATCATCGGTATCTCCATCCCGGTGTTTCTCACCGCGATCGTGCTTATTCAACTATTTGCCATTGGCGTCAGTTTCACCCCCTTTCCGGCCGACACTGGCTGGGGCGCCTGGCTTAACGGGCTAGTGTCTACCGAAGGCGGGATGCCGGCCTATGGACGTGGTGATCCTGTCCATGTGTTCGGTACCTGGAGCACCAACTTCGCTTCCCTGGAAGGCCTGACCTACCTGGTGCTGCCGGCGATTTCCCTGGCGTCGATCATGCTGCCGCTGTTCATTCGCCTGATTCGTGCGGAAATGCTGGAAGTGCTGCAGTCCGAGTACGTCAAGTTCGCCCGTGCCAAGGGAATCTCGATGCGTCGCATCTACTTCCTGCATGCGCTCAAGAACACCATGCTGCCGGTCATCACCGTTGGTGGCGTGCAGATCGGTACCTTGGTGGCCTACACCATTCTGACCGAGACGGTGTTCCAGTGGCCCGGCATGGGCCTGATGTTCCTCGATGCCATCGAGCGCTCGGACATCCCATTGATCGTGACCTACCTGATGATCGTCGGCCTGATCTTCGTGATCACCAATACTCTGGTCGATCTGGTCTACGGCCTGGTCAACCCCACCGTCAAGCTGACAGGTAAGCCCGCATGAGCACCCACAGCACTGCGACCAGCACTCGGTGGGAGCGGTTTCGCGACTCCTACCTCTTGTACAGTTTCAAACGCGATGTGATCGCCCAGGTCAGCCTGCTGGTGTTCGTCGTCATGGTCCTCGCCGCCCTGCTGGCTCCATGGCTGGCCCCGGCCAACCCCTATGACCTGGCCCAGATCGATATTCTGGCCTCAGAACTACCGCCCTTCTGGATCGATGGGGCCGACCCCCAGTATCTGATGGGTACCGACTCCCAGGGCCGCGACATGCTGTCCACCATTCTCTATGGCATGCGGGTATCGCTGGTCATTGGTTTCGGTGCGGTGGCCTTGCAGGCAGCCCTGGGCGTGTGCTTCGGGCTATTGGCCGGCTATCTGGGCGGGCGCGTCGACGCCTTCCTGATGCGCCTGGCGGATATTCAGCTGTCCTTCTCCACGCTGATGGTGGCCATCGTGGTTGGCGCCTTGTTCAAGGCGATCTTTGGCGGTGCCACCTACTCGGACTACGCCATGTGGCTGCTGGTGCTGATCATCGGCCTCGCGGAATGGCCACAATATGCGCGTACCGTGCGTGCCTCGGTGCTGGCGGAGAAGTCCAAGGAATATGTGGATGCAGCGCGGGTCATGGGCTTGCGCAGTCGACGCATCATGTTCCGCCATATCCTGCCCAACACCCTGTCACCGATCTTTGTCATCTCAACGGTCCAGGTGGCCAATGCCATCATCTCCGAAGCTGCGCTGTCCTTTCTTGGGCTTGGCATGCCCGAGACGCAGCCTTCCCTTGGCTCGCTGATCAAGTCCGGTTTCGATTACATCCAGTCGGGATCCTGGTGGATCACCCTGATCCCCGGCCTGGTACTTGTGGTGCTGGTGCTGGTCATCAACCTGCTCGGCGATTGGCTGCGTGACGTGCTCAATCCACGACTGTACAAGGGCTAGGAGGACAACCATGGCACTACTCGACGTCAATCATCTCGACGTGCGCTTCGCCCTTCGTCAGGGCGACGTCAAGGCGCTGCGGGACGTCTGCTTCAGCCTGGACCGTGGTGAACGCCTGGGCATCGTGGGGGAATCAGGTGCTGGCAAGTCCGTTGCCGCCTTCAGCCTACTGAACCTGATTGCCAAGCCCGGCTACATTGCGGGGGGCAGCATCACCTTTGACGGGCTCGAGCTGACGGGACTCAGTGACCGCCAGCTACGCAAGGTTCGTGGCCACCGGATCTCGATGATCTTTCAGGATCCGATGATGACCCTCAACCCGGTGCTGTCGATCGGCGAGCAGATGGTGGAGTGCTTGAAGGCTCACCGCCGTATCTCCAGCCGCGAGGCTCGCGCCATTTCCCTGCGCAAGCTCGAACAGGTACAGATCCCTTCTCCAGAGAAACGGCTGGATCAATATCCCCACGAACTGTCTGGGGGCATGCGTCAGCGCATCATTATTGCCATCGCCCTGCTGCTGGACCCGGACATCATCATCGCGGATGAGCCGACGACGGCACTGGATGTCACGATCCAGGCTGAGATCATGGCGCTGCTGCTCGAGCTTTGCGAAAAGCATAACGTCGGCCTGATCCTGATTACTCATGATCTGGGGGTGGTCAGCCAGGTCACGCAGCGCATGCTGGTCATGTATGCCGGTCGTGTCATTGAGCAAGGCCCGACCCGAGAAATCATCAACGACCCCCAGCATCCCTACACCCAGGGTCTGATCAATGCCTTGCCGCAAATGGCGACGCCGGGAGAACGGCTCAACCAGATTCGCGGCAGCATGCCGTCGTTGAGCCAGCTGCCGAGCGGCTGCCCGTTTCATCCACGCTGTGACTTTGCAACACGTCAGGACGGCAGCGAGCGCAGTCGCTGCAAGACTGAGGTACCGGCCTTCGTCAGCTCCGGCAACTGTCAGGTGGCCTGCCACATGGTGGCCGAGATGCAGGATGCCGAGCGCATCGAGGTCAGGGAGGAAAACTCATGAGCCAGACGACTCAAGCCGCCATGGCGCCGATGCACCAGGATGCGTCGACTCAGCGTGAACCCGCCCCAGGCGGTGATAGCCTGCTCGAGATCCGGGGGCTGGAGAAGCGTTTCTCGCTGTCCGGTGACTTTCTTGAACAGCTCAAGTTCCGGCGAGGGCGTATTGTGCGTGAACAGCATCACGTGCATGCCATCAACGGCGTTGACCTCGATATTCGCCGCGGTGAGTCCCTGTGCGTGGTCGGCGAGTCGGGCTGCGGCAAGTCCACCGTGGCACGCACGGTCATGGGACTGCTGACACCCAGCGCCGGTGAGATTCGCTACGCCGGAGAGCGTATCGACCATC
Source organism: Halomonas sp. DP4Y7-1 (assembly GCF_019800705.1). Taxonomy (NCBI): domain Bacteria; kingdom Pseudomonadati; phylum Pseudomonadota; class Gammaproteobacteria; order Oceanospirillales; family Halomonadaceae; genus Halomonas; species Halomonas sp. DP4Y7-1. The sequence goes on along the minus strand of NZ_JAHVKS010000005.1, from coordinate 116,551 downwards.
TGGATAGCAAGGCACTGCTGCCCTACCGCCAGCGCATGCAGATGATCTTCCAGAACCCCTACGCCTCGCTGAACCCGCGCATGACCATTCAGCAGACCTTGGAAGAACCCATCCGCCTGCATCATCCCGACTGGAAGCCGGCTCAGGTGGTCGAGAAGGTCCACGAGGTCATGTCATCGGTCGGCATCGCCCCGGATTGGGGTTCCCGTTATGGGCATGAGTTTTCCGGAGGCCAGCGACAGCGTATTGCCATTGCTCGGGCACTGGCGGTGGATCCTGAGTTCATCGTTGCCGATGAGCCGATCTCCGCGCTGGATGTATCGATCCAGGCTCAGGTGCTCAATCTGCTGATGGAGGCACAGCGCGAGCATCATCTCACCTATCTGTTCATTACCCACGACCTGGCAGTGGTGGAACATTTCGGCACTCGGGTAGCCGTGATGTATCTGGGCCGAGTCTGTGAGGTAGCACCTACGGCGACGCTGTTTGCTCGCCCACGTCACCCCTACACCCAGGCCCTGATGTCGGCGATTCCACGACTGGAAGACGACCGACCCCAGCACCTGCGGCTGCAGGGGGAAGTGCCGACGCCGGTCAATCTGCCGTCGGGTTGCGTGTTCCATGGCCGCTGTCCCCATGCCAATGATCGCTGCCGTCGGGAAATCCCGACGTTGATCGCCACGGATGACGGCGGGCAAGTGGCCTGCCATGGTGTCGAGGAAGGTCGTCTTACGTGATGCCCGCCTTTTGCTATGGCGTCTGTGGCAGTCGTAGTACCTCCGTTTTCGTCATGCCGGGTACGCCCGGCATGACGTTATCTGGCACAATCGTCGCATTGCTGGACAGGTGACCCTTCCATGGAAATACGTTGGCTGGAAGATTTTCTCGCCTTGGCCCGTACGCGACACTTTTCTCGCGCCGCCGAAGAGCAAAATGTGACCCAACCTACCTTCTCTCGCCGCATCAAGTTGCTGGAAGAGGAGATGGGCACGACGCTGATTAATCGCCAGACCCTGCCGCTGTCACTGACGCCCGCGGGAGAGGCCTTTCTCGGCATGTGCCACGACGTGACCCGTCGCGTCGACCAGACTCGTCAGAGACTGGCACAGATGGCGGAGGAGCAGGCAGGACAGCTGCGTCTCGGTGCGCCCCAGAGCCTACTTGCCCAATTCCTGCCACAATGGCTTCAGCACTGGCGCGAACCACCGCCCATACAGCCTTATCTGCGTGCCACCGCCTGGCTGGTGGGTGACTACTTCCAGGGCTTGGCCTCCGGGGAAATCGACCTGGCGTTATGCTACTGGCCGACCACGGGCAGCCCGCTGGAACTGGCCAATGAGGATACCGACTACTGCGTCATCGGGCGTGAACGTTTCATTCCCGTCAGCCTTGCCGATGACCGAGGCCAGCCCAGGTTCGCTCTCGGAGGCGGCAACGACGCGGGTAAAGGGATCGGCAAGGAGTCTGGCAAGGGGCGTTCCTTGCCATTGATCGCCTATCATCCACGGGGCATGATCGATGCGGCGATACGCGCCCACCTTGATCGACTGGGAGATTCCCCCACCCTGACAGTGCTCAACGAGAGCATCCAGAGTGGCAATATCCGAGAACTGGTCAGCCTTGGCTATGGCCTAGGGTGGTTGCCAGAACGCAGCTTGTCCCAGGCCCTCGCGAGTGGCGAGTTGGTACCTGCAGGAGATGAGCGCTGGGTCGTGAGCTTTGATATTCGACTCTACCGACATCTCACGACACGACGTGCAGCGGTCGATACCGCGTGGCAAGTCCTGCGCGCACGGGCGCTGGTGCCCTAGTCTTCTGATGTAGCCTTCCTGATGTAGTCTTGCTGATTCCTGGCAGGTAAATGATCGTTGGGTTACTGCCAGGACTTTAGCCACAGGACACCTTGACGTGAATGTCAGCGGTCACTGCAGCGCCGCTGGCTGACTGGAGATATTCCTTTGCCCCAACCCACAGCCGACCCTGCGTCGATCAACGCCGATGGCTCGGCAAGCCTGGTACCCTCTCGTTTTCGTGCCGCTCGATGGCTATCCAACCCCCATGTACAGACGCTGTTACCCCGCCTGCTGCGACCGCAACGGGTTGAGTGGCGCCAGGAATTCTTCACGCTGCCGGACGGTGATGAAGTTGAGTTGGCATGGGTGACGCCTGAGCCGGCGGATGTGCAGGCCCCTCTGTTTGTGCTGTTCCATGGCCTTGAGGGAGGCATGGGCTCTCCCTATGCCCACGATCTGCTGGCGGCGGCCAGAGACCAGGGCTATCGCCCGCTGCTGATGCATTTCAGAGGCTGTGGGAGTCGACCCAACCGCCTGCCCAGGGCGTATCACAGCGGCGACACCGGGGATGCTCGGGTTTTACTGGATAGCCTGTCTCGGCGTTTTCCCGGGGCTCCCAAGGTCGTCGCCGGCGTCTCCTTGGGCGGGAACATGCTACTGCGGCTATTGGCCGAACCAGAGTGTGATGCACTGGGTCTTCATGCGGCCTTGGTCATCAGCGCGCCGCTGGACCTTGCCGCATGCGCACAACGATTAGGTGAAGGCTTCTCGCGGGTCTACGAACGCCATCTGCTCGGATCACTGAAGCGCAAGGTATTGCCTCGACTGGAGCGCGGGGAGCTTCCCCTTGTCGCGACGGCGGAACAAGTAAGAAAGCTCAAGCGCCTGCGAGACTATGACGACCTGATCACGGCACCGCTGCACGGCTTTCGTGATGCCGAGGACTACTACACCAGGGCCTCCAGCGGTCCCGTGCTGGATCGCATTCAAGTGCCGACGCTGCTGCTCCACGCCAAGGATGATCCGTTCATGCCAGCGGATCTGATCGATCGTTTTCCGCAGCGCTCCCCCATGGTCACCATGGAGCTGGCGGAGCAAGGGGGGCATGTGGGGTTCATGGCGCCCGGAGACGGCTACCGCCCCGATTACTGGTTAGGCAAGCGACTGGAACGTTATCTGCAGGAGCTGTCCCTGACCTGAAACAACAGAAGCCCCGACCTTGGTCGGGGCTTATGCTGGGTTGTTGCACAGCGCTTACTGCAGTTCTGGCGGGTTGCCCGGCAGGCTCCAGGTGTAGATCAGGTCAACCGCCTGGGCAGCACCGGATACCGCCTCCAGGTACAGGCTTCGCCACAGCTGGTAGGTCAGCGTCAGTTCGGCGATGGGCGAGAAGATGCCCACGCCATAGCCCACCTCAAGACGATCGGTCAGGCGGCCACTGACGACCACCTGGCTGGTTTCACCACTACCAGAGGTATCCAGTGACAGGTCCTGGATGCCGAAGGCCTCACCCATGGCGCCGACGGCGCCACCTGTCTTACCCAAGGTCAAGCCGATCAGTGCCGAGGTCAGCGCACCGCTGGCGTCACCGCTGTCATCAGGGGCGCGTCCGCGAAGCACGTAGGACAGAGCACGGGACTCGTCCATGGCGGGTTCGGAGAAGATCTCGAGGTCCGGCTGGCTGGCAGTCCCTGTCACCTTGAGACCTGCCACCACGCCGTCCTCGGTGCTGGCTGGATTGCGAATGGCCTCAAAGTCCAGCGTCGGCACGCTAGGCGGTCCGGCGAAGATCACCTTACCCTGGCGGATCTGCAGGTCCTGGCCGTAGGCCCGGAAGCGCCCATCGACCAGGCTGACATCCCCAAACAGCTGCAGCGGGCCGGCGTTCTGACGCACTTCCAGGTCGCCGGCCAGCTCCGTCTGCAAGCCATAGGCACTTAAACGGGCGTCAGGACCCAGCAGCAGTCTGATACGGATATCGATGGCCATACCCGCTTCCGCCATGGCCTGGGCGGTGGAGGCACCCACCGGGTCTTCTTCGGCCTGACGCTCGGCCTCTCTGGCCTGCTCGTCCATTTCGCGAGTGATGATGATCTCGTCACTGCTTGGGGACACTGCCGACGGCGGCACCTCGCCGACGTCGAGGCGGGCCCAGGGAATACGCACCTCACCGCGAATACGCAGGCGGGTGGGGTTCGCCGTTATCGTCAGGTCAGGAGCCAGCTTGAGCCGGCCATAGGCAGGCATCGCGGCCAGCAACGGGTCCTGGACCGCGGACAGCGCCACATTGGCTTCCCAGCTACCGCCTGGCCAGGCGGCGTTACCGGTGATGTTGAGGCGCCCTTCTTCACCATCGACATAGCCAGAGATGCGTGCGCTGTCGCCGGTCAGATCGATATTGAGGCGACCATCCGTCACCGCGACAGGGATGTCTCCTCCGTGAGCCTTGAGACCCGTCAAGCTCAGCTCCCCGCTGAGATCCGGTGCCTCGCGGCTGCCCGCAATACGAATGTTGCCGGCCAAGGTGCCTTCCAATTGATCCAGTCCCGCTGCCAGGGGGCGATACGGTGACAAGCTGATGCCGTCTATCGACAGGTTGCCGTCCAGTCCACCACGACCCACGGGATCGTCGATCGTCAGGGCCAGAGTGATGTCACCGCTCTGGGCCAGGGAAAGATCGACATTGAGATCGACGCGGGCGTCGCTGGCGTCAGCATTCAATGACAGCCGTGTGGCAGGCACCGACCAGGGCTGACCATAGGCATCCACACCGGTCACGCTGACTTCACTGTCGAGCTGCGCATCTGCCTGCCAGCGGCTGCCGCCCGCTGACCACCCTGCCACCACACGCGCACCGGTATCGCCATCGATGGCCCAGCCTTCGGGCAGCGCCTCATTGACCAGGTCCATGGGCAGTTCGTTGATGTCGAGGGTCAGCTTGCCGGCATCTGCCGAGGCGCTGAGCGGTTCGCTGATACAGATCGCCCCACCTTGTTGGCGGGCGAGGCAGAAAGGATCGGTGCGCACAGAGCCCTGGGCCAGATTGGCATCGAAGGCCAGAGGCCCATCCAATGCAATATCGCCCTGGGGCAAGGTAATCTCCAGCGGCGTCAGTGTCCCCCGATAGCGATCGCGGGCATCGTTCATGGCACCGTCCAGGGCCAGCACAAGGCGGTTGAGCGGGCCTTCGTCACTGCCGTCGACGGTGAGCTCCAGTCGATGCTGGGACAGGCGACCATCCAGATCGAGGGCGATATCCTCGAAACGCTGGCCACCAGCGTCTACCTGGCGTGCTGACAGCCCCACATCCAGCTGGGGGTCATCGAGCCCGCGGACACGACCGGCCAGGGCGAGCTCGCCAACACGGTTTTCCTGATAGCCGACACCGCTACCCTCGATGGCGAGCTCCAGCTGTGGTGAACGAAGGCTGCCTCGTGCCTGGATATTGCCAGACAGACGCCCCGCCAGCCCAGGATACAGGCTGGCCATGTCGGGTAAGGCAAGCTCTGCATCCACGTTCAGGCGGGCTTCACTGACCTGGCCCTTGGCCTCAATCTGGTTGTCCCCTTGGCGGAAATCGAGGCGATCGATATCCCAGCGCATGGCACTGTTGCCGGCAAGCGCGGCCTCCAAGGACAAGGGGCGATCATCCAGCGTTCCCTGGATATCGATATCAGGAACATCGACTTCCCAACCTTCGTCCTGCTGGGTGAAGGCGACGTCCAGGGTGCCACTCAGATTACCCTTCAACCCCTCGACAAAAGGCTCAGGGTTGAGGTTGTCCAGAGCGGCCGTGGCGGTCACGGCTACGCCATCCGACCAGTCGACATTGCCCTGCGTGCTCAGCTGCCCTGCTCCCTCCAGCGCAAGTTCAAGCGGTGCCCAGGAGAAGTGTGACAGATCGCCCTGACCATCGACGGCCAGGGTGGTTCTCGGCAGATCAGGCCCCACGGCCGCGAGAGCCAGTTTCAGCTGATATCCTATCAGGGAGCCATCGACGGACAGATCGATATCCTCAGCGACCCAAGGATCGACATCGGTGGCTTCGGTCTCGTCCCCTTCGGCGTCCGCCTGGGCCGGCTGCATGCCCGGCAACGGCCATTGCAGACGAGGGCTGGAAAAGGCCGCGGTGAACGGTAGCGTCGGGTCGAGGGCATCCAGGCGGGCGACCAGCTGCGTGGAGACGGGGCCAGTCGTGGTCAAATTGAGCTCCAGCTCGGCAAGACTGCCATTGGCGGAAAGCTCGACACGCTCGCCATCAAGAGCAGGAAAAATCTCGGGCAGGAACAGGTCCGCGGCAAAGCGAACCTCTAGCGGGTAGTCGCCGCTCAGCGTAGCCTTGGCCTGGAGCTCTGCATCGGCGTCCTGGGTGGCCACGGCCAGCGGCTCAATCGTGACGTCCTGTCCCCGTGCCAGCAGGCTCAGGTCCAATCGCTCTACCTGGTAGTCAAAGGCGCCATCGATGGTAGTGTCCTCCACCACCAGCTCCGGCACTTCGATGGCCAGGGGCAGAGTGACCTCGGGCAGGACAAGCCGTTCACGCTGATCCAGAGGAATGTCATCGGCCTTGGAGGCGGCACCCTCCAGCTCTGCCGCAGCGCTGCCAGGCAATGGAGAACGAACGGCGATCGCCGCATCAATGGCGTCGGCGCTTACCTTCGGACCGTCGTGCTCCGCATCGCTGAGGGCCAGCATGGCCCCAGGCGTCAATGGCAGCGTCAGGTGCAGACCCGCCAGACGCGTGGGACTGACGGACAGCGTATCGCCTTCGGCCACTGCCGCAGTGGTAAAGCTCTCCCAGGCCAGCTGCGTCCCATCCGCCAGGTGAACCGCAACGTCGCTCACCGTCAGCTCGCGAATCTCGACCGGAAAGGGCAACGATAGCGGCGCCGCTGGTTCGTTGGACGGCACTGGCTCCGGTTCAGGCTCGGCGACCGTATCACTCTCGCCCAGGCGCACATCGGTGCCTGACACGCGCAAGTGGTCGAGACACAGCCGACCATTGAGCAGGCAGTCCTCCGCCCACGCCAGGGACAGGGAGTCGACGCTCACCCGTACACTGCCCGCTTCCAGTCGAAAACCCTCAAGATCAAAGCTGTCGAGCAACGCTCCCTGGACCGACGAATACTCCAGCACGCCCATGCGACTGCCCTGATCCAGGGCCATCCGTGTCCCCCACGGACTCAGCACCAGGCCGACAATCAGCAGCACCAGACCTATCAGGCTGAACGGCAGCCAGATCAATAATCGTGTCAAGGCCCAGAGGGCGCGTCCTTTTCTCATTGAAGCCTCATTGCAGGGGCTGGCGCCCTCCTGTCAGGGGGCTGGCGCCGGCTGGCCTTAAAATTCTGGTCCGATGGCGAAGTGCAGGCGGAAATTATCGTCCTCGTCATCGAAGGGATGCGCGATATCAAAACGTATCGGCCCCACCGGAGAGATCCATCTCACACCCACCCCAGCGCTCTTCTTGAGGTCATTGGGCCACCACTCCGAAAACGCATCGCCAATGTCGAAAAAGGTGGCACCCCACCACTTGCCGGTGATCCGGCGCTGGGCCTCGACGCTTGCGGTAAATTCGTGCTGCCCGCCTTCCAGGTCGCCGTTCTCATCTTCCGGGGACAGGGATTCGTAGCTGTAACCACGCACGCTGGTATCGCCACCGGTAAAGAAGCGCAGTGATGGCGGGATCTTGTCGAAATCATCGGTGTTGATCGCGCCTACGCCCAGACGGCCGATAAAGCGGTTGTCGTCACCCAGCTTGCGAATCCACGCGGTGTCACCGGTCATGCGAAAGAATTCCGCGTCCGACCCCCAGGACTCATGAGAATACTGCAGCTCCAGGTTCTGGCGGTCACCCCAGGTCGGAAACTGGGGATTGCGGGTGCGCACCCGGGACCATTTCACTCCGGGGTACAACAGCAGCACCTGATCGGACTGCTCGCCCTGGGTGAAGTCCTCATAGGTGGTACGCACGTAGATCGTCTGTTCCCAGTCGTTTTCAAACACCCAGTGGCGCCCGAAGTCCACGGTGCTCTCGAAACTCTCGGTATCCTCGATATCCTGGTTACGCAGACCGTACTGCAGCCGATAGCTGTCATTGAGGGGGTCTTCCAGGGGAATGCGATAGGTACCGCTGAACTGCTGGTCGGGTGCAGACAGATAGACCTGGTTGTCCCAGCTATGGCCGTAGCGGTTGACCCACGGTTGCTCCCAGGAGAACTGAAGCCGAGGCCCTACATCCGTGGCAAAGCCGATACCCGCCTCAAACTGATGTCGATCAGCGGGGGTAACGGTGACATCCACGGGCATTGTGGGTAGCGCAGGCGGATAGAGGGAAAGTGCGCTGGCCAAGGCTTTACGGCTAATCCGGGGACCAGAGAACGGTGCCGGGATCTCGCTCACATCGACCGAGTACCACCAGCCATCGTGCTCCGGTAGAGCAAGACTGCCTTTCTGGCGCTCCAGCCGGGGGCGAACCGTCAGCGAGCCGAACCACTCGGTCGAGCTCAGTCGGTTGTTCAGTTCAGCCACATCGCTGGCCAGGTAAGGATCACCGTAGTCAAAGGGGACCAGATTGCGCAGGCGATCTTCGATGATGTGACTGCCTTTGATGTAGACGTTGCCGAAGCGATAGCGAGGGCCGCTGTCCATGCCCAGGTAAATGCGTGCACTATCCGCCCAGGGGCGTATCTCCATACGTTCGTCAGTAAACTGCCAGTCGAAGTACCCGCGCTCGATGGTCAGCCCCTGAAGTCGGCTTTTGAGGCTGTCATAGGGAGCATGCTCGAGGATGTCGCCGAGCTCTTGCGGGTAGGCGTCGATCGCCAGTTGGAAGGGCGCATCGTCCTTCGCGTCACCTTCCAACGTGAAGTCGATGACCTCAAGGCGCACCGGATCTCCCTTGTCGATGGTCAGGAAGACTTCCTGTGGCTCTTCATCACGATCGAAGCGCATCTCGATGGACGGCTCATAGTAGCCGTACACCCTCATGGCTTCCTGGGTCAGGCGCGCCACTTCGTTGCGCAGGCGCTCGACGCGGTACTGGCTGCCATCCAGCCCCTCGAGGTAGACCTCGACGTTGTCAGCGATTCGTCCTTCGATACCCTGGACCTCGGCATCCATGGCGAACGTCGGCAGTGCCACCAGCAGCAGCAGGCCCGGTCCCAAGGCAACAGCACCCAGTCTCCGGCGAGCGGGAGCACGATGTTCCATCATGTTGTAGCGTTCCTGACGTGGGTACTGGATCAACGCAGCGCTTCCAGTTGTGCGCTGAAGGCGAGTTGAGCTTGGCGCAGGTCGCGCAGATCGGCGGCCAGCGACGCCATATTGTCTTCCATGGCGTCGATTCGCTGTCCGATCCTGGCCTCCAGCGCCTGCTGCTCTTCGGCCACATCTTGGCGTGATTGGCGCAAGCCTTCAACGTCACGCGTCACCTCGGACAGGCGATTTTCAGCGCTTTCTACCCGTGGCAGCATCTCGCCGAGACGAGTATCCAGTCGGCTGACCACTTCATCTACCCGGGTAGTGACGGACGCCAGCCGTCCAGCAAATGACTCGCGGGCGTCGTCGAACCTGTCCATGCGCGCCTCGAGGGCACCTCTGGCGCTGTCGCCGGCCCGTTCTACCGCTGCCAGTGACGAGCGGGTCGATGCCAGGGTGTCGCTGAGAGTGGACAGCCTCTCATCTAGATCCTGCAAAGTTTCTGCGTTCACTTCCTGGCGGTCCAGCGATGCCTGTGCCTGTTCGGCAAGTGCGTTCTCCACTCCAGCAAGGCCTTCCCCTAGCCGTTGGTCGAGAGTCTCATTGGCGCTCTCCAACCCATCCAGGCGGCGCTCGAACTCTGCTATCAGGTCGCCCTCCCCTTGTTCGGCCTCGAAGCGAGCGTGAACGTTGGAGAGTTCTCCGCGCAGACGGCTCAATTCCTGATCAAGCCGCTGGCGTTCCTGCCACAGCCACCAGCTACCCGCCGCCAGGCCACCTACGACCAGCAGCATCAGCAGCCACAAAGGCCACAGCCTGGGCGCTGGTGCTTGCCGATAACGGGTAGCGGACACGCTTTCGCCCGGATCCGGCACGATACTGCCCGGGCGTCCGATGTCTGGGGGGTGAGCCATAGGGGTCTCCTGATCTGCATGAGGAGCTGGCGCGAACACAACCTGTAGCGATTCGAGAACCGTACGTCACGTCGCTGGCAGCCAACAGTTGGCTGATAGTGTAAGGTTTTTTACCACCATTACGCACGGCGCTGCGCGCTTCTCTGCTGGCAACATGCTATTGACGCCGCTATCGGACCCCGTGGCAAGACCTGTTCAGGAGCTATCATGTCCTTCGAATTACCCGCACTACCCTACGACAGCCATCTATTGGAGCCTCGGCTTGCCAAGAGCTGGATCGAACACCGCTACATGGGCGATCATCTCGATCACCTGCGGGTTCTCAACCGCTGGGCGGCCGTGCAAGGGCAACCAGCGCTGTCACTTGACGACGGGCTGCGAGCGGCCAGTGAAGAGGTGCGTCATCACGCTCAGGAGGCGTGGAACCTGACCCTGTTCTGGCACTGCCTGACACCGCGCCAGGAGCCTTTGGTGGAGCCACTGGCGACGATGATTCAGCGTCAGTACGGGAGTGTCGAGGGAATGAAGGAGGCCTGCATCAGGATATTGGGCAAGGCCGGAGAGAGCGCCGCTTGGGTGTGGGTTCTGCGTCAGGACGATGCCCTTGTCATCACCACCACAGGGACAGGTGAGCCCATGACGACAGCGGGTGAACCCCTTTTGGTACTGGACGTCCTGGGCGACAGTGAGGCGCTGGAGCGGCTGTGGCCTCTGATAAATTGGCCGTTTGCCGCTCGCAACGCTCAGGATTGAGGAACACTCAACAGACGGGGTCTGCACGCCTGCCGATGCCGCGGTAGTGGAAGCCCTGCCCCGCGACATACGCGGGGTCAAAGATGTTGCGTCCGTCGAGGATAAGCTTCTCGTTCAGGCGCTGGTGCAGGAGCTGCCAATCCGGGTTCCAGTAAGCCTTCCACTCGGTCACCAGCAACAGCGCATCTACCTGCTGACAGGCGTCGAGGGGGTCTCCATAGTGCAGTGTCAGCAGCGGATGATCACCCACCGCTGCCTGCACCTCCGGCAGCGCTGCCGGGTCGTGCAGATGCACGTGTACGCCCTGGGCCCACAGGGCACGCAGCAGCGTCAGCACGGGAGCGTGATCGATCCTCGCCGTGCCGGGCTTGAAGGCGGCGCCCCAGATCGCCACACGGCGGCCTTCCAGACGACCCTGAAAATGGGTCCACAGCTTGCGGAATAACGTCTCTTTCTTGTGCTCGTTGATCTCGAGGACCTGATCGAGCAATTCAGAGTGGCGACCGCTGGCCGACTGTACATCTGCCAGCCCCACCAGATCGCGGCTGAAATTGGGACCGCCAAAACCGCAGCCCGGGTACAGATACTCATAGCCAATACGGGGGTCTGCCCCCATGCCCTGGCGAACGTACTCGACGTCGACACCAAGGGTGTCCGCCAGTCCGGCCATCTCGTTCATATAGCTGATCCGCGTCGCCAACATGCCGTTGATGGCCAGCTTGGTCAGCTCGGCGGCGCGCCGAGGCATGCGCTTGAACACCTCATGCCGACGGTTGAACGCCCGCATCAGTTCACGGACCTGACGCTCTGCACGATCATCGTCGCAGCCCAGCAGCCAGCTTCTTGCCCGAGTGAAGGTGTCCCAGGCGCGGCCTTCCTCAAGGGTGTCGGGCAACGCCACCGACATGACGTCCTTATCGGGCAGCAGCGCTTCGAAACGCTCGGTATCGCCTACCGGGAAGGTAGCATTGTTGATAATCACCGCCCCGTTGGCCAACATCTCGGCCGCATCCTTGACCAGTCGTGCCGCCTCATCACGCTGGGTGGGCGACAGCGCAAGCCATAAGACGTCCACGGCGGCGTAAGGCAGCGGGTCGTCGTGATCTACCTTGAGGTGCCCGGCCTCCATGGCCGCTGTCAGGTGCGCGAGCACGGATGGCTCACGAGTGAGCCATCCGCTGTCCTTCAGCTCGTCCCAGCGGCGGTCCAGAGGACGCCAGACGACATCATGACCCACCCAGGACAAGGCAGCGGCGGCGGTGGCGGCTGACAGTTCACTTCCATGTATCACCACTTTCATGGCATCAGTCCTCGGCAGCGTAGCGTTTCAACAGCTCCGTGAAGCCCTCGCCATAGCGAGCATGTCGGCGACCGTAAGCCAGAATCGCCTCAAGATAGCCGAGTTGGTGACCGCAGTCATACGTCGTGCCCTGCATACGGTAGGCGTCAACGCCTTCAGCGTTGCGCAGCTCCTCGATGGCGTCTGTCAGCTGAATCTCATTGCCGGCGCCCGGCTTGGTGCGGGCCAGCATCGGAAAGATCCGTCCCGGGAGCAGGTAGCGACCGATCACCGAAAGGTTGGAAGGCGCTTCTTCCACCTTGGGCTTCTCTACCAGACCATCGAGCTGGCAGGATTCGCCCGGCTGGGGCGGCTCGCCCTTGGGTGCCACAATGCCGTACTTGTAGGTCAGCTCGCGGGGGACTTCCTCGACCATCAGCTGGGAGCGCCCGGTCTGTTCAAACGCCTCGATCATGCCGGCCAGGTCATTGCGGCTGAGACCATCGTCATCCACCAGCACGTCCGGCAGCAGCACGGCAAAGGGTTCGTCGTCGCCGATCACTGGGCGCGCGCATAGCACGGCGTGTCCCAGACCCAGCGGTTCGGGCTGGCGCACGCTGATGATATTGACGTCGGCTGGTACGATGGCCCGCAGCTCTTCGAGCAATTCGGTCTTGCCCTTGGCCTCAAGCCCGGCTTCCAGCTCGAAGTGCTTGTCAAAGTGGTTTTCAATGGCACTCTTGGTGCCATGAGTCACCAGGACGATGTCACGAATACCTGCCGCAACGGCCTCCTGGACCACGTATTGAATCACCGGGCGATCCACGATGGTGATCATTTCCTTGGGGATGGCCTTGGACGCAGGCAGGCAGCGGGTGCCAAAACCAGCGACAGGGAGAACGGCCTTGCGGATCATGGAGACTTCCTTCTTGTCGAAAACAGGAGGTTCTAGTGTCATCCATGGCGACGTGCACCATGGGACTTGGAACAGGGAATGCGTAGAATAGCGTATCAGACGAATGTGGTCCGCTGACATTGGCGGCTTGCCTTGGAGAACCTAATGAACATGTCCGATACCCCTTCCGCCAACGTTGACCACACTGAGATCGACAAGTTCTCTGCGCTGGCGGATCGCTGGTGGGATCCCGAAGGGGAATTCAAGCCGCTGCATGCCATCAATCCGCTGCGCCTGGACTTTATCGACGCCAGGGTTGGACTGGCTGGTCGCAAGGTCATCGATGTGGGGTGTGGCGGTGGCATCCTGGCCGAGGCCATGGCACGACGCGGTGCCCGAGTCACCGGAATTGACCTCGCCGACGCCTCGCTGGAGGTCGCTCGACAGCATGCCCGGGAGCACGACGTAGATGTCGACTACCGGCTGGTCAGCGTCGAGGATCTGGCGAGCGAAGCTCCAGCAAGTGCCGATGTCGTCACCTGCCTGGAGATGCTGGAGCATGTCCCCGATCCCGAAGCGATCATCCGGGCCTGCGCCTCACTGTTGAAGCCGGGTGGGCAACTGGTGCTGTCGACGATCAATCGCAACCCCAAGTCCTACGCTTTGGCCATCCTGGGAGCAGAATATCTGCTCAAGATGGTGCCCCGCGGGACCCATGACTATGCGCGCTTCATCCGCCCATCGGAACTGGCTCGCTGGTGCCGTGACGCTGGGCTCAAGGTCTGCGAACAGACAGGGCTGGTCTACCATCCGGTGACCCGCCGCTTCTCGCTGTCTGCCGATGATGTCTCGGTCAACTATCTGATGCATTGCCGCAAGGAGGTGGCATGAGTCAGTCATCGCCCCAGGCCCTGCTGTTTGATCTCGATGGCACCCTGGTCGATACGGCGCCTGATCTGGCGATGGCCACCAATCGACTGCGCCAACTGCATGGTCAGGAGGCGCTGCCCTACCCGCGCATCCGTGCTCAAGTCTCCAATGGCGGCAGTGCCCTGGTGACCCTCGCCCTGGGACTGAAACCGTCGCATCCTGATCACGCCGCAGCACGCCAGACATTGCTCGACTTCTATGCGGAAGCTGTCGCCGACCACAGCCAGGTGTTTCCGCCCCTCGACCGCCTGTTATTGCACTGGAGCGATCGCTCGCGTCCCTGGGGCATCGTCACCAACAAGCCGCGCCTGTACGCCGAGCCCTTGGTCGAGGCGCTGGGACTGCAGCCTGGAGCCTTGCTGTGTGCCGATGACCTACCCCACAAGAAGCCCCATCCGGAACCATTGCTCGAGGCAGCACGGCGCCTGTCAGTAGCCCCGCAAGAGTGCTGGTATCTGGGCGACCACGTGCGCGACATGCAAGCCGCCAGAGCGGCCGGCATGACCGCTATCGCAGTGGGATACGGTTATATCGCAGAGGAAGACGACATTCGGCAGTGGCCAGCGGATCGCTGGTTCGACACTGCTGAGGCGGTCGTGGAAGCGCTCAGCCTGCCCTGACACGACGGCAGTGAAGAGACCGACTATGGCCACGCCGTCGTCACTACACTCAGGTCCACGCTGCCATTGCCTTGCATCTTGCACCACCTGAGGCAGCTCAAGGCAATGGCAGTAAGTCACACTCAACGCTTTGGTGGTTGAGCGTCGAAGGCCTGACCGTTGCAGCCCCTGCTATCCGGACCCATCAGCCACAGGTAGGTAGGCATGATGTCTTCCGGTGTGCGCAGGGTCATCGGATCCTCTCCGGGATAAGCCCCTTTGCGCATGGCCGTGCGTGTCGCACCAGGGTTCAACGTGTTGACCCTGAGCGTCCCGAGGTGCTCAATTTCTTCGGCCAGCACCTGCGAGAACCCTTCGGTGGCGAACTTTGACACCGAGTAGGCTCCCCAGTAGGCCCGCCCTTTGCGACCGACGCTGGAGGAGGTAAAGATGACGGAGGCATCCTGGGACTGGGTCAGCAGCGGCAACAGGGCCTGGGTCATCCAGATCGGCCCTTGCAGGTTGACCTGCATCACCTGCTCCCAGAGCTCAGGATTGTACTGCTCGAAGGGTGTGATTTTGCCCAGAAGCCCGGCGTTGTGCAGGATGCCGTCGAGACGGCCGAACTCCTTGTTCAACGCCTCAGCCATGTCGTGATAGTCCTTGAGCGTTGCCCCCTCGAAGTTCAGCGGGAAGATCGCCGGCTGTGGTCCTCCCGACGCTTCTATCTCGTCATACACCTTTTCAAGCTTGGACGTGGTGCGACCCAGCAGAATCACGGTGGCACCATGGCGAGCGTATTCGATCGCGGCAACTCGACCAATGCCGTCTCCGGCGCCGGTTACCAGAACGATGCGATCTTTAAGCAAGTCACTGGGCGCTTGATAGTCGATCTTGCAGGCGGTCTCATGGTCACTCATGGCGATTCCTCGATCAGGCCCCGCTCTGGCGCATGTAGTCATCGGCCAGCGATGCGGCATTGCTGTCAGGATAGTCTTCCTGCACCGACTTCAGCAGCGCATGTCCCGCATCCGTATCCCCCTGGCGCGCTTTCAGCAATCCCAGCTTGTACATCGCATCGGGAACCTTGCTGCTGTCGGGGAATCTCTCCAGCACCGTGTCAAAGGCCTTTTCGGCATCGCCAAACGACGATTGGGCCGAATGCAACTCACCCAGCCAGTAGTAGGCATTGCCGGTCAGACTGCTGTCGGGATAGCGATCCACGAAGGTATCGAAATCACTGATGGCTTGATCGAAATTGCGTGACTGGACCTTGGAGAAAGCGGCCTGATACGCCTCGCGAGCCTGGTCACTCGCGCCGCTTCCCGCTTGCTGGGATGAGTTACTGGTCGAGTCGCCCTTCGGCTCGGAAGTGTCGGCAGCGGCCGCTGAGGATGAGGCTTGCGGCGCCTGGGCAGGCAGCTCGCTGAGGCGCTGATCCAGGTCCATGTACTGCTGGCGGCTCTGCTGCTTCAGCTGATCAAGCTGATAGCGCAACTCCTCGATCTGCCCGCGCAGCTCTCTCAGCTCCCGTTGGTGCTGTTCGACCTGGTTGAACAAGGCCAGGTTACCGCTGGCCTGGGCCTGGGTGGCCGTCTGATCATAAAAGCTGTTGCTGCCTCCAAGATCCCTGACAACCGGTTGCTGGGCCAGCGCTGGTGACATGATGGCGGGTACTATGACGGACAACGGGAGCACCAAGGCTCCCGCGCCGCACAGTCCCTTAAGACTGTGTCTCATTGACTTCTCCCACGTCCGACGTCAGTGACCTTTAGTAAGCAAAGACCACGCGGCGGTTCTGTGCAAAGGCATCCTCGTTGCTACCGCGAGCCGCCGGGCGCTCTTCACCGTAGCTGACGACTTCCACCTGGGACGGATTGACGCCTTGCAGGCGCAGGTAGCGCTCGACAGATCCGGCACGACGCTCACCCAGTGCCAGGTTGTATTCGCGGGTACCACGCTCGTCGGTGTGGCCCTGCAACACGACAGAGGCATTCGGATTGCGGCTGAGGTACTGAGCGTGGGCATTGACCACTGACTCGAACTCAGGGCGAATCGCGTCGCTGTCATAGTTGAAGTAGATGGTACGCACTTCAGGGATGCGTGCATCGGACATCTGGCCGGAGCCATCGGTGCCGTAGCCGCTTACCTGGCCGCTGCCTGCGGTGCCGGTGCCGACACCGGATCCGCCCATGGTGCCGGAACCACTTCCGGCGGCGCTGCCGTCCTGGGTGCCGCCAGTGCTGGAACAGCCGGCCAGCACGGCCAGGGAAGCGGCGATTGCCAGCGAACGGGCGTAGGGCTTCAGAAACATCGTGTCACTCTCCTTGCTTGATGCATCAAAGTCGATTCGTGGGCCGAGGCTACCAACGAATCAGTTGAGGAACGGGGACCAGGACGGCTCACGCACATCACCCTGGGCGGCTGGCAGGCGGAACTGCGCACGTCCATCGGCGGTGACCGCCCCCAGCACCCCCGTACTACCCTGCTGGGTGGCGAAGATTACCATGGTGCCATTGGGCGCGATACTGGGAGATTCAGCTTGTTGTGCATCGCTAATTTCCACCAGGCGCCCACTGTCCAGATCCTGCTTCGCCACCTGATAACCATTGTTGCCACGGTGGATCAAGAACAGCGTCTTGCCGTCCGGAGACAGGCGTCCACGCGCGTTGTAGCTACCGGTGTAGGTCAGACGCTCGGCGTTGCCGCCGTTGATGCTCTGACGATAGATCTGTGGACCTCCGGAGCGGTCAGAGGTAAAGATCAGGCTGCTGCCGTCGGGGCTCCAGGCCGGTTCGGTCTCGATGCTGCTGGAGTTGGTTACACGCTGCAGGTTACGGGAACCGATATCCATCACGTAGATTTCAGGCTGGCCATCGCGGGACAGCGCCATGGCCAGACGACGGCCATCCGGGGACCAGCTCGGCGCGCTATTGAGACCTTCAAAGTCGGTCAACTTGGCCCGCTGTCCGGTAGCCAGGTTCTGGACATAGATCGCCGGACGCTCGGTCTCGAAGGATACGTACGCCAGCTTGCCGCCGTCAGGAGACCAGGCCGGTGACATGATCGGCTCATCGGATGTCAGCACCTGCTGGCTGTTGCGACCGTCGGCATCCGCCACATAAAGACCATACTGGGTGTTATCACCCACGCCTTGGGACGTGACATAGGCAATACGGGTTGAAAACGCGCCGCGAATACCGGTGATCTCTTCGAAGATCTGGTCACTGATATAGTGGGCCGCCCCACGCAGGTCGGAGCTTGAGGCCGTCACAGTCTCTCCGAGCAGACGACTTTCGCCGCTGACGTCGAGCAGTTCGTAACGCACCTTGACCTGTCCACCTTCCTGGCTGGTGCTGCCTACGACCAGATAGCGGGAGTCCAGGCTACGCCAGTCGCCATAGGTGACGTCGTCACTGCTGGAGGGCTGGTTGAACATCGCCGAGCGAGGCAGAGGCTCGAAGTAGCCGCTGCGCTCCAGATCGTCGGAGACGACCTGGGCGATGTCCTCGGGCAAGCCACCGGCCTGATCAGCGAAGGGAACCACGGCGATGGGCGTGGCGCGCTCGTTACCCCGCGTAATATCGATGGTGAGGTCTGCAGAAGCCACGGGGCCAACCAGCCACAGCATGGCGCCGGTCACGACCGAAGCCAGTCCTTTGCAGAGCGCACGTCGATGACCACCGGATCGACGCTCTGTTCCTGCCCACCAACTCGCGTTCAATGCTCTCATCAGCGAATGTCTCCTGGTCTGAACCGCAGATTGAATTGACGATAGTCGCGTTGCACGCCGCTGGGAAGGTCCCGCAGCTCGGAAAATGGCGCGGCCGACTCCACCGCCTGAATCGCCGAATTATCAAAGGCGGCATCGCCACTGGAGCGACGGATGCTCACCGCGAACACTTCCCCGGAGGGACCAAGCCGAACTTCAACTTCGGCCGTGGTGCCATTGCCGACATTAGGCGGGATGACCCAGGCTTGCTCTACGGCACGTCGCACCAGTTGAATGAAACCATTGGCGGCCTCGGCGCCCTGCTCGGCATTGGAGACGGCATCCGAATCGCCTTCGATAATGCGCTGCAACTGCCGCTCGGCTTCCTCCCGTGCCTGGCGCTCAGCCTCCTCCCGGGCCTTGCGTTCGGCTTCCTCTTTGGCCCTCTGCTCGGCTTCCTCTCTGGCCTTTCGCTCGGCTTCCTCGCGGGCCTGGCGCTCGGCTTCTTCTCTGGCCTTTTGCTCGGCCTCCTCGCGGGCCTGGCGCTCAGCTTCTTCTCTGGCCTTTTGCTCGGCTTCCTCGCGGGCCTGACGCTCGGCTTCCTCTCTGGCCTTGCGCTCGGCTTCTTCGCGGGCTTGGCGCTCGGCTTCCTCCCTTGCTTTCTGCTCGGCTTCCTCTCTTGCTTTCTGCTCGGCCTCCTCGCGGGCCTGGCGTTCGGCTTCCTGCTGACGAGCGGCCTCTTCCTGACGTCTGCGCTCGGCTTCCGCCTGGCGCTCCTGCTCGGCCTGCTCACGTGCCGCTTCACGCTCAGCCTCCTGCTGCGCCCGCTGCTGTTCGGCAGCTTCCGCTTCAGCCGCGCGACGCTCTGCTTCAGCACGTGCTTGCTCCGCCGCTTCCGCCTGGGCCTGCCGTTCTGCTTCTTCCTGAGCTTGCCGTTCCGCTTCCTGCTGCGCTGCACGCTCAGCCTCTTCCTGAGCCTTGCGTTCAGCCTCTTGCTCGGCTTGCCGCTCGGCGTCACGCTTGGCCTCTTCCTCGGCCTGACGTTCCGCCGCACGGGTACGTGCCTCCGCAGCCTGCTGCGCCTGATCAGTCCGTGTTTCGGTGCTGATCAGCGTTGCCTGCACGATAGCGTTATTGGGCGTCTCAGGCTCGCTGGTCGGCCACTTGATCACGCTCAGGATGAGCAGCCCCAGGTGCAATGCCACAGCCAGCACTGTCGGCAGGCCGTAGCCGACGTTTCCGGCGCGCTTGCTGGTCGTTCGCCGTTGTGGTTTCGCCATGAGCTCTCCTAGCCTTCCTGGGGCGGGGGCTCGGAAATCAGCCCTACGTTGGCGACGCCAGCCACCTGCAGCGTGCTCATCAGGGTCACTATCTGGCCATATGCCACATTGCGGTCACCACGCACCATCACCGGCGTGCCGGGTTTGCGCTCCAGCAGAATAATGACGCGATCACTGAGCTCATCCAGGCTGACCTGCGTCTCGTCTCCACCAAGACTGATGAAATACTGGCCTTCCTTGTCGACCGACACGATGATCGGTTCGCTGTTCTCGACATCCTCGATCGGCTCGGACGTCACCTGTGGCAAATCGACCTTCACCCCCTGGGTCAGCATGGGTGCGGTAATCATGAAGATCACCAGCAGCACCAGCATGACGTCGATGAAGGGCACGACGTTGATTTCCCCCATGGGCTTGCTGCGCCCACGGCGATTGAAGGGTCCTAGCATGGAGGGTCTCCTTCCTCAGGCCGCACTTGCGTCGGGACGGCCCTGCAGGTTGCGGTGCAGGATGGAGTGAAACTCCTCGGCAAAGTCTTCGTACTTGCCCAGCAAGCGTGACGACTCGGCAGAAAGGCGGTTGTAGAAGATAACCGCAGGAATGGCCGCAAACAGGCCCATCGCGGTAGCGACCAGCGCTTCGGCAATCCACGGTGCCACCGTGGCCAAGGTCGCTTGCTGGGCCATGGAAAGCGACTGGAAGGAGCCCATGATGCCCCACACGGTACCGAACAGACCGATATAGGGACTGGCCGAGGCGACGGTGGCCAGAAAGACCAGATGAAGGTTCAAGCGCTCTTCTTCGCGGGACCAGGCCACCCGCATGCTGCGCTGAACGCCGTCAAGGATCGCCTGTGGGCTGCGCGTCTTGGGCATCAGCCGATTGAATTCACGGAAACCCGCACGAAAGATGTGCTCAGCACCCTGGCTATCGCCTTCGGCCGGAGCATTCTTGTACAGCTCGTTGAGGTCGACGCCGGACCAGAACCGATCTTCGAACGCGCGGTGAGCCTTGCGGGCACGCCGCATGACGAAGCTGCGCTGAAACACCACGATCCAGGACAGCACGGAACCGATCATCAGCAACAGCATGACGAACTGGACCACGCCGCTGGCGTTCATGATCAAGTGGGGAATGGACATGGAGTCGTTCACGGAAATCCTCGTCTCAAATCAGTCGTTGGAAGCGTCAAGGGCCCGGTCGTCCGGGGCCATGCCAAAATGGGTCCAGGCCTGGCGGGTAACCACCCGGCCTCTTGCGGTTCGCATCATCAGACCCTGCTGAATCAGATAGGGTTCGATGACATCTTCAATGGTGTCGCGCTCTTCTCCGATGGCAGCGGACAGAGAGTCCACGCCTACCGGACCACCCTCGAACTTTTCGATCATCGCCAGCAGCAGTCGGCGGTCCATATGATCCAGTCCATGGTGGTCCACATGCAGCATGTTCAGGGCCTGGTCGGCCACGTCGGCGGTGATATGACCACCCGCCTTCACTTCGGCAAAGTCTCGCACCCGCCGCAGCAGGCGATTGGCAATTCGGGGCGTGCCCCGAGACCGCCTCGCCACCTCTCTGGCACCGGCGAGGTCGGCTTCTACCTCGAGCAAGCGCGCAGAACGCGCGACGATCTCGGTCAGCTCGTCGATGGCATAGAATTCCAGGCGCTGAACAATGCCGAAGCGATCGCGTAGTGGTGAGGTCAGCCGGCCTGCCCGGGTCGTGGCGCCGACCAGGGTAAAAGGAGGCAGGTCGAGCTTGATCGAGCGTGCTGCCGGCCCTTCACCAATCACGATATCCAGCTGAAAATCTTCCATCGCCGGATAGAGGATCTCTTCGACCACAGGAGAGAGCCGGTGTATCTCATCGATGAACAGCACATCGCCGGCCTTCAGGTTGGTCAGCATGGCAGCCAGATCTCCGGCTCTCTCCAGCACCGGACCAGACGTCGAGGTCAGCCCAACCCCCATCTCCGTGGCGATGATGTTCGCCAGCGTCGTCTTGCCGAGACCAGGAGGGCCGAATACCAAGGTATGATCCAGGCTCTCGTCCCTGGCTCTGGCCGCATGGATAAAAATCTCGAGCTGTTCGCGCACACGCGGCTGGCCGATGTAATCGGCGAGACGCTTGGGACGAATGGCATGATCCACCCGACCCTCGCCCTCCAGGGTGTCTCCGGCGATAAGGCGATCCGTTTCAATCATGTCAGCCCGCCATGCGGCGTGTCAGTGCCGCCTTGATCATGGCTTCCGTACTGCTTTCCCCTTCGAGTCCCGACAGCATGCGGCTCGCCTCAGTAGGTTTGTAGCCGAGACTGACCAATGCTGCTTCCGCATCCGCCAGCAAAGACGTGGAGGACGTGGGTGCCGCAGGCTGTCCCTCCAGCGGGAGACTGTCGGGATGCTGCCAATGGGGGAAGCGGTCTCGCATCTCGATGACCAGGCGTTCAGCGGTCTTCTTGCCCACGCCAGGTAGACGTGTCAGAGCCTTCACGTCGTCCTCCATGACGCAGCGCACGAAGGCGTCCTCCTCCATGCCCGAGAGAATCGCCAATGCCAGTTTCGGCCCGATGCCGTTGACCTTGATCAGGGCCCGAAACAACGCCCGCTCCTGCTCGCGAGCAAAGGCGTACAAAAGATGAGCGTCATCGCGTACGGTCAAATGGGTGTACAACGACACCTTCTCACCACTACCGGGCAGTGCGACCAGGGTCGTCATTGAGGCTTCCATTTCGTAGCCGACCCCTCCCACATCCACCACGAGCCAGGGGGGCTGAGTCTCGAGCAATGTGCCTGTGATGCGTCCAATCATGGCGCTATAACTTCCTTGAACATTCGGTGTAGGTGACCACCAGTGTAACCGAGACCGGGGCCGGAGTTCGCTGGTGCAACGCCGTAACATGCCACCGGACTACCCCTTGGCTGCGCCCACTATACGGCTACCAGATAGCCATCGCTAGCGTGACAAACACTGTTCGAAAATCAAGGTGTCTGCATAAAGAGACGCTCATCCAAGGGCACGGCTCCAACGCTATCGTCAGGGACGGTACTGCCGCCAGGATTGTCCGCGACCACCGCCGCGACGCCCGCCATAATTGCCTTCATTGACCAGTCCTCGGGACGCGTAGAGGTGCGTCAAGGCAATCGCCAATGCATCTGCAGCGTCTGCCTGAGGAGTGCCCGACAGCCCAAGGGTGGCGGTGATCATATGCTGCACCTGGGTCTTTTCTGCGCCACCGGAACCGGTCACCGCCTGCTTGATCTGTCGTGGACCATACTCGTTGACGGTAAGACCGTGGTTAGCGGCACACACAATCGCAGCCCCTCGGGCCTGTCCCAATTTCAACGCGGAGTCGGCATTTTTCGACATGAACACCTGCTCAATGGCAAAGGCGCCTGGGCGGTAGAGGCCAATCAACTCGCTGATGCCGGCGTAGACCTGGGCGAGCCGTTGCGCCAGGGCGTCGTCTTTGAGGCGAATACAGCCACTGGCCACATAGCGTGGCTGTCGCTCGCTGGCGTCAAGTACACCGTAGCCTGTCACACGTGAACCAGGGTCAATGCCCAGCACAATCATCCCTGTCTCTCCTGTGCCGCGTACTGGACACACGTGCCACGGCCGTTGTCATCGCCCGCAAGAATGGCATGGCCTTGGCCTGAATTGGTGGAAAAATCTAGCATTTATGTCCTTAGGGTCGTGGCGCTGCCATCCTTGACCAGATCAAGATAACCGCACAATGCAGACGAAAGCGTCTGAGGCTGTGCTAGCGTAATGCGCACCATTCTATCGTTCCTTCAAATGACCAGCGAATCCGACACAGGAGTCAGGTATGAAAGATGTGGCCATCGTAGGCGCGGGGCCTGTTGGCATCTGCTTGGCGCGTGCACTGGCGGGCGCTGGAATGGACGTGGCGCTAATTGAGCGCGCGCGCCAGGACCAGCTCTCCACCCCCCAACCAGATGGCCGCGAGATCGCTGTCACCCGAGCGTCTGCGGGTCTGCTGGAAACGCTAGGCGTATGGCAGCGGATTCCCCAGCAGCAGGTGTATCCACTGGCGAGCGCAAGAATCTTCAATGGTGCATCGCAGTTCTCGATGAAGGTGGATCCACACGATCCCGATCATCCCCTCGGCGTGATGGTCTCCAACCATCTGATCCGCCAGGCGGCCTACGATGAGGCAAGTCGAATCGATGGCATCGAGTGGCACTTCTCTTCCCTGAAGCAGATTGACACAGATGCTCAGTGCGCGCGGCTTCATCTAGAGAATGGTGAGGAAGTTACAGCGCGGCTGGCGGTCGCCGCCGACAGCCGCTTTTCCGAGACTCGCCGTCAAATGGGGATCGCCGCACGCATGCGGGACAATGGACGCAGCATGATGGTGTGCCGCGTTCACCACGAACGCGCTCACGACCAGTCTGCCTGGGAGTGGTTTGATCACGGCCAGACACTGGCGCTACTACCGTTGACCTCTCATCTATCTTCCGCGGTAGTCACCCTGCCCAGCCGGCAGATGGCAGAACTGTCGTCACTTCCCTCAGAAGCGCTTTCCGCTGCCTTGACACAGCGCTACGCCAACCGACTGGGAGCGATGACCGTCAACGGTGAAGCTCACGTCTACCCCTTGGTCAGCGCTTATGCGGAACGCTTTGTCGGCACTCGCCTGGCGTTGGTCGGCGATGCGGCGGTGGGCATGCATCCTGTCACCGCCCATGGCTTCAACTTCGGGATACATAGCCAATACCGCCTGGCCCGACGGTTGATCGGCGCCTATCAGCAGGGTAAGGATATCGCCGCCCCCCATCTGCTGGCAGGCTATGAACGGGAGCATCGTCTCGCCACTTGGCCGCTGTATCAGGCGACCCAGGCCATCGTCGGGCTATATACCGATGAACGCCCCCATGCTCGCATCCTGCGACACCTTGGTTTACGAGCGGGAGAGCGACTGTCTCCTGCCCGCCATTGGCTAGCGCAGCAGCTTGCTCAGACCGCACCCAATCGAGCAGGGCCGATTCCACTCCCTGGGCTGCCGTCACTGCCCCTGCCGCCTGCGCCCTTTCCTTCCCTGTTGTTTTCAGGGGCGCCCTCTCGCCAGCAGTAAGCAGGAATGACCGCTATACAAACGCAGAACCCCCGCCATATGGCGGGGGGTTCTGCGTCATTCATGCGCCAGACGGACCTGTCGAAACAAGCCCCTGGTGCAAGCGCCCAGGTGACGGCCTGGGCGGCTTGTCTCACTCGGCGCTGTCGGCCTTGGCCTTCTGACGAAGACGAATGTTCAGCTCCTTGAGCTGATCGGCGCTGACATCGCCCGGTGCGTCCGTCATCAAGCACGCGGCACTCTGCGTCTTCGGGAAGGCAATGACTTCACGAATGGTGCGCGCACCGGTCATCAGCATGACCAGACGGTCGAGACCGAATGCCAGGCCACCGTGGGGCGGCGCGCCATAGTGCAGGGCGTCGAGCAGGAAGCCAAACTTCTCACGGGCCTCTTCTTCACCGATCCCGAGAATCTCGAACACCACGCTCTGCATGGCCTGATCGTGAATACGAATGGAGCCGCCACCCAGCTCGGTACCGTTCAGCACCATGTCATAGGCGCGTGAAAGGGCCCCCGCCGGATTGGCCTTGAGCTCTTCCGGGCTGCAGGCTGGCGAGGTGAACGGGTGGTGCAGCGGACTCAGACGCCCGTTGTCATCCGCCTCGAACATCGGGAAGTCGACGACCCACAGCGGTGCCCAGGCCTGGGTGTAGAGATTGAGATCCTCGCCCAGCTTGACCCGCAGCGCTCCCAGTGCCTCGTTGACGATGCGCGCCTTGTCGGCGCCGAAGAAGATGATGTCGCCATCTTCCGCACCGACACGGTCAAGCAGCGTCTCGATGACGTCTTCCATGAACTTGACGATTGGCGACTGCAGGCCTTCGATACCCTTCGCACGCTCGTTGACCTTGATCCAGGCCAGACCGCGCGCTCCGTAGATACCGACGAACTTGGTGTATTCGTCAATTTCCTTGCGTGACAGCTTGGCACCGCCACTCACCTTGAGCGCTGCCACACGACCGTCTTCGGCGTTGGCAGGACCAGAGAAGACCTTGAAGTCGACGTCTTTCATCAGATCGTCGACATCGGTCAGCTCGAGCGGAATACGCAGATCAGGCTTGTCAGAGCCGAAGCGATGCATCGCCTCATGCCAGGTCATCCGCGGGAAGTCGCCAAGTTCGACATCCAGCACATCCTTGAACAGGCCCTGGATCATGGATTCGGTAATACCCATGATGTCGGACTCGTCGACAAAGGATGCCTCGAGGTCGATCTGAGTGAATTCAGGCTGACGATCCGCCCGCAGGTCCTCGTCGCGGAAACACTTGGCAATCTGGTAGTAACGATCGAAGCCAGCCACCATCAACAGCTGCTTGAACAGCTGTGGGGACTGCGGCAACGCAAAGAAGTTGCCAGCATGGGTACGGCTAGGCACCAGGTA
Organism: Halomonas sp. DP4Y7-1; assembly: GCF_019800705.1. Classification (NCBI taxonomy): domain Bacteria; kingdom Pseudomonadati; phylum Pseudomonadota; class Gammaproteobacteria; order Oceanospirillales; family Halomonadaceae; genus Halomonas; species Halomonas sp. DP4Y7-1. The sequence continues at coordinate 90,720 of NZ_JAHVKS010000005.1, read as the reverse complement.
GTCGCGGGCACCCTCAGGGGTGGCGCGGGTCAGTACCGGGGTCTCGATATCCAGAAAGCCTTCGCCTTCGAGGAAGGCGCGTACGCTGTGGGAGATGCGAGAACGCAGACGCAGCTTCTCGATCATCTCAGGGCGACGCAGATCAATGTAGCGGTGCTTGAGGCGAATTTCCTCACCGACCTTGCCATGCTCGTCCAGCTGGAACGGCGGCGTTGCGGCGGTGTTGAGCACCTCTACTTCTTTGGCCAGCACCTCGATCAGGCCTGTCGGCATGTTCGGGTTCTGGGTGCCCTCGGGACGCATGCGCACACGGCCCTGAATGCGCAGCACGTACTCGCTGCGGGCGCGGTCGGCATTGGCGAAGGCCTCGGCAGTGTCAGGGTCGACCACAACCTGGGCGATACCATCACGATCGCGAAGGTCTAGGAAGATCACCCCACCGTGGTCACGGCGGCGATGCACCCAGCCGCACAGGCTGACCGTCTGGTCTACCAGGGTTTCGTTGAGCTGGCCGCAATAATGGCTGCGCATGTTGATTCCTGTCATGTTGCGTGAAGGTTGGACGGATCGAGACTCAGGCGGCGGCGCCGTCTCCGGAGGACGAGCTACCGGAGCCACTGCTGCCACTCGAGGCACCACTGTCGCCCGCCAGGTTTTTCTTGCTGCCGCCGGTCTTGAAATCGGTTTCGTACCAGCCACCGCCGGCAAGACGGAAGCCTGCGGCAGAGACCAGACGATTCAGCTCGGGGGCTTCACAGGCTGGACAATCGCTCAAGGGGGCGGCGCTCATTCGCTGCAGCTTCTCGAGACGGTGGCCACAGGCCTTGCACTGATATTCGTAGATGGGCATGGTTTGAGGTCTCCGTTCGCATCAACCCTAAAAGTAGGAACAGAGACGCCACAGCGGCACATCTTCCGCAGCTCTCTGTCCCGACATGCGATATAGGGCCGGCCAAAAGCAATTCCAAGCCCAGATCAAGGGGCCGTATTATAGCGCGCTGAACCCCATGAGGCACAGCCCTGTGCGATCAAACCGCTCAAACTCGGCCATGCTACCCCCAATGACAAGAGGAGCCGTGATGAAAGCCGTTCTACTCGATGCCGACAGCCTGGGCGACGACATTGACCTGACCCCCCTGCGCGAGCAGCTCGACAGCCTGGACGTCCACCCCACCAGCACCACCGCCGAGGCCCGCGCGCGCCTCGACGGTGCTGATGTTGCGATCGTCAACAAGGTCGTGCTGGACGCCGATACGCTGAACGCCCTGCCCTCGCTGAAGCATATCTGCGTGCTGGCAACGGGCACCAACAATATCGATATGGAGGTCGCCCGGCAACGCGGCATTCGGGTCGACAACGTCAGCGCCTATGGTACCGCCAGCGTCGCCCAGCACACCCTGATGCTGATCCTGTCGCTGGCCACTCGCCTGCCACAGTACACCAGCGATGTTGCTGAAGGACGCTGGGGTGAGAGCCCCTTCTTCTGCATGATGGGGCATCCCACGGTACAGCTCGAAGGAAAGCATCTGGTGCTGGTCGGCCAGGGTGAGCTTGGGTCTCGCGTCGCCTCTCTGGCCGAGGCGTTCGGCATGCGGGTGACGTTCAGTGCACGTCCAGGTAATGAAGCCAACGACCATCGCCCCGCCCTGGCCGAGCTGTTGCCGGAGGCCGATATGGTCAGCCTGCACTGTCCCCTGACCGAACACAGCCGCCACTTGATCAACGCCGACAACCTTGCACGCATGAAGGCCGGCGCGCTGCTGGTGAATTGCGCCCGCGGTGGTGTCATCGACGAGGAAGCCGCACTGGCGGCGCTGCGTGATGGCCGTCTGGCCGGCCTGGCCGTGGATGTCTTGCCGGTAGAGCCACCCCGCGATGGTCATGCGCTGATTGACGCGCTCAACGAGACGCCGCGGCTCAATCTACTGGTGACGCCGCACAGTGCGTGGATCACCCCGGAAGCGCGACAGAACATTGTGCGGCTGACCGCGGAGAACTTGCGAAACGCCTGACGACCTAGCGTCGTGTCTTCGTGCCCTTGTCTAACGTTGATGTTAATCGAGGGCACCTCCATAAGGTGTTCGTCTCAGGAGATAACGGTATAAATACGACTCTACTGTTGACTGCGCTTGCACACACCGGCCTTCACTCCGATACTTCGCGCTAACGCCGTATCACCAAGCGCAGGCACTTTTCGTTCAAGCCCTAAGCCCATACCGTCATCGGACACCCTATGTTGTATAACTACGGGTCGATCAACCTCGACCATGTCTACCGCGTCTCTCATCTGGTGCGTCCTGGAGAAACCCTTGCCAGCCACGAACACCGTGTCGGCCTTGGCGGCAAGGGCGCCAATCAATCATTGGCCCTTGCCAAAGCGGGAGGCCAGGTCCAGCACTGGGGCTGCCTCAACGCACAGGATGGCTGGGCTCGCGAGTTACTGCAGGATGCCGGCGTCGACGTTGCCGGCGTCAAGCAGGTACCAGGCCCTTCCGGACACGCCATCATTCAGGTGGACGACAGCGCGGAGAATGCCATTCTGCTCTTCCCCGGCGCCAATCATCACTTCAAGGCGGATGATATCGCCGAACTGATGAAGGCTTGCTCAGCCGGTGATTGGCTGTTGCTGCAAAATGAGTGCAGCGTGCTTGCCGACAGCATCCAGCTGGCACATCAGCGTGGCGTCCAGATCGCCTTCAACCCTGCGCCGATGAGCGATGACGTCAAGCGTCTGCCGCTGCATCTGGTCGATCTGCTGTTCGTCAATCGCGGCGAAGCCGCCTGGCTCGCTGAATGTGAGGATGACGCCTCTGCCGAGACCTTGCTGGACGCCCTGGCGCAACAGCTTCCAACAACGGCACTGGTGTTGACTCTGGGAGCCGAAGGCGCCTGGTACCAGCACGGCGATCAGCGGCACTTTCAGCCCGCCAGCAGCGTCAAGGCCGTCGACACTACAGCAGCCGGCGACACCTTCATTGGCTACTATCTGGCCGCCATGCAGGAGCAGGCAAGCGTTGCCGAGTGCCTGGCCCTCGCTTCCACCGCAGCCGCCTTGGGTGTTCAACGCCAAGGCGCTGCCACCAGCGTTCCCGCGCGCCATGAAGTGGACAGCGCCCTTTTATCCGGTCAGCACCAGATCCGCTGAGCCATTCTTCTTCAGCGTAGGCGTGGCACCACGCCACGCCTGCTGCACAGGAGCTATCGTGAAGTATCCGATCATCTTTGATACCGATCCTGGCGTTGATGACGCCCAGGCCATCGCCATCGCCCTGCGTCATCCCGACATTGACCTGCTGGGCATGACCACCACCTTCGGCAATGTCGATATCGATACCGCCACCCACAATGCGCTGTTGCTCGGTGAGTTGGCAGGCCAGCCCGTGCCAGTGGCCCAGGGCTCGGCCTGCCCAATGGTCAAGCCGCGACACCCGGCACCGAAACATATTCACGGCGACAATGGGCTTGGCAACATTCCGCTGCCACCCGTCACCGGCCAGGCGGAGTCACGCAACGCGGCTCAATTCATCGTGGATACGGTACGTGCACGTCCAGGTGAGGTGTCACTTGTCGCCGTGGGCCCCCTGGGCAATCTGGCCGCAGCACTTCAGCTGGCGCCAGAGATTGTCAATCTGGTTCGCCAAGTGGTCGTCATGGGCGGCTCCATCCGCGAAGGGGGCAATGTCACTCCGGTGGCGGAGGCCAACATCTTCAATGACGCCCACGCCGCGCAAAAGGTACTGACGGCGGGCTGGCCGCTGACCCTGGTGGGACTCGACGTCACCCATCGCTGCATCCTAACCCCCGAGCACATGTCCCGCATTGAAGCTGCCCAGGGGAATCTCGGTCGCGTCCTCGCCGGCAGCTATGACTTCTACCGCGCCTTCTACCGTGATGCCCTGGGCATCGACGGCTGCTGCCCTCACGACAGTGTGGCATTGGCCTGGCTGGTACGCCCGGAGCTGTTCAAGACCACCCGGGGCCACCTCACCGTGGTCACCGAGGGCGCTGCGGAGGGCCAGACCATTCTTGCCGCGGAGGGTCGCCAGTTCATCGAGCCTCGCTGGTCCGGCACTCCTCTTGCGCAGGTGTGTCTCGAGGTAGACGGCGCTGCGGTCAGCCAATGGATCGCAGATACGCTCGGCTAACCCAGCACGCCGCTGGCGTCGACGCATCTTGCACTAGCTCGTTGCCCCGTTGATCTAGCAAGGGGCAACGCCGCATGGCGCCCAAGCAAAGGGGGCGGCCACCGACCGCTCGGTGACCGCCCCCTGTCGCTGTCGCCTTCGCGTCAGCCCGTCGTGAATGCCTCGGGCATCGACGAGAGCATCACCTCTTGACGCGTCACGCGGGTCACCGTGGCCTGGGGCGGACCTTGCTCCAGCCACTCAGCGACCTGCTCGACCTCATGGCGAGGGCCGCACAGCAGTACCTCCACGCTGCCGTCAGGCTGATTATGCGCGTGCCCAACCAGCCCATGCGCCTGGGCCTGCTGCTGAGTCGACCAGCGAAAACTCACGCCTTGTACCTGCCCTTCGACAACGGCCTCCAGGCACATCATGTCACTCTCCATATCGTCCTCCCGCGCCTGATCGTGCTGCTGGGCGGTGGCTGCATGGCCTGTGCCGCCTACTTCATGCTCGGACATCCCATCGACGCGCTCAAGCGTGTCGACCTCTTGCTGACGCTGTTGCGCCTCCTGTTCGAATTCACGCTGCTCTTCAGCGCTCCACTGGGCCTTCACGCTTTGCTGATCCATCAACTCCTGCTTGACCAGCACGGCACTGTTGCGAGGAATAATCGGCTTGTGGCGGGCGACCAGGTGCACCTTGGTAAAGGCGGCGCCGAACAGCAGGATCAAGGAGGAGTAGTAGACCCACAGCAACACCACCACCACAGAGCCCGCTGCGCCGTAAGTCGATGCAGTGGCGTTGTAGGCAAGGTACAGCGCAATACCTGAGCGTCCTACCGAGAACAGCAACGCGGTGACCACGGCCCCGACAATGACATCACGCCAGCGCAACACCACGTCCGGCAAGACCTTGAAGATAGTGGCGAACAAGGCGGCAATGACCCCCACCGACACGGCAAACTCAATGCCCCTGGTCAGTAGACTGACATAGGGAAGAAGGTCATCAGCGGTCTTCAATGCCGCCCTTACAAAGACCCCAAGACCTACCGAAACCAACAGAATGAAGCCGATCGCGAGCACGATGGTCAACGACAGCATCCGGTTCTTCACGAAGATCCAGGCACTGTTACTGGTGGGACGGGCCGCTACTCCCCAGATGGTGTTCAGTGAAAACTGCATCTGACCGAACACGGTGGTGGCACCAACGATCAAGGCGCCAAAGCCCAGCAAGGTCGGCAACAGCCCGGACTCCTGAATCCGCGACTGAGCCACGGCCTGTTCGATGGCAGAGGCGGCGTCGGGTCCCATGGTGCCCTGCAGCTGGGCAAAGATCTGTCCCTGGGCCGCCTCTTCACCGAGCACTACCCCAATCACCGTCACCGCAATGATTACCGTGGGCGCCAGGGAGAACAGCGTGTAAAACGCCAGGGACCCTGCATAGCTGAAAGCATTGCGCTCTAGCCAGAGCGCCACGGACCGCCGCAGTACTCCCCACCAGAAGGCGAAGAATGGAATGATCATAACGTTCCCTCGTCATTTTCTTTGCTGTCAGCATACCGAAGAGCGCGAGACAACGCAGAATCGATGTTCAACACCCTGTCTCATGTAGGGGTTTGCGCGACCTGCCCCACCCCACCATAATGGCGGCGTCTGCGATACAGGAGTCGTTCATGCCCCCCGTCCCGGCCAGCCCATCGTCCCAGGCCAGCTTCGACTGCCTTGTCTTTATTGGCCGCTTTCAGCCGCCGCACCTGGGCCATCTCGCTGTGATCCGGGCGGCGCTGAAGCAGGCGCGCCAGGTGATCGTCCTGGTAGGGTCTGCCTGGCAGGCGCGATCTCTACGCAACCCCTGGCGCTTCGACGAGCGCCGCCAGATGTTACGTAGCGCCTTCGACGACGAGGACAATGCCCGACTCGAAATCGTGCCGTTGCTCGACGCACTGTACAACGACGACGTCTGGGTCCACGACGTGCAGCGCAAGGTGCGTGATCTGGCGCACCCCGAAAGCGCGCGACTGCCGCGAATCGGTCTGATCGGCGCAAGCAGAGGACAGTCAAGCTACTACCTGTCGCTGTTTCCCCAGTGGGAGTCCGTCAGCGTGCCGCTGGTAGAAGCGATCTCTGCCAGCCAGATTCGTGAGCGGCTGTTCCGCTCACAGGGCTCTGCAGTGGAATATCTCTCCACTAACGCCAGCCATGACCTTCCACCCGGTGTGGTTGAGCACGTCCATGAGTTCATGGACAGCAAACCCTACCGCCAGTTGGGAGAGGAACAACAGCTACTTGATCAATATCGCGCGGCCTGGGCACAGGCGCCCTATCCGCCGATCTTCGTCACCGTATGCGCCGTAGTGGTGCAGTCGGGTCATGTGCTGTTGGCAAGGCGCACCTCGGCCCCGGGCAAGGGCTTGTATGCCCTGCCAGGGGGATTTATCAGCGCCCAGGAGCGTTTGATGGATGCTTGTCTACGGGAGTTGCGGGAGCGCATCCGCTTGAAAGTGCCAGAGCCGGTGCTGAAGGGATCACTGAGGGGACAACGCCTGTTCGACGAGCCCCATCGCAGCTGGCGCGGCAGGACCCTGGCCGAGGCCTTCTATTTTGCGCTGCGCCCTGACCAGAACCTTCCTCGGATCAAACCCGTCAAGGGCGGAGATCATGCTCGCTGGGTACCGTTGGCCGAACTGGAGCCGGAGAGTCTGTTCGAAGATCACTTCTTCATCATTCAGAACTTTCTGGGCCTGCCTGCCGACCGGCGCTCCTGACCACGAGCGCTATCTCACCCACCACCGAGGCCTGGCCAGCATCAGGCCTCCAGGAAGTCCCGTGGCAGCTTCATCATCTGACGCCACAGCTTCTCGACGCCCGGCTTGTGCACCAGCGAACAGCGGTACAGGCGAATCTCCAGCGGGACATCCCATTTCTCACCGCCAGCCCTGACCACGGTGCCATTTTTCAGCTCCTGGCGCAGGCAGAAATCGGGAATCCATGCCATCCCTACCCCCTGCATCACCATAGCCTTCAAGCCCTCGGCCATCGCCGTCTCGTATACGGTGCGCAAGCGAAGCCGCAAGGGGTCATTCTTCAGCAGCATACGCACGCTGCGGCCAAGGAAGGCACCCTGGGTATAGGCCAGATAGGGCAGCGACGCATCGCCGTCAAGCGAGAAGCGTGGCTCGCCATTGGCGTCCGGCTGACACACCGGAATCATCTTGACGCTGCCGATCGAGAACGATGGGAAGACCTCCCCATCCAACTGCATGCTGGCATAGGGATCATAGTAGGCCAGCATCAAGTCGCAATTGCCTTCGCGCAGCACGTGAATGGCCTCCCCCACGTTCATCGCGACCAGTCGGGTGGGCAGCTCACCCAACCCCTTCTGCAGCCGGGAAATCCACTGCGGAAAGAAGCTGAGGGCCAGAGAGTGCGCGGCCACCACATCAAGCGCCTCATTGGCCATGGCCAGGCCACGCAGGTGGCCCAACGACTCATTGAGCTGCTCGACGATGTTGCGCGCCGTGACCAGAAACAGCTGCCCCTGGGGGGTCAGGTCGATCGGCGTGGTAGAGCGGTCTACCAGTGTGACCCCTACCGCCTGCTCAAGAGAGCGAATCCTGCGACTGAAAGCGGGCTGCGTGACGTGGCGTTGACGCGCTGAGGCCGAGAAGCTCCGAGTGTTGGACAGGGCAACGAAGTCCTCGAGCCATTTCGTTTCTAGATTCACCGGTACTCCTTGAACTGTTGCCCCGTCCAACGTCGCCCTCTTCGACTAACACTCTCGAGAGGGCAAATGACTGTGATGGATGCCAAAGCGGCTCAATGTACCCGAAACCAGGCCCATGCCCAAGCATCGTCCCGGACTTTGTGTCGGGACCGCCGCACTTTCACCGCTGCCGTACCTTGAAGCCGTGCCTTTAAGCCATAACTTGAAGCCATGCCTTGCTGCAACAAAACCGGCCCCTACTGCACCGGCGCCAACAGATACGCGGCTCGGGACACCAGCTTGCGCCACAGAGGACGTGCACGCATCTCCTCGAGCGTCACCTCACGGCAATTGGCGAAGTCCTGTTGCAGCATGGCTTCCACTTCACTGGCGAACCCGCGGTGAGGGACCAGTGCGGTGATCTCGAAATTCAGCCTGAAGGATCGATTATCGAGATTCACGGTGCCCACACTGGCGGCTTCGTCATCGATCAACATCACTTTCTGATGCAAAAAACCAGGTTGATAGCGGAACACTCGAATACCGGCCTTGATCATGTCCGGCAGAAAGGCAAAGGCCGACAGGAACACCAGCAGATGATCCGGACGCTCCGGCATCATGATACGTACATCGACGCCGCGCATGGCCGCCAGTCGTAGCGCCCCCTGCACCCCCTCGTCCGGCACGAAATAGGGGCTGGTCACCCACAGCCGATGATGCGCGCTGTGAATCTGATGCTGCACCATGAGGCTGGCCGTCTCCTGGGGATCGGCGGGACCAGAGGGCACGATCACCACCTGACGGTCACTGTCGTCAGTGGCGTCGTGATGATCGACAGCCGGCGCCCACGACAGGCTGAGCATGGTCCCCGTGGCCCAGTGCCAATCTTCCCAAAAGGCCTCCTGAAGACCCAGCACGCTGGGGCCGGTCAACTTGAGATGGGTATCTCGCCAGGCGCCGTGTCGGGGATTTTCTCCGAGGTACTCGACGCCGACATTGAGCCCTCCGAGCCAGCCCTCGCGGCCGTCCACCACCAGAATCTTGCGGTGATTGCGGAAATTCAGCTGGAAGCGGTGACGCCAGCCTCGCGATGAATGGAAGGCGCTGACGTTGATCCCAGCGTCGCGCAAGTCCCGCAGGTAACCCTCGCTTAATTGGCGACTACCGATCTCGTCATACAGGAAGTAGACCCGTACCTGACGCTCGGCGGCACGCATCAGGTGCTGCTGCAGGCGTCGCCCCAGGGCATCATCTCTGACAATGAAAAACTGGATGAGGATGTAGGAGCGAGCGGCATCGATACCCGCGAACAGGCTATCGAAGGTTTGCTCACCATCTATCAGTAGTTCGGTGCGGTTGCCGCTGGTCAACGGCATCATGGCCAGCTTCTCGACCGCCTTGACATCGGCATGGCTTGAACTGACCAGATAGGAGTCGAACCGATCTCGGTAGCGCAGCAACACCCGTCTCAGCAAGGTGTCGCGCTGCCCACGAGCGGATACGTAGCCGTAGAAGCGTGGACGCCCAAATACCCAGTAAGCGGGCAAGGCCAGATAGGGCATCGTCAGCAGCGAGATGATCCAGGCAATCGCGCCCTGGGAGGTACGGCTCGACATCAGCGCCATGACAGCGGAAATGGCGCCGCCGACATGTATCAAAAAGATGGCCACACCAATCAACCATGAGGTCATCGCGGGTCTCCGTCCATGTGACAAGGCACCGTATTGCATCCTCGTGCCGGCACCAGCATACCGGTAACGACGACGGCCCCGCCAGGTGGCGGAGCCGTCGTATCTCGTCAGCGCGTGAGCCGCGCATCGCCAGAGGCGACGTTGGGATCACGCCACTGCCTCCCCGGCCGTCGTAGCGGCAGGGTCACACCGCTTCGGCGATGATTTCCTTCCACTTGGCCGGGCCGGTCTGATGCACCGACGTGCCCTGGCTGTCCACGGCCACGGTCACTGGCATGTCTTCCACTTCAAACTCGTAGATGGCTTCCATGCCAAGGTCTTCAAAGCCCACCACGCGGGATGCCTTGATCGCCTGGGACACCAGGTAAGCGGCGCCGCCAACGGCCATCAGGTACACCGCCTGATTATCGCGAATGGCATCGATCGCAAGCTGTCCCCGCTCGGCCTTGCCGACCATGCCCAGCAGGCCAGTCTGCTCAAGCATGGTGCGGGTGAACTTGTCCATGCGGGTCGCGGTTGTCGGTCCTGCAGGTCCGACGACCTCATCACCCACCGGATCCACCGGCCCGACGTAGTAGATGAAGCGCCCCTTCAGATCCACGGGCAGGCTTTCGCCCTTGGCCAGCATATCGACCATGCGCTTGTGAGCCGCATCGCGCCCGGTCAACAGCTTGCCGTTCAGCAGCAACGTATCCCCCGGCTGCCAGCTCTGGACGTCCTCGGCGGTCACCTCATCGAGATTCACGCGCTTGACGTTGGCCCCCGCCTCGCGAGTGATCTCGGGCCAGTCCTCAAGCTTGGGCGCCTTGAGCGCAGCAGGCCCGGAACCATCCAGGGTGAAATGGGCATGACGAGTGGCGGCGCAGTTGGGGATGATCGCCACCGGCTTGTTGGCCGCGTGGGTCGGGTAATCCTTGACCTTGATGTCCAGCACCGTGGTCAGTCCACCCAGACCTTGGGCGCCGATACCACTCTTGTTGACCTTGTCGAACAACTCCAGACGCAGCTCCTCGGCGCGGCTGGACGCTCCGCGGGCCTGAAGATCCTGAATATCGATCGGATCCAGCAGCGCTTCCTTGGCAAGCTCCATGGCCTTTTCAGCGGTCCCGCCGATACCAATACCCAGCATGCCCGGCGGGCACCAGCCAGCCCCCATCTTGGGCAACTGCTCCATGACCCAGTCCACCACGGAATCGGACGGGTTGAGCATGGCGAACTTGGACTTGGCCTCGCTGCCGCCGCCCTTGGCCGCGACGTGGACTTCTACCTTGTCACCCGGTACCAGCTTGTGGTGGATGACCGCGGGGGTGTTGTCCTTGGTGTTCTGGCGCTTGCCATCAGGATCAGCCAGAACCGAAGCGCGCAGCACGTTGTCAGGGAAGTTGTAGGCACGACGCACGCCCTCGTTGATCATGTCGTCGAGGCTCATGTCCGCTTCGAAGCGCACATTCATGCCGACGTGGACGAACACGGTCACGATCCCGGTGTCCTGGCAGATCGGGCGGTGCCCCATGGCACACATGCGCGAGTTGATCAGGATCTGGGCGATGGCATCCTTCGCTGCCGGGTTCTCCTCACGCTCGTAGGCGGCCGCCATGGCGTCGATGAAGTCCTTCGGGTGATAGTAGGAGATGTACTGGAGGGCATCGGCGACACTCGTGATGAGGTCGTCCTGGCGAATCACGGTCATGGCAGACTCCTTGGCTGGGTCGGTACGCCCGCTCTCTTGGCCACGCGGAGGCGGCACGGCAGGCTTGCGAGGGGCGCTAGTGTAGCGCAATGCGCTGCGCTAGGCAGCCACTCCCCGACCCAGACTGGCGTGAAAGACGGTTCAGCGCTGGCAGCGCGGGCAGTGATACAGCCGACGCGAGGCCATGCTGATGCGTTCTATCTCGCCGCCGCAGGCGTGGCATGGCTTGCCATCCCGCTCGAACACCGCAAACCGCCACCCCCGCCGCGTGGCTCCCTGCTGCCGGGCCAAAGACACCCACTCAGCGCGATTGGTCACGCCCGCCTGCCGGTAGGCCTGCTGCGTGATGTCAAGGATCGTGCGCGCCAGTTGCTGGCGCTCTTGAGTCGACAGATCCCGGGGGCGCCGCCCCGGAGCGACGCCGGCGAAGAACAGGATCTCTGAGCGAAGATAGTTGCCGATACCGGCCAGCAGCCCCTGGTCAAGCAGACTATTTCCCAGCGCCCGACCGCGCCACTGCGGGGCGTCGAGACGCTCTTCGATATCCTCAGGACTGACCTGGTGGGTCAGCAGATCTGGCCCCAATCGCCTAAGAAACGGGTGATCGGCTAGTGCATCGTGCTGCCACAGGGAGACATCAGATGCACTATAGAGACTGGCGGCGTGCTGCCCTGCGGCCAGCGATACCCGCAGCGAACGCCGGGTAGACGGGGGACGATCACGCCGGTGCAGCTTCCACACACCGTACAATTGGTTGTGTGAATACAGCGTTCGTTGATCGTCAAAGTGAATCAGCAGCGCCTTGCCCCAGCAGTCCACCGATGACACCTTGCGCCCTATCAGCGACGACGCCTGGACCTGAAGTTCAGAGAACGAAAACCATACATGATCGAGCCGGCGACCTTGCAACTGCTGTCCCAACCGGTCGGCGACGCGTCGAATCTCGGGACCTTCTGGCATTCTGCCTCCTGTCAGACACCGGGGGCGGCAACCATTGGCCATCAAGCGAATCGTGAGGGGCGCTACCTGCCAACGGCAGGCGACAGCGTCGCCTCATCCCTCGCCATCATGCCGGCCCCGCAGGCTGCGACCTACATCGCCCCCAGGGCAAGCTGACGCTCGCGTAACTCGTGCAAGCGATCGCGTAAACGCGCAGCCTCTTCGAATTCTAGGTTGGCGGCGGCCTCGCTCATGGCGTCCTCGACCCGAGTCATTTCCTTGCGCAATTCATCTCCCGACAGGCTGGACACGTCGTAGGTGGCTTCTGGCTCGGCCACCTTGCGATCCTTGCCCCGCCCCTTGCTCTTGCGGCTACCGGGAGCCTGGGCAGCCTCCAGAATATCGGCCACGGAGCGCGTGACCGTCTGGGGTGTGATGCCGTGCTCCTCGTTGTGGGCCATCTGCTTGGCGCGACGACGCTCGGTCTCGTCGATGGTCTTGCGCATCGAGTCAGTGATGCGATCGCCATAGAGGATGGCCTTGCCGTTGGCGTTACGCGCGGCTCGTCCGACCGTCTGAATCAGCGAACGCTCGGCACGCAGGAAGCCTTCCTTGTCCGCATCCAGAATGGCAACCAGAGACACCTCTGGTATGTCGAGGCCTTCTCGCAGCAGGTTGATGCCCACCAGCACATCGAACTTGCCTAGTCGCAGATCACGAATGATCTCGACCCGTTCGACCGTATCGATGTCGGAATGCAGGTAGCGAACCTTGACGTCATGTTCGTCCAGATACTCCGTCAGATCTTCTGCCATGCGCTTGGTCAGGGTCGTGACCAGCACCCTTTCACCGACGCCGGTACGCAACCGAATTTCGGACAGCAGATCATCCACCTGGGTCGACGCCGGCCTGACCTCGATCTGTGGATCCAGCAGTCCGGTGGGTCGAACCACCTGCTCGACGACCTGTCCGGCGTGTTCGGCCTCGTAAGGGCCGGGCGTTGCGGACACGAAGATCGTCTGAGGGCAGATCCGCTCCCACTCCTCGAAGGTCATGGGACGGTTGTCCAACGCCGAGGGCAGTCGGAAGCCATACTCCACCAGGGTTTCCTTGCGCGAGCGGTCACCCCGATACATGCCTCCTACCTGGGGCACGCTAACGTGGGATTCATCAATGAACAGCAGTGCATCGGACGGCAGATAGTCGAAGAAGGTGGGCGGCGGCTCACCGGGATTCCTTCCAGACAGGTAGCGGGAATAGTTCTCGATGCCGTTGCAGTAGCCCAACTCAAGCATCATCTCGATATCGTAGAGCGTGCGCTGCTCCAGGCGCTGAGCCTCGACCAGTCGATCTTCCTTACGCAGGAAGGCCAGACGCTCCACCAGCTCTTCCTTGATCCGGTCCACCGCCGCCAGGATGGTTTCCCTGGGGGTCACGTAGTGGCTCTTGGGATAGATGGTCATGCGCGGGACCTTGCCACGCACTTCGCCGGTCAACGGATCAAACAGGCTGATCGAGTCGATCTCGTCATCGAACAGCTCGACCCGGACCGCCTCGTCTTCGGCATCCGCCGGGAAGATATCGATGACATCGCCTCTCACCCGGTAGGTACCGCGCTTGAAGTCCATGTCGTTACGGGTGTACTGAAGTTCCGCCAGACGCCGCAGGAACCCCCGCTGGTCGATCAACTCGCCACGAGTGAAGTGCAGGCGCATCTTCAGGTACTGATCCGGGTCCCCAAGGCCATAAATCGCCGAGACCGAGACGACGATCAACGCATCACGGCGCTCCAGCAGTGCCTTGGTGGCGGACAGACGCATCTGCTCGATATGATCGTTGATCGAGGCGTCCTTCTCGATGAAGGTGTCCGACGATGGCACGTAGGCTTCAGGCTGATAATAGTCGTAGTAAGAGACGAAATACTCGACCGCGTTATCGGGGAAAAATGCCTTGAACTCGCCGTAAAGCTGGGCGGCCAACGTCTTGTTGGGTGCCATGACGATCGTCGGCCGCTGGAGCCGCTCGACGATGTTGGCCATGGTGAAGGTCTTGCCTGAGCCGGTAACCCCCAGCAGGGTCTGGTGGGCCAGGCCTGCATCGAGACCACCGACCAACCCGGAGATGGCGTTGGGCTGGTCGCCGGCGGGCTTGAACTTGGATGAAAGACGGAACGACTTGCTCATCGTGACTCCTGCAGAGGGATATTCAACAGGTCGGGGCGAAGCGACCATCCTTCAAGCCCCACCACCATCGCCACATCTCCGACACTAGCTACACACCATCGCTGCCACGACCAACGTGCCGTAAAGCGGTGCAACGAAAGCCAGGGTGCGGCGGAAGCCAGGCAATAGCGGCGCCCTGACGCGCTCACTCTGCCAGGGTGCGCGTGGTGATTTCGACCGTGGAGCTGGTCATCAGCCGATGAATGGGACACTTGTGGCTGATCTCTTCCAGCCGTGCCTGCATCTGAGCGTCGGCAATTCCGTGAAACGTCATCGCCACATCGAGCCGGTAGATCCCCTTGCGTTCATCACGCTCATCGCGGGTGACCACCACGCTGACCCCCTCCAGGGGCCATTCCTTGCGGCGAGCGTACATCTGGGCGGTGATAGCCTTGCAAGCGCCTAACGACAGGTCGAAGTAGTCGTGTGGGTCCGGTGCCAGGCCGTCTCCGCCATAGGGCACCGGAACGTCGACCAGAATGTCGTCGAAGCTCTCGATGGAAACGCGCTGCCTCAGCTTGCCGTCTTTCTCGGTGGTGACATGGATGGTCATCACTTCACCTCGATGCCGAGCTTGAGGCGCTTGATCGCCTCAATCAGTGCCTCTCGACGCGCTCTCCCCTCCACCTCGGCCCCGTGCCGACCGACTTCTACGCTGTCGACACCATCAAGCATCATCAGCGCGGTGGTGATCTGGTTGACCTGCTCGGCGCTATCCACGCCCTTAAACTCAAGAGAATATTGAGCCATCGAATATCACTTCCTGAACGCTGTGGACGAACCCGAAAGCTTAGCATGGGCAGCCATGACTGACAGCGGCGCAATCGTCCGGCCTCGACCGTTCGAGTGCAGGAAGGGACAAGACGGCGTCCCGACAGGCGGCGTTCGCGTGCTTGCAAAACGCTGGGGCCGCCCTCACATTGCACGCATGCGCATAACTTGCATGATGCTCACATGCTGCGCCCACTTCTTACCGCCGGACAGGACGGTCTCATGACGGATTGGATCACCGCGCTAGGCGGTCATATCAGCGGCCCGGATCAGGTCGAGTTTACTACCCCCGACGGGCCTCGACAGGCCCTCGACGGCACCGTGGTCACACCGCTGGTGCACCTGGGTGCTCTGGACATCACCGGCGCCGATGCCAGCGCTTTTCTGCAAGGGCAGACCAGTGCCCAGGTCCAGCATGCCAACGGCGACTTCGCGCCATTGACATGCTTCTGCACACCCAAGGGACGTATGCTCGCCAATGGCCAGCTCATTCAGGTGGCGCCAGACCACTATCGCCTGCTGATGCATCGCAGCCTGATCACCCCAATGGCCAACCATCTTGGCAAGTTTGCTGCCTTCTACAAGGTATCCCTCCAGCAACGGAATGATCTGGCCATGATCGGCCTAATCGGGCAGGAGGCCGCCGCGCTGGCAGAGGTCGACTGTGACCTTAAAGCGCCAGCCGTATGGCATCAGGCCACCCAGGACACCTTGATGGTACTGGCGCACCCGGGCCAACGGGATCGCTACGTCATCATGCTCCAGGAGGAAGATGCCAGGTCCCTGCTCAAGCGCTTGGCGCAGCAATGCAGCATTGTCGGCAATGACGTCTGGCGACTGTCGGATATTCAGGCGGGGCTGCATTTCATTGACGCCAACCAGCAGGACAGCTTCTTGCCCCAGATGCTCAACTGGGAGGGGCTGGCCGGCATCAGCTTCAAGAAAGGCTGCTACACCGGACAGGAGGTCGTCGCCCGAGCGCACTTCCGTGGCCAGGTAAAGAAGCGTCTCTACCGGGCCCAGCTTGAAGGCACTCAATTACCGGCTGCAGGCTCCGACGTGCTGGATGCAGAAGGAAAGCGACAGGGTGAGGTCGTCGCAAGCGCCTTGGACGCCTACGCACAGGTAGAGGTGTTGGCCGTCCTCAACACCAAGGCGGAGGAGATGGCGCTTGAGGCCGAGGGCCAGAAGTGCAAGTTGCTGCATTTGCCCTATGCGGTGGAACGGCTTGATCCAGAGACGCTGGTCTAGGTCTCAGAACGATACAGCGAGGCTGCCATCATCCGGGTGGCAGCCGAAACACCCTGCGGGCGTTAGCGCTGCTGCAGTCTGCCACCCGCTCGATGGTCTGCCGTCGCAGCTCGGCTACGCAGTCGCATACCTGGGCCACCCTGGCAGGCTCGTTGCGCTGCCCCTGATGGCCGCATAGCGGCATGTCTGGACTGTCGCTCTCCAGCAGGAAACCGTCATCAGGTAGCGAGACGACGGCCCGCCTCAGCCTCGCCGCGCGCGGATAGGTCACCGCTCCCCCCAGGCCCACCACGAAACCAAGGTCCAGAAACCGGCTCGCCTGCTGCGCGGACCCGGAAAAGGCATGAATGACGCCACCGGCCGGCAGCGCCAGCTGACGCAGCCGCTTGGCCACCTCGTCATTGGCCCGCACGCAATGCACCACCACCGGCAAGTCGCGCTCCTTGGCCAGCGCCAGCTGGGCATCGAACAGTCGCCACTGCTGCTCGAGGGTGTCGCCAAAGCGGGCATCGATACCGCATTCACCCAGGGCGACACACTCGGGATGCTGATCCAGGGCTCGTGCCAGCGCCGCCAGATCGTCGTCACCGCCGCTCAGGTGATGATGGGCAAGAAACACCGGGTGCAACCCCAGGCAAACATGCACACGGTCATGATGGCTCTGCTGCAGGGTTGCCTGCCATCCTTGGCGATGGGTGCCCGCCACCACCAGTTGATCGACGCCGGCGTGACGCGCCCTGGCCAGGACAGCGTCACGATCGGGATCAAATGCCGCGTTGTCCAGATGACAATGGGCGTCGATCAACATGTCAGTGCTCGCGGGTCTCGCGGAATCGAATGTCCGGCCAGCGCTCCTGGGTCATCTGCAGGTTGACCCGGGTCGGCGCGATATAGGTGAGATAACCACCGCCATCGATGGCCAGGTTGGCACTGGCCTTGCGCTTGAATTCCTCAAGCATCTTGGCATCGTCGCAGTAGACCCAGCGCGCCGTATTGACGTTCACGCCCTCGTAGATGCAATCGACCTTGTACTCTTCCTTCAGGCGATGGGCGACCACATCGAACTGCAGGGTACCCACCGCGCCAAGGATCAGGTCATTGTTGTCCACCGGCATGAACACCTGGGTCGCCCCCTCTTCCGACAGCTGCTGCAGGCCTTTCTGCAGGGCCTTCATCTTCAGCGGATCCTTCAGCCGCACGCGCTTGAACAGCTCAGGTGCGAAGTGCGGAATCCCGGTGAAGCGCATATCCTCACCTTGCGTGAAGGTATCGCCGATCTGAATCGTGCCGTGATTGTGCAGACCGATGATGTCACCCGGCCAGGCCTCTTCCACATGCGCACGGTCTGCCGCCATGAAGGTCAGGGCGTCGGCAATCTTGACGTCCTTCTTGATACGCACGTGGCGCATCTTCATGTTCTTCTCGTACTTGCCCGAGCATACCCGCAGGAAGGCAATGCGATCGCGGTGGTTGGGATCCATGTTGGCCTGGATCTTGAACACGAACCCAGTGAAGCGCTCGTCTTCAGCGGGCACCTCGCGCACATCGGTCTCCCGCGATTGGGGCGGCGGCGCGTACTCGACAAAGCCATCGAGCATCTCGCGCACACCAAAGTTACCCATCGCTGTACCAAAGTACACCGGCGTCAGCTCCCCACGGCGGTACGCCTCAAGGTCGAACGTATGGGAAGCACCGCGCACCAGCTCTACCTCCATGCGCAGTTCTTCAGCCACATCTTCCCCGAGCACGGCGTCGACCTCGGGGCTGTCCAATCCCTCGATGCGCTTGTCATCGGGGATTCGGTTGCCCTGCCCCTGGGTGTAGAGGTGAATGACATCATTGTAGAGGTGATAGACGCCCTTGAACTGGCGCCCCATCCCGATCGGCCAGGTCATGGGCGCGCACTGGATGTTCAGCACGGTCTCGACCTCATCCATCACCTCGATGGGATCACGGATATCGCGGTCCATCTTGTTGACGAAGGTCAGGATCGGGGTGGTACGCAGGCGGCAGACCTCCATCAGCTTGATGGTGCGATCCTCGACCCCCTTGGCGCCATCGATGACCATCAGGGCAGAGTCCACCGCGGTCAGGGTGCGATAGGTATCTTCAGAGAAGTCTTCGTGCCCGGGAGTGTCGAGCAGGTTGACCATGCGTCCGCCATAGGGGAACTGCATGACCGAGGTCGTCACCGAGATCCCCCGCTCCTGCTCCATTTTCATCCAGTCCGAGGTGGCATGACGATCATCACGCTTGCTCTTCACCGACCCCGCCATCTGGATGGCATTTCCGAACAGCAGCATTTTTTCGGTAATGGTGGTCTTACCCGCATCCGGGTGACTGATGATGGCAAAGGTACGCCGAAGCCCGGTTTCCTGGGCCTGCTTGGGGTTGGACATGAAGACTTACGCCTGCTTGCTCGTCGAGTGGGGACACGGGCACTTAGGCGCCGTGTGCAAAGTCGCCATGATACCGCGACGAGGCCCCTGCCTGCATCCACCCAGACAGGACATCCGCTGTGGTTGCCTCCTCAGCCTGGGCCCAGGACGACCTGCTGACCCGGCTCACCGTCGATGAAACCCAACGGCTCAGTCCCGTTTCTCTGAATGTTTCCTCCGAAACGTCGATAAGCCTGAATGTAAGCGATGAGCGCAGGCACTTTTCAGACGAGCCCTAGGCCAGACTCTCCTCTATATGCTCCGCCAGATAGTCAATAAACACGCGTACCTTGGGTGGCAGCCCACTACGACTGGGAAACACCGCGTGGAATTCCAGCGTCGGGCCACGCCAGGACGGCAGTACGGCCTCCAGGGCCCCTTCCGCGAGATGGGGCCTGGCCATCAGCGAGGTCCCAAAATAGATCCCATGCCCCCCAAGAGCAGTGTTCAGCGCCGACAGCGGTTCATTGGAGACCAGCGCAGGCCTTAGCTGCACACGCAGGGCTTCATGCTCCGGCTGCCATAGCTGCCACACCACCCGCTCTCTCTCGGGATTGGGCGACTGGGCAAGCGTTACGTGGTTGACCAGTTCGTCCGGATGACGGGGCCGTCCATGACGGTCCAGGTACGTGGGGCTTGCGTACAGCCGCATCACCGCTTCGCCCAGTTTACGAAAGCGATAGCCCCCCTGCTCCACCGGCCCCACATGAAGCGCGATATCCGTTCCCTCGGCAAGCAGGTCCACCGCGGTATCGTTCAAGGTCAGTTGCAGGCGGATATCTGGATACTGCTGCAGAAAACCTCCCAACAACGGCGCCAGGTACTGAGAACCAAAGGTGTAGAGCGACGCCACCTTCAGCACACCACTCGGGGTCGACTGCAGCTGGCCCACGGCCAGCTGTGCATCTTCGACTTCCCGCCGCATGGCCACACAGTGTTGATAGAACACCGCGCCGGCCTCGGTCAGGTGCATACGCCGAGTGGTGCGCTCCAGCAGCCGTATCCCCAGGTTGCGTTCCAGCTCCCTCAACTTGCGACTCAAGGTGCTGGAGGGTATTCCCAGCCGCTCAGAGGCTTGCCCGAAGCTTCCTAGATCCACGATGCAGGCGAACCACAGCATGCTGTTGGCATTCGGGTAGGTCATGACGCTCGCTTCCTTGTTCCATGGACACCCACGATTAGAGCCGATCCTGGCTATCGTCACCTTGCTCAGCGCCAGCAAAACCGTCGCTCAGCTGACGCCTTGTCTCCTGCGGGGCTCTTAAGGGCTCTCTTAAGGGCTCTCTTGAGGGCTATCTCAGGCACGACTCCAGCCACTATCCCATCGACGACATTATTTTCTCCAATATCCGCGTTTTTCTCGTGGTCGGGGCTACCTACAGTGGAGTCAGCCGTGATGCCAAGATAGGAAACAATAATGCCAACCGCAGAGACTCGCCTCACACTGACCGTACGCCGGATTCGCCAGCTGACCCCCACCATCAAAGCCTTCGAGCTGGTATCCCCTGACGGCCAGGCGCTGCCAGCCTTCACTCCCGGCGCACACCTGAAAGTAGAGGTCCAGCTAGCTGACGGCAGCCGGGATGAGCGTGCCTACTCCCTGGTCAATAGCCAGGACCCCACCTCTCACTACGAGATTGCCGTACAGCTGGAGCCGGAAAGCCGCGGCGGTTCCGCCTACATGCATGGTTTGAAGGAAGGTGTCACTGTTGGCGCATCCTGTCCACGCAACGACTTCCCTCTGGCACAGGATGGCACGCACCACGTCCTGATCGCCGGCGGCATCGGTATCACCCCCATACTCTCGATGGCCGCACAGTTGCAGGCACAGGGCGCTTCTTATGAGATGCATGTCGGCGCTCGAGCGCCAGGGCTTATGGCCTATCGAGCACATATCGAAAGCCTGTGCGGACAGCATGCTCACCTGTGCTTCGACGGTGGAGACCCGAGCAAAGGCCTGCAGCTCGCTACCCTGATGGGCCCCCCAGCCCCAGGCAAGCACGTCTATGTCTGTGGCCCTCGCGGACTGATCGACGCCGTCATTGCAACGGCCAAGGCCAACGGTTGGGAAGCGGAGCAGGTGCATTTTGAACTGTTTGCGAGTACCGCACAGCAGACAGGTGACACCGGCTTCCAGGTTGAACTGACCGAATCCGGCATGACCCTCGAGGTGCCGCCGGACAAGACCATTCTGGAAGTGATGATCGCCGCCGGCCTGGACCCCTTGTACGACTGCAATCGCGGTGAGTGCGGGGTCTGCGCGGTGGACGTCATCGACGGCACCCCAGAGCACCGCGACTACTGCCTGAGCGAAGAAGACCACGAGTCAAATAGTTCCATGTGCATCTGCGTATCGCGATCCACGACCCCCAGTCTGTCACTCAAAGCGTAACCCCCTTGATCCATTGATAGCCCCGTCGAGTAGATAACACCGAAAAACACGACCGAATAACAAGAGAGGAGAAACACCATGGCTCAATTCATTCGCAATGCCTGGTACGTCGCCGCCTGGAGCGAAGAAGTGCAGCGCAAGCTACTGCCACGCACCATTCTCAATGAACCCGTGGTCATGTATCGCCGCGAGAACGGCGAACCCGCCGCCCTTCTCGACAGCTGCCCTCACAAGCTGGCGCCGCTATCGTTGGGCGAGTTGAAAGGCGACGAGGTCGAATGTGGTTACCACGGCATGATGTTCGACTGCACAGGCAAGTGTTCGCGCATCCCTGGACAGCCCAATATTCCGCCCAGCGCCAAGGTGCGAGCCTTCCCGGTCGTGGAACGTTACAACGCCGTATGGATCTGGATGGGTGAACCAGAGCTTGCCGACCCCTCGCAGATTGTGGAGGTGCCCCACTACGGTGAAGACGGCTGGGGACTGGTGGATGGCCAGTATCTGCACTTCAAGTCGAACTATCTGAACATCACCGACAACCTGGTGGATCCAGCCCATACGACCTATGTGCACAAGCGTACCATCGGTGGTGCCAGCGCCAGCGACGTCAGCGTCAAGGTAGAACAGGGCGACAGCCACGTACTGGCCTACCGCTGGATAAAGGATGAGCCGCCGGTACCGCTGTTTGAAAAGATGGGTAACTTCAAGGGGAATACCGACCGCTGGCAGTACTATTACCTGCACATGCCGTCGGTGTCCTACGTCGATTTCGGCGGCATCGATACCGGCGTCGAACCTACCGAGGACAACAAGGACAAGGGACTACGCTCCTACAGCTTCAATTTCCTGACGCCTGAAACCGACTCGACCACCCACTACTTCTGGCTGCACGTGCGCAACTATCACCCCACCAACGACGACGTCGATCGCGACGTGGAGCACTTGATGACCCTCACCTTCAACGAGGACCTCGACATTCTTGAGGAAATTCAGAAGGAACAGGATCGTACCGGCATTCGTGAGCGGGTCCGTCTGGGTATCGACAACGCCCCTGCCAGAATCCGCAAGATGGTCGAGCGCCGGGTCGCGGCAGAACAACCCACCGAGTCTGCCTGATCCTTCATCGCTGCCATGGCGCCCGCTCACGGGCGCTTACACCCACCAGCGCCACCCGGGAGCCTCGTCTGCCGGGTGGCGCCGGCCGTTAGCGCCTGCACGCAAGCCTCCTTCGAAAGCCACCCTCTAAAGCCACCGACTAACGGTACTGTCATCGCCACGGGCACCAGACACCGTAGTGACATATCTCTGCGATCAGTTTGTCACGCGCCGGCACGACACTATTTCCCGTCGTCAGCGCTCGGTTTGACCCACTTCACGCTATCCAGGCCACGCTATCCACGCCTGGCCACGCCTGGCTGTGCGACCAATCAGTGAGCAGCACAGAGGGGCAAAACAGAAGTGCTCTGAGCTGCAACGCTTAAGACGGGTTGCCGCCTCAGGTCGCCACCCTGATACGCAACCGATTGCCCACGCCAGGCACCTGATCTGGGAAGTCGACAACGTCTCTTGATAGTCCCTATCGGTAGTTTCTCTCGATAGCCCCTATCGAAAGCCCCTGTCGATAGCCCCTGTCGATAGACCCTGTCGCGACCTCTGCCCGCTGACGACAGCATCCCCCGGACCGTATGACAAGGAGAGCCCCATGTTTACCACACGACGCCAGTTTCTCGGCCTAGGCCTCAAGGCCGGGGCGGGACTAGGATTGATGACCGCGGCCCCAGGCATTGTGCTTGCCGAGGCACGCCGCCCCCTGCTGACCTCAGGCGTGATGACCGGCGATGTTACCCAGGACCGCGCCATTCTCTGGTCCCGTGTAGACCGTCCCGCCCAGATGCTGGTGGAGATCGCGGACAACCCGACATTCGCCAACGCCCGCACGTTACAGGGTCCTACCGCCCTGCCCACCAGTGGCCTGACCACGAAGCTGGATATCACCGGGCTGGGCGACATGGAAGAAGTGCATTACCGCGTGCGCTACGCAGCGCTCGGCGATGCCCGAGCCCTGAGCGAGCCCACGGTGGGCCGATTGGTCATGCCAGGCCAGCGCGCACGCTCGGTGCGCTTCGTGTGGTCCGGGGATACCGTCGGTCAGGGCTGGGGCATCGATGAGTCACGGGGCGGCATGCGCATCTACGACACCATGCTCAAGCAGTCTCCGGACTTCTTCCTGCACTCCGGGGACACTATCTACGCCGACGGCCCGCTCGAGGAAACGGTCAATCTGGAAGACGGTAGCATCTGGCGCAATCGCATGACCGAAGCCAAGAGCAAGGTTGCCGAGACCCTGGAAGAGTACCGCGGCCAGTATGTCTACAACCTGCTGGATGACAACCTGAAGCGCTTCAATGCCCAGGTGCCGATGTTTGCCCAATGGGATGATCACGAGACGGTCAACAACTGGTACCCCGGGGAAATCCTTGATGATCCCCGCTACAGCGAAAAGAACGTCTCCCTGCTGGCGGCACGAGCGCGTCGTGCCTTCCTGGAACACATGCCGATTCGTCAGCGGCCAGAAGCCCCGGAGATGATCCGCCGGCGTTTCCACTATGGGCCAGAGCTCGAGATGTTCATGCTCGACATGCGCACCCATCGCGCCGCCAACAGCACCAATCAGCAGGCCGCCACGGACCCGGCATCGGCCTTGATGGGGCAGCGCCAAGTGGATGAGCTGATCGAGGCATTGAAGGCGTCCACCGCCACCTGGAAGATCATTGCCTCCGACATGCCAGTAGGCCTGGTGGTCGGTGATGGCGACAACTTTGAAGCGGTCGCCAACGCAGATGACGGGTTGCCGTCCGGCCGTGAGCATGAGATCGCGCGTTTGCTCAAGGCCATCGCCGACCACCGCATTACCAATGTGGTCTGGCTGACCGCCGACGTGCACTATACCGCCGCTCACCATTACGCACCGGAGCGCGCCAGCTTCAAGCACTTCACCCCGTTCTGGGAGTTCGTCAGCGGACCGCTTCACGCAGGCACCTTTGGCCCCAACACACTGGACGGCACCTTCGGGCCGCAAGTGGTGTTCCAGAAGGCCCCCGCCGATGGTCGCGTCAACCTGCCGCCAAGCGAGGGGTACCAGTTCTTCGGCCAGGTCGACCTGGACGGTGACAGCCTGGCCCTGACCGTTACCCTCAAGGACGTGGAAGGCGCCACCCTGCATCAGCAAGTCCTGACACCTGAGACGGCATAAGTCGCTGGATCAGCCCACCTTTCAGGCGCGCAGAGCAGGCGCCTGATGAGACTGCGGGCAGGTGATGCTGGAATCGATCTCCTGCCCGCTTGCTGGACGTGCACCTGCCGTCTGCTGCCTTATCCTGGCGTATGCAGCATCAAGGTTCCTGTGGCTGATCTGGCGATGGCTGCCCTGGCGATCTGTGGCGGCGGGCATAGAGCCACTCTCTCAGGTGCTCAAGGTAGCTGAGCAGCACTGGAATCACCGCCAGTACCAGCAAGGTCGACACCCCAAGGCCAAAGGCGATCGTGACCGCCATGGGAATCAGGAACTGGGCCTGAAGCGATGTCTCGAACAGCAGTGGCGTCAAGCCGCCGATGGTCGTCAGTGAGGTCAGGAAGACCGCGCGAACCCGCTGCACCACCGCCTCGTTCAACGCCGCGTCGATGCCAAGCCCTTTTTCTCGCTGAATGCGATAGAACGCGACCAGAATGATGGCGTTGTTGACGACAATGCCGGACAGTCCAAACAGGCCGAAGATCGACAGGATCGTCAGGTCGAGCCCCATGAACCAGTGACCCAGCAGCGCACCGGTCAGCGCCAGCGGAATCGTTGCCATCACGATCAGGGGCAGGCTCCAGGACGCGAACACCCAGGTCAGCACTACGTACATGAGGCCAAGACCGATGATCAGCCCGGTCTGCATATCCGCAAAGGTCTCCCGCTGGTCCGCGGCCAAGCCCTCGTAGCTGTAGCGCAGGTGGTAGCGTTCAGACAGCGCCGGGAGCACCGACGCCTCAAGCGCCGCAATCACTTCCTCGGTGTTGGTGACTTCGCTGTCGAGATCGGCCCCTACCTCGATGGCCAACTGACCATCCGCATGCCTCAGCGCCTCGAAACCCTGCCGGTGCTTCAGCGTCATGACCTGGTCCAGGGGCACCAGACGTCCATCATCAACCCGAATCATCAGCCGCGGTAGCGTTGCCAGGTGATCACGCTGCTGCTTCGGCAACAGCACCCTGACTTCGATTTCATCGGCACCGTCCTGATAGGTCTGAACCAGCACCCCGTCGAAGGCAGCCCGCAGCTGATCCCCCAGCTCCCGTGTCGAAAGGCCCAGGGCCTGGCCATAGTCGTTGACGGAGTAGATCAGCTGCTCGCGCCCCCAGGGCATGTCATCCTCGGGCTCCAGCACGCCGGGTATCTGTTCCAGGCTCAGCGCCAGCGACTCGGCCGCGCGCTTGAGCTCCTCGGCAGATTCACCGGTCAGGCGGACGTTGACGTCCTTGCCGGGCGGACCACTGGTCTGCTCGACGATGGTCAGGGTATCCAGCCCAGGACGTTCTGTTAGCCGTTCACGCCAGGCACGAATGAAGGCCAGGTTGCGCACATCTCGCTGATCCGATGGCACCAGCTCCACCAGAATGCTGCCGACGTTATCCCCCGTACGACCGCTACCGTCCACCGCAAGGGTGCTGCCAATGCGCACTACGGCGTGTTTGACCAGATCCCCGCCGAGCGCTTGCTCGGTGTCGTCGAGGGCGTCGACCATGTCCTCCAGATATTCCTCCACCTGATCCCTCGCGGTACCCGTCACAAAGCTGAGGTTGGCATACAGCACACTGGGTTCCGGGGCGGGAAAGAAGTTGAAGGCGAGGCGTCCCCCTGCCAGCAGACCAATCGTGAGTATCACCAGGGCGATGGCGGCAGAGAGGGTCACCGCCCGATGGCGCAGCGTCGTCTGGGAGAAGCGCCGAAACGGCCCCTCTCGAAAACGGTCGAAGCCACGATCGAACCGAGCCCTAAGGCGGTTAAGCCACCCCCCGCCAGCCTTCTCGGCAGTCACGCCAAAGGCATTTCGAAGATGGGCCGGGAGCACCACGAAGCACTCCAGCAGCGAGGCTACCAGAACGCAGATCATGACCACCGGGATATCGCGCAGGATATTGCCGATGATGCCCCCCACCATCAGCAGTGGCATGAAGGCTGCGACGGTGGTCAGGGATGATGCGACCACCGGCCATAACATGCGGTTAGCGG
The DNA here is from genome assembly GCF_019800705.1 of Halomonas sp. DP4Y7-1. NCBI lineage: Bacteria > Pseudomonadati > Pseudomonadota > Gammaproteobacteria > Oceanospirillales > Halomonadaceae > Halomonas > Halomonas sp. DP4Y7-1. Next base: position 64,222 of record NZ_JAHVKS010000005.1, on the reverse strand, counting down.
CCCCCGATGAGGCCAGGCGCGCGGGTTCACCGGCCCGGAAGTGGGCATCAGCGTCCTCACCGACGACGATGGCATCATCCACGATCACCCCCAGCGCCATGATCAACGCAAACAGTGACATCATGTTGACGGATCCACCGATCAGCCAGAACACGGCCATGGCGCCAAGAAACGCCGTCGGAATGCCAATGGCGACCCACAGGGCCACCCTGGCGGGAAGAAACAGGTAGAGCAGGCCCAGGACCAGTATCAGGCCGCCCAGACCATTGTTGATCAACAGCCCAATACGTTCGGAGAGGAACTGCCAGCTCTCATCGTAGACATCCAGCTTGATGCTCTGGGGCAGATTGGGCCGAGTGGTGTCCAGCCATTGCTGCAGCGTGGTGGCGGCCTCCAGCGAGTTGCCGCTCTCGGAGCGCTGCAGCACCAGCTCGATCGCAGGTCGCCCTGCATACTGCATGGCCATCTGCCGGGGACGATCTTCCTGACGGATAAAGGCGATATCTCCCAGTGCCAGGCGCACGCGCTGTCCGCCACGCACCGCGATATCGGCAAACTCCTGGGCATCACGGCGCTGCTGCACCGCACGTAATTCCCGCTCGCCGTCCTGGCTGCCGAGAAGTCCCGCCGGCAGGTCAACGGACATGCCATCAAGGCGCTGGGCCACCTCCGGCAGCGTCAAGTCAAGCTGCCCTAGACGCTCCACGGGCACCTGCACACTGATCTGCTGCTCAGGCATGCCATCGAGGACCACCCGATCGATACCCGCCGCCAGCAGCTCGTCCTCGAAGCGCCTTGCCAGGCTCCGCAGCGCCTGCGCATCCACGTCACCAGATACCAGCAGGCGGGCGACCGGTTCATACTCCTTGGCCCGGGCCACCCGGGGCTCTTCTGCAGCACTCGGCAAGTTATCGAAGCCGTCGACCTGCTCGCGTACATCGTCCAGCGCCAGCACCGGGTCGGTCCCCTCGTAGAACTCCAGTGTTATGCTCGACACCCCCTGGGCGGAGGTCGACGTCATTCGCTTGAGTCCATCAAGGTTGCGCAGCCGCTGTTCCAGCGGGATCGTGATGCCCTGCTCGACGTCCTCGGCCGAGGCACCGGTGTAGACCGTCTGTACCGACACGATGTCCAGGGCAAAGTCCGGAAAGAACTGGATGTTCATCCGGCTCAGCCCAAGCACCCCACCCATCAGCATGACCACCATCACCAGGTTGGCGGCGACCCGATGACGAGTGAAGAAACCGATGACACCCGAGGACCGTGGGTCGTTGCTCACGGCTCGTCCTCCTCGATGGATGCGGTGTCGGCGACCGTGGCCGTGTCGGTGGTACTCTGCTCCTGTGACGGAGTCTGGGTCTGAGATGAACGCCGGGCTGGCGGATGGGAGGTTGATTCGGACTCACGGGAAGACAGATCCGTCACCCGCAGTCCTTCGATGGCATTGGGCAGGTGAGTCGTGGCCAAGCGTTGCCCATCGGCCAGGCCCTCACCGCTGATGATCATCCAGGAGCCACCGCCTGGCCCCGGCGCTTCGCCGTGCCGGGTCACGCTGATGGGGACCAGGCGGCCTTGCTCGATCACATAGACACGGTCCGCCCCATACACGGCGCTGAACGGGATCAAGGCGCTGTCAGCAACCGCCGGACGCTCGACGAACAGCGACACCAATGCGCCGGGACGCAGACGTGGCGTCGACGGCAGCGCCTCGAAGATGGCTTCCGTGCCGGCAGGATCACCCTGACCGGACAAGGCCCGTAGCCGATAGCGTCCCCCTTCGTCGTCAAAGGCGTAGACGTCGACGCCCTGGTCGAGACCTGTCATCAACTCCGCCTGCACACCACGAGGCACTCTCGCCCGCACCTCGAGGCCAGCAAGAGGTATCAATTCGAGCAACGGGTCTCCATCGCGGACACGGTCCCCAGGGGCAATCTGGACCTGACTGACTATCCCCGCAAAGGGTGCCTGGACCCTGGCCCGCCTGGCGTCTCGACGCGCCTCCGACAAGGCAGCCTGTGCCTGGCGTCGCTGTGCTTCCAGGCTGGCCAGCCTGGCCGGATGACCGTCAAGCTCGCCTTGACGACTCACCAGAGTGACCTGAGCGCGGGCAATGTCATTTTCATCGGCGTCCAGCTCAGCACGGGAGGCCAGGTTTCGGTTGACCAGGGATCGCATGCGTTCAAGCTGGCTTCTGGCATTGTTCAGCAGCTCCTGCTCCCGAGCCAGCGCCTTGCCGTCGCTGTCGAAGCGAACCTGCTCGGCCTCCACCTCCGCGTCCAGTCGCGCCACCTCAGACTCCGCCCGCGCCACCACCGGGTCGACATCCTCGTCAGCCAGCGCCACCAGCAGGTCACCCTCGGCCACGTGTTCGCCCTCGCGCACAGGGCGCTCGGCGATATGCCCATCCAGGGAGGCCATCAGCTCGACCCGGTCGGGCGCGACCACTTCTCCATACAGCGCCAGTCTGGGCGTGTGGCGCCCCAGAGAGAGCGTCATTGCCGATACTGGCCATTCCCGCTCTGCAACGGTCACCGGCGGCGGCGTCGGCCGGGTCGCCTTGAGCAGCAGAAATCCTCCGACCCCGAGCCCCAGAATCAACAGCGGTAACAGTCGCTTCAACATGTACATCCAGTCCCTTGTTCTTGCATCAACGGCCGCTGGCTTGGGCAAGCGTGAGTGCCGTCGATGTCCGCACCAGCGCGATGTCTGCGCTACCGATTATTCCCGCAAGCGCTGTCATTGCGTTGCCGACATTGCGCTACCAGTGGTGTTGCGCCTGCCCAGGCCTGCGACGCGGCCTCAGCGCTGGCTGCCACATCAGCTTGCCACTGTTGCTCAGCTGGGGTGACAACGCAATCGCCAGGCTCCAAAGCTCTTGATCTGGGCAAGCAAGCTCGAGACATACGACGGTCCATTGCGCGATGCGGTATCATGCCGCCACTTAATGAGGGAGACATCATGCAAGCCGCACTTCCGCTACCCCTATCGACGCCAAACCGTAATCTGGTTCGCCTCACCTTCGTGCGGGGAATCACCTGGACCGGCTTCCTGGTGGCCATCATCGTGGGTATCGAGCTGCTGGACTTCGCTCTGGATGTCCCTGCCGTCATCGCCGTGATTGTGGCCATGGGCGTCATCAACATCGCCACCTGGTGGCGACTCGGCCGCCCCCGGGATGTCAGCCACCACGAGTATCTACTCCACCTGCTGCTGGACGTCGCCGGCCTGACGCTGTTGTTCTATTTCACTGGTGGGGCCACCAATCCCTTTATCACCTACTATCTGGTGCCGGTAACCATCGCCGCCGCCACCTTGCCCTGGCGTCATGCCTGGATTCTGGCCATCACTGCCATGGCCTGCTACAGCGCGCTGATGGTGGTCTATCACCCCGTACCGCAGCTGGGCTCTCACTATGCCTCGAGCGTGAACCTGCATGTGCTCGGCATGTGGCTCAATTTCTTCCTGTCTGCCGGTCTGGTCACCTTCTTCATCTACAAGATGGCCCACGCACTGCGCCATCGTGAGCAGGCCCTGGCCCGAACTCGGGAGGCCGCGCTGCGCTCCGAACAGGTGCTGGCCGTGGCAACACAGGCCGCTGGCACCGCCCACGAGCTGGGTACCCCACTGTCGACCATGGCGGTCGTACTGTCCGAATTGAAGAGTGAACATGCCGACCATCCACGCCTGGTGGAGGATATCGACCTGCTGCGCCAGCAGGTCGATACCTGCAAGGCCCGCCTGCGCCATCTCGTCGACAGCGCCGACCTGCAACGCAAGGATGAGCCGAAACGACTCGATGCCAGGACCTGGCTTGAAGGGGTGATCGATCGCTGGCGTGTCCTGCGGCCGGATGTCACCCATGAAGTCAGTGTTTCGCGACGCCGGGGACAACCGATGATTGCCGTCGATACCACCCTGGACCAGGCGCTGACCAACCTGCTGAACAATGCGGCCGATGCACGACCGGACGACATCGCGATCCAGCTCGACTGGACGGCGGATCAGGTCGTCATCGACATTCGCGACCACGGTCCGGGCATTCCCATGTCGATTGCCGATCAGCTGGGCGACACCTTCGTCTCTACAAAGAGCAAGGGACTTGGTATTGGACTGTTTCTTACCCATGCCACCATCAATCGCTTCGGCGGTGGCGTCAGTCTGTATAATCACCCCGAAGGCGGCACCTTGACCGAGGTGTCACTGCCCCGCGTCAGCTGAGTCTCCCCGATAGAGGACATCATGCAAGACACCGCACACAGGCTACTGATCATTGATGATGATGACGTCTTCTGCCACGTCCTTGAACGCGCCATGCAGCGCCGAGGACATGACGTCAAGGTGGCGCTGGACGCCACCCAGGCGCTGGAACTGGCCCGCAGTCACCAGCCCGATGTCGCCACCCTGGACCTGAAACTCGACCAGGAGTCCGGGCTGAAACTGCTGCCCGAACTGCTGGAAGTCGTTCCCCAGTGTCGCGTCGTGGTACTGACCGGCTACTCCAGCATCGCGACGGCGGTGGAGGCGATCAAGCTGGGTGCCGTCAACTACCTGTGCAAGCCGGTAGACGCCGACGAGGTGCTGGCCGCGCTAGAGCAGCGTGAAGGCAACCCCGAGACGGAAGTGGCGGACAACCCTCCCTCGATCAACCGGCTTACCTGGGAGCATATTCAAAAGGTTCTGCAGGAGCACGATGGCAATATCTCAGCCACCGCCAGAGCGCTAGGCATGCACCGCAGAACCCTGCAACGCAAGCTGCAGAAGCGTCCGGTCAGGCGCTGACGCGCTGGTGCGACGTGTCAGACGCCGGTCGACTGGTCGGCGTCTGACCCATGTGACGTCGCCGCGATGACTACTGTGCTGTCCAGCCCAGGTCGATATTCCAACTGGCTCCGGTAACCGCGCCAGCCGCATCCGAGGCCAGGTACGCCACCAGAGAAGCGACCTCGCTGGGCTCGATCAACCGCTTCACCGCAGCGTTCTTGAGCATGATTTGCTCGATGACCTGCTGTTCTTCCATGCCATGCAGCTTGGCCTGATCGCTGATCTGGTTATCCACCAACGGTGTCTTCACATAGGCAGGACACAGCGCATTGGCCGTAATCCCCTGCGCGCCCCCTTCCAATGCAGCGGTCTTGGTCAACCCGATCATGCCGTGCTTGGCGCTGATATAGGCCGACTTGCCGGGCGAAGCCACCTGAGCGTGCACCGAGGCAATGTTGATGATCCGCCCCCAGCCGTTGTCACGCATCGACGGCCACACGGCCTGGGTCAGCAGGAAGGGGGCGGTCAGCATGAGATCGATGATCCGGCGCCACTGCTCCTGGGGAAAATCGACAATCGGTGCGACATGCTGAATGCCCGCATTGTTGACCAGAATATCCACGCGACCGAAACGTGCCAGCGCCTCATCCACTGCTCCGTGACACGCCTCGCCCTGGGTCAGGTCAGCCTGATAGAAGGCGGCGCCCTCGGCCTCTGCAGTCTGGCGCCCTTCCGGGTTGAAGTCGACGGCCAGCACCTCATGTCCCTGGGCGCGTAGCTCGGCCACTACCGCGGCTCCGATGCCACTGCTGGTGCCGGTCACCAGTGCGACCCTGGTCGGGGAATTGGCACTCATCTCTCTCTCCTTGCGCGAGGCGTCTGCAGGTTATCGCCCGTACGGTTCGCCACCAACGGCGCCGTACATTAGGGCACCAGCATAGATAGTGCTGCAGTGCAGCGCCAGCCATCCCATAGTCGAAACAAGGGATCGTTCAGCCTGGGGAAGCTTCCGTCATGACGCGGTCCATCAGCCGCTGAGCCAGGCGACAGGCCTCGCCCATATCATCGACATCGTCCAGATCCGACAGCAACTCACATCGCCACAGCCAGCTGTCGCCTAGCGCCTCCCGATAAAATGCGAACTCACCACGTGGCAGGGTCACATACCATGGAGAACGGAAAGCCTCATCGGTGGGGACGTTGGCGGGACGGTCGCCCAGGCCTGGCGCTTCGGACGCCGACGGCTGCGACACATCTCTGACCAGCGCAAGGGACAGATGACATGGCGTCAGCCAGGCACCCAGCAGCCAGTCTGGATGACCGGGACAGACCCCGAAACACAGCGCGTCGACCTTCAGCCCCCGGCGCGAGCCCGCGCACACGTCCAATGCCTGCTGGTGGGCAACGCGATAGGTGACCGCCAGGGCCTCGAGACGACGGTATTGTTCGCGGGTCAGGGCGCTCATGATGTTTCCTCTACTGACGCGGCACGGGGTGCGAGATATCGGCGTGAGATCGTGGCGATGGTAGACTCTACACCATTGTCCCCTGCAAGGAGTGCCCCATGAACCTCGAGGAGCGCCTGGCCGTTACCATCGAGATCGCGAAAGCCGCAGGTCAGATGATCGCTGACGCCCGCGACAATGACGATCTACAGCACCACTACAAGGACGGACAGGAGCTGGTCACGGATACCGACGTCGCCGTCGACACCATGATCAGCCAGCGACTGGAGTCGGCTTTCCCCGGCGAAGAGCGCCTGAGCGAGGAACTCTCGCCCGATAAGGATGCCCTGGAGCAAGGTGGCGACCTGTGGGTGGTCGACCCCATTGATGGCACCGTCAATTTTGCCCACGGGCTGTGTCATGTGGCGGTATCGATTGCCTACGTCAAGGACGGGGTCACCCAGCTCGGCGTGGTGCATGCCCCGTTCCTGGGAGAGACCTACACCGCCGTGCGCGGCAAGGGTGCCTGGTGCAACGACCAGCCGATCAAGGCGAGCCAGGCGAAGAGCCTGGACGCCAGCCTGGTCGGTACCGGTTTTCCCTATCGTCGTGACAGCCGTCCCCCGCTGATGCGCCGACTCGGCGCGGTGCTTCATCGCTGCCGCGACATCCGCCGCAATGGCTCCGCCGCGCTGGACCTGTGTGACGTGGCTCGCGGTCGGCTGGATGCCTATTACGAAACCGTATCCCCCTGGGATTTCGCCGCCGGTTGGCTGATTGCCGCCGAAGCTGGCGCCACCACCGGACACCTCTACCCCTGTCCTGGTGGTCTGCCGGAGGACCTGTACGGTGAAAACCTGCTGGTCAGCGCACCGAGTATCCACGCCGAACTGGCCGATCTACTGCGCCGTGCCGACGCCGGCGAGCTACGTGAGGACAGCGCCGACCAGGCGTGATAGCGATGGCCGATAGGGAGAGATATGTTTCACCTATTGGCCTTCGACAGCACAATCCGTCACAATGCGCGCCACTTTCTTCGTCGACCTGCTCGCTTCGTTGTGCTGTTCTCACCTACGACCAACCGATAGGGCTTAACCAACGCCTTTGAAGGTCGTCTTCGAAGCGTCTTCACGCGGGTCACAGATACCACTCGTCAATGCATTGCGTATGCAAGGAGATGTCATGTTTGTTGTTATTTTCGGTCGTCCTGGATGCCCCTTCTGCGTGCGCGCCAAGGAGCTTGCCAACACCCTGAGCGATGCCGGCAGCATTGAAGGCTACCGCTACGTCGATATCCATGAAGAAGGTATCACCAAAGCCGACATGGAAAAGACCATTGGCAAGCCTGTGACCACCGTGCCGCAGATTTTCGTGGACCAGACCCACGTCGGTGGTTTCACGGAATTCGATCAGTACGTCCGTGACAACGCCATGTTGCCTGCCTGACCACCACCGGGAGTCGGCTCGACACCTGGCCAGGCACCACCGTGAACGGCTACGCGGTAAAGACACCGCGGTAGGCGGCGATCGGGGAGCCTGATGTGCTGACCGACGCGAAGGACGCGTGGAAGACATCTGAAAGACACGTGAAAAAACACGTCGAGAAAGCACGTAGAGAAAGCTCTTGGTAAAAGCACGGCGAGGGATCCATCGGCCCCCTCGCCGTTTTTTTATGCGCAGGCTTTTATGCTCAAGCGAGCAAAAACGACGTCATCAAAGATCCAAGCAGACAAACGTTCTCGCGTCGTTGAATGGTCCTGACGGCGCCATGCCTATACTCATGGCTCAGGTATCGGGCAGGCAAGGAACGGCAATGACAGAGCAGCAGCGCCTCGTTCAGCAACTCAGGCTGGACTACATTCACCAGCATCCGGATGTCAGTGCCTTGCGCCTGTGGCCAGTGGATGCGCCGATCGAGAGCTTTACCTTGGTGACCTTGAGCCAGTCGCCATGGAACCTCGCGTCACTGCTGCCGATGCTGGAAGCCCATGACTACCGCCCGCTGCACCGCTATGCCCTGCCCGAGCGAGGCCTGCTGGCCTGCTTGCTAGGGGGGCTTGGCGATGGCCCGCGTATCATCATCGTGGAGCTGCAGACCACCCGCCTCTCGCGAGCGCCTCGGGACGCGCTGCTCTCGCTGGTCAAGCAGGGCCACCCTTCGGCCCTGCCCCTTCCCGGCGCTTGCCGCCCCTGGCCGATGCCTGACTGGTCGCTGTATGAACGCCTGCATGCAGCCCACCCGCTGGCTGCCTGGCTGTCAGTGATGGGCCCCAGGGTCCATCACGTGGCGCTGGACTGCCACCACTTGGGCCGTCCGCTGTCACAGCTGGATAATGCGGTACGCCAGCAAGGACTTGCCCTCGGCGACGACGATGACCTCCCGTTGCCGATGTCGGCCATGGTCGAGCATCGCTTCTACCCTACCTGTTCACGCCGACTGGCCTTCGCCCATGGTGATGAGCATCGGGTGCAGCTGGGTGGACTGCTGCTGCTGGAAAAACAGGCCAGTGCCGGCCAGGAGCGCACCGCCGACGTGATGCTGCCACCCCACAGTCGCTGCGAAATCCTCTAGCGCACATAGCGTCAGCACCTGCGCGCATATCCAAGACGACATGCACTCGTCCTGGCGCACCGACTGTCAGCTCGGGGTCGACTCAGCCTCAAGATCCAGTTCCAGCTGCTGCGGTTCGTGGCGTGGATCGACCTCGGCGAAATGCGGTGTCTCCATGACCGGCTGAGCCACGAAGGGCTCCTGCTCCACGTGGCGATCTCGTTCACCATGCAGTCGCACCATCACAAACATGGCCAGCGAAAACGCCGCCATGCCCAGGAACAGCCACAGGCCATCAGGGCCTGCCGCCTGCATCACCAGGGACGCACTGAAGGGGCCGATGACCGAGCCGATGCCGTACCACATCATCAGCTTGGCGTTGGCGGCTACCACTTCTTCCGGCTCCAGCCAGTCGTTGGTGTGGGCAAGGCTTAATGAATACAGCGTATGCAACATGGCGGTATGACCACAGGCGATCGCCAGCAACCACCAGAAACTGCCGCCCGCCACTACCGAAATCAGCGCCCCGGTGACGGTCATGACGATGGCCATCCACAGGATGACGCGCCGCCTGTCCAGCCGATCCGATACGCGACCGAGGCCCCACTGGGCCACCAGCGCCACCAATGTGGTCACCGCCATGAATTTCGCGGTCTGGGCCGTTGTCAGACCGATTTCCTGTCCATAGTAGGGGGTCATGGCAAAGAAGGCCTGGACCATGAGACCGCCAGTGAAGGCGCCGACCAGCCCGACCGGAGCACGACGATAGAGCGTCTTCAGCTTGATCTTGCGAGGGGTAATATCGCCATGGCGGCTGGGCCCGTGGATACGATGAATCGATAGCGGCACCAGGGACAGGGCAAACAGCATACCGACTACCGAGAACAATACCGGCCCGGCCGGGTCGGCGATGTTCAGCATCCATTGCCCACCCGCCAGTGAGGTCGTCGAGATCACCATGTACCAGCCGAGCACCTTGCCCCGATTGTCATTGCTGGACTCACCCGATACCCATGATTCCATCACCATCAGCAGGCCCGCGGTGGCACCACCGCCAATCAGCCGCCACACCAGCCAAGCCCAGGGATTTACCCATAAACCATGCAGCATGGCCGTGACTGCCAGGGAGGCGGCACAGGCCGCAAACACGCGAATATGCCCGACGCTGCGGATGCGCTTCTCGAGCCAATAGCTTCCCGCCACGAACCCCAGCGAAAAGCTCGACATCAATAGGCCTGCCATCTGCGAAGGAAACCCTTCCAGTGACATCCTGACCCCCAGCAAGGTCATGATCAGGCCGTGACCTAGCAGAAAGCACATCTCACACAGAAAAAGCACAGGTAGCGTGGCGGGCAGCGCGCGCAAGGGGAACCTCCGTGGGTATGGGACGTGGACGATCGACCTGTCTGTCGTCCGCTCTGCGTGGGTGGGCTACAGGGACAGGACAGGGACGATACGGGGGCAACGGCGCCGCATTGTACCGATCCGTTGAGAGGAGACCATCCCTCGCAGGAGGTTCATCCACAAAATCTGTGGATAAGGCTGTGCATCAAGGCGTTTGAATGGCCCAGGGGCCCGACCACAGGGGGGGCATGCTCAAGATGGTCACAAAATCGACAACCCCTTGAAGCACTTCAATGAAAGCAGCGCTGAAACGAAAGCGGCCCGGCAAGAGCCGGGCCGCGATAATGCGTGTTCAAGCTGACACGCCAATCAGTCAAATACCATCTCCGGTACGTGCTCTGGAACGATCAGCTTGCCGGCGGTCTTCTCCTTGATCTCCTCGACGCTCACACCAGGCGCACGCTCCTTGAGGATAAAGGCGCCGTCATCGATCTCGAGGTAGGCAAGATCGGTCAGCACCCTTTTGATGCAACCCGCACCGGTCAGGGGCAAGGTGCACGACTCCAGCAATTTCGACGATCCATCCTTGGAGGCGTGGGTCATGGTGCAGATGATGTTCTCTGCCCCGGCCACCAGGTCCATGGCCCCGCCCATGCCCTTGATCAACTTGCCGGGCACCATCCACGAGGCAATGTTTCCGTTCTGGTCTACCTCAAAGGCGCCCAGTACGGTCAGGTCAACGTGACCGCCGCGAATCATGGCGAAGGACTCTGCAGACGAGAAAATGGCCGCTCCAGGGCGCGCCGTCACGGTCTGCTTACCCGCATTGATCATGTCCGGATCGACCTCTTCTTCCGTCGGGAAGCGGCCCATGCCGAGCAGCCCGTTCTCGGACTGCAGCATGACGTCCATGCCTTCCGGCACATAGTTGGCGACCAGGGTGGGAATACCGATGCCCAGGTTCACGTAGAAACCGTCTTCGAGTTCACGGGCGACACGCTGTGCCATCTGTTCACGAGTAAGTGCCATCTTGATGCCTCTTGTCTATGTCATGGAGCTGGTTGCCCGTTGGCGCTTACCTGGGCAAGCACCCTCAACGGGTCTGAATCTAGCGGCCTGTCAGCCCTGATGCACCGTGCGCTTCTCGATGCGCTTCTCGAAGGTGCCCTGGATCAGGCGGTCCACATAGATACCCGGCGTATGAATTTCGGCCGGATCCAGCTCGCCAGGCTCGACGATCTCTTCCACTTCGACCACGGTGATCTTGCCTGCGGTGGCCGCCATCGGGTTGAAGTTCTGGGCAGTCTTGCGATACACAACATTGCCGTAGCGATCCGCCTTCCAGCCCTTGACGATGGCAAAGTCGCCAACAATCGCTTCCTCAAGAATGTAGTGGCGTCCATTGAACTCGCGGACTTCCTTGCCCTCGCCGATAGGTGTCCCGTACCCAGTGGCGGTATAGAACGCGGGAATCCCGGCGCCACCAGCGCGCATCTTCTCCGCCAGGGTGCCCTGCGGGGTCAGCTGGACATCGATTTCACCGTCAAGCATCTGACGTTCAAACAGCGCGTTCTCACCCACATAGGACGCCAGAATCTTGCTGATCTGACGATCTTCCAGCAGCACACCAAGGCCGAAGCCATCCACGCCGCAGTTGTTGGATACGACGGTAAGGTCCTTGACCCCGCGACGCTTGATCTCGGCAATCAGATTTTCAGGGATACCACAGAGGCCGAAGCCTCCGGCCAGTACCGTCATTCCGCTTTCGATGCCGTCCATCGCCTCTTCATAGGAATACACGCGCTTGTCGAATCCGGCCATGTGGGCGCCTCGTCTGTCGATGATCAGTGAAAGAAATGCCTGGCAGCCGTCAATGGGCAGCAGGACACTGCTACAAGGTAGCACTGATGGCAGTGTTGCCCGGGATAATATATTTGTTAAGTTTGTTTTATTTATTGATTGTTTTATCATCCTTATAAATTTGACCTTGGTAGCACGCCATGACCGTGAAGCAACTCCGCGCCTTTCTCGCCGTCGCAAGGACGCTGAGTTTCACCCAGGCCTGCGAGCAGCTGCACCTGTCTCAGCCTGCCCTTAGCCTGGCCATCAAGGGGCTTGAAGACAGCCTGGGCGGGCGCCTGCTGATCCGCACCACCCGTAGCGTGCGACTGACACCGGAAGGCGAGTCGCTGGTGCCCCTGGCCAAGCGCCTGCTGGTGGAGTGGGATAACACTGAGGACGCCTTGCGCCAGCGCTTTACCTTGCAATTGGGTCGCCTCTCGCTGGCGGCCATGCCCGCCTTTGCTGGCAATCTGCTGGCGCCGTCCCTGGCGGTCTTTCACCGCCGTCACCCACGTATCAACGTGACCGTGCACGATGTGGTCAACGAGCAGGTCATCGACATGGTCCGCCAACGCCAGGTCGAGATGGGCATTGCCTTTGAGCCGGAAGCCACAGGCAGCCTGCACTTTACCCCGCTGTTCAGCGATCGCTTCATCGCGGTGCTGCCCCCCCGCTCTCCCTTGGTACAGCACTCATCGTTGTCCTGGGACACCCTGATGAACTGGGACTTTGTTGCCCTTCAGCGTCCCTCCATGGTCAGGCGCCTGCTGGAACAACAGCTGGGCAGCCGCCATGGCGCGCTCAAGGTCGCCTTCGAGACCCATCAGCTGGCAAGTGTGGGGCGCATGGTCGCCAACGGGCTTGGGGTCAGTGCCGTGCCAGCACTGTGTATGTCGCAAATGCAGGAAGCCGGAGCGGTCTGTCGGCCACTCTCCGACCCGGCGATCGAGCGCAGGGTCGGTATCGTGACCTGGAATCCCCATGAACTGTCTGTCGCCGCCCGCGCCATGGTCGATATCCTGGAGAGTGCCACGCCGCCCCCACAGCTACCTTCCCGTGCAGCGCAGCAAGAGGCGCAGCAGTGAGTGGCCAGCGCCGAGGATGCGCCTTCGGCTGGGCAGCCAGCGGCATATCCATTAGGATTGGCGAGCTCCCCGCTGCCCCCCAGCAGCGAACCAAGCGATACAATTCTGAGATGAGGTATGTAACTTGATGTCTAGCCTCAAGGGACTGGCCAGCATTCTGCTGCTTGTGGCCAACACCCTGTTCTGGACCCTGCCCCTGGTGTGCTTGACCCTGCTCAAGCTGATCACCCCAGGACGCCATCTGCAGCGTCGTGTGCTGGGCGGCCTAAACGCGATCGCTCTGAACTGGATAGGCTTCAACCTGTGGTGGATACGCCACTGGGTACGCCCTGACGTCAGGATAACGGTGCCTGACGATCTGTCTCCGGAGTCCTGGTACCTGATCCTGTCGAATCACCGCAGCTGGACCGATATCTTCCTGCTGATGATGGCGATGCATCGCAAGGTTCCCATGCCTCGCTTTTTCCTTAAACAGCAGCTGATCTGGATTCCGGTAGTCGGCATGGCCTGGTGGGCCCTGGAATTTCCCTTCATGCGGCGCTACAGCAAGGAACAGCTGGCGGCCAATCCGGCCCTGGCGGAACGTGACCGCAAGGCCACCGAGCGCATGTGCGAGCGTGCGCGGGATGTCCCCATCGCCATCATCAACTTTGTCGAGGGTACCCGCTTCACGCCGGCCAAGCGTGATGCGCGCCAGAGTCCGTTCACCCATCTGCTGCGTCCAAAGGCGGGGGGCATCGCGCAGGTGCTGGCCCTGCTGGGAGATCGCCTGGATGCGATCCTCGACGTCACGCTCGACTACCAGTCGAGCGCGCCGAGTTTCTGGCGCTTTTTGTGTGGCAAGGAAAAGGCCATTCGGCTTGATGCGCGTCGCCTGGACGTCGCTGACTGGATGCTGGATGGCCGCTACCACGACGACCCGATCTACAAGGAACGCTTCCATTCATGGCTCAATGCCCTTTGGCAAGACAAGGACGCTTCGCTCGCCTCGCACCGCTGGTGATCGCCGGCATGGCGCTGCTGATCACCGGGTGCGCTGGTTCCGGTGCCAACAGCGCGCCCAGCGCGAGATCCAGCCATGTGGCGAGCGCCTCCATCGCAGGAGACTGGATCAGCGTTCAACGCGGCGACACCCTCGGCACGATCGCCCGTAGGGCGGGCATTCCGCTGCTGCGTCTTCAGCGCTTTAACCCGGGTGTCGATTCTCGTCATCTGGCGGTGGGGCAACGCCTGCTGGTGCCGTCACGACAGGAGCGCGCGCCCTCCGGCGGCCCCTACCGTTATCAGGTGAGGCCCGGCGATACCTACAGCGCCGTCGCCAGACGCTTCGGCACGACCACGGCGCGCATTCAAAGCGCGAACCCCGGTGTCCGCGCTACTGATCTCAAGGTCGGGCAACTGATTCAGGTTCCACTGCGCGCCAGCAGCGCATCGACCAGCCGAGCGACCGCTGCGTCGAGCGCGCCTTCCAGCAGCGCCCGCCTGCCGGACCCTGGCCCGGTGACATCGCGGGCACGTGGCTGGCCATGGCCGCTGGACGACTATCGTGTAGTACGCCGCTACGGCAATGACAGTCGCGGCAGGCTGCAGCCGATGCTGCTGGCCACCGACGAGGGTGCCAATGCCAAGGCGGTCGCCGATGGAGAAGTCAGTTTCGCTGACAGCATGCGCCAGCTTGGCAAGGTAGTCATCGTCCACCATGCCGATAACCTGCAGAGCGTCTATGCGCTGTGCGGCGACATTCTGGTATCCAAGGGCGATCAGGTCACCCGCGGTACGCCGCTGTGCTCGGTCGGCAAGCACTCGTCGACCGGCCGCTATGACCTGCTGTTCGATATGCGCCATGGGGGCAAACCCATCGATCCTGGCACCATCCTGCGTTAAACGCCTCCGCCGTCGCCCTCTGCCGTCGCTCTCACTTATAGAGCGACGGCTTGCCACTAGGCCTTGCGCCGCGTCTTTCCGTCGATCCTCTCTGCAGCTGCTTTTTCCTGCCCGCACCACCCGCTCCGTCCGCCTGTAGTAACAGGCTATTCACGTGGCTGACCCAGAGCTGTCATGGGCGCATTGCATGCTCGTCCTCGAGCGGGCCAAGTGGGGCCCGACGGGCACGAGGAACGCCATGCGCATCTGTCTGGTCAGCGAAACCTGGTCTCCCGACATCAACGGAGTCGCCCACACACTCGGACGTATCAGCCGGGAGCTGCTTGCCCTCGGCGTGACCTTGCAGCTGGTGCGCCCGGAGCCTGTCGATGCCAGCGCCGCCAAGGCGGAGGGCATGGAGCACGAGCTACGTGTGCGCGGGATGTCGATGCCACGCTACAAAGAAGTTCGAATTGGCTGGGCCAGCGTCGGCACGCTGAAGCGCCTGTGGCAGACGACCAAGCCAGATGCCATCTATGTGGCCACCGAAGGCCCGCTAGGCTGGTCGGCCTTGTGTGCCGCCGAGAAACTGGACATACCAGTGGTCAGTGGATGGCACACCAACTTCGACCACTATTGCCAGGATTACGGTGTGCCCTGGCTAGCTCCGCTGGTCCGCCAGCGCCTGCGCCACTTCCACAACCGCTGCGCCGCCACGCTGGTGCCGACACATCAGCAGGCGCGTGAACTGGCAACCGCAGGATTCGAGCGCGTGTCTGTGATGGCGCGTGGTATCGAAGGTGACCGCTTCACTCCTGACAAGCGGAGCCAGGAGCTCCGGGACTCCTGGGGAGTCGGTCAGCACCAGCCGGTGGCCCTGTACGTCGGACGGTTGGCGCCAGAAAAGAACCTCGACCTGCTCAGAGACACCTTCCTCGACATGCTGGAGGCTCGTCCTGACATGCGCCTGGTCGTGGTGGGCGATGGTCCTGGACGAGCGAGCCTCGAGAAGGCACTGCCTGACGCCATCTTCACGGGGTTCATCGACTCAGCCCAGATGCAGACACACTACGCCAGCGCCGACATCTTCGTCTTTCCCTCCCTGTCGGAAACCTGGGGCAATGTGATACTCGAGGCCATGGCCAGCGGGCTCGCCGTCGTCGCCTTCCGGCATGCCGCAGGAGCAGAGCTGATCAGCACCGATCACGATGGGGTCAGTATCCCGCCGGGAGATAACCAGACCTTCCGCCAAGAGGCTGTGGCGCTATGCCAACAGCAGGCCCGCTACGCGCGGCTGGGCAGAGCGGCTCGGGAACGAGCACTGGCCTACCGCTGGCCCACTATCGCTCAGACCTTCCTGGACGCCCACGAACATGCACGCCATGCACGCGGACAGCTCTCGAACCCTGCCGAAGCCTGAGAGTGGCATGACCCACGCCACGCCGGGCCGGGCGCTGATTGATGTAACGGAGAGGAGACACGAGATGACCAACAAGATTCCTCAGTGGTTCGACCGACTCGACATGCTCGAGTGGCAGCTCTGCCAGCGCACCGCCGGATTCAGCATCTATCGGCCCTGGCTGTCTACCCTGAAAATCGCCAGCAAGCTCGGCGATTGGCCGGTATGGGTGGCGCTGATCATCGCCCTGCCGGCCTTGCATGGCCGTGATATCGGACTGCGCTTGATGTTCGAATACATCGCTACTGCGCTGGTCGCCATCGCGGTCTACAAGCTGCTGAAGACGCGCCTGTGTCGTGAGCGTCCCTTCATTACCTTCGGCGGCAGCATCCAATGCAACGAGCCCGCCAGAGACCGCTACAGCTTTCCCAGCGGGCATACCATGCACGCCGTGATGTTCTGCACCCTGGCAGCAGTACATAGTCCTGTCCTGCTGCCTTGGCTATTGCCTCTGGCCGGGTTGATTGCCATCTCCCGGGTTGGCCTGGGGTTGCACTACTACAGCGATGTCGTCGCCGGTGCCGCGCTGGGATATGCCATGGCCTTGGCCAGCCTGGGGCTCTCGACCACCTCTGTGCTGATGGTAGCAACCACGTCGTGAACCGAGTGCGGACCCTGTACTGCCTGCCAGCGGGTCCGCCCTAATCTGACACAGCGCCCAGCGCTCTCACAGCGTCCCTTCCTAAGAGCCACAGCTTCTCTTCGAATAAGCCCCAGCTTCCCTTATCTAGAGCCTGGCCCTCATGCCATGGCCCTGCAGGGCTGTTATGCTGACGCCATGCCCAACCCTGATACCCATCACATTCTGACGTCGCCCCCGCTGACGTATGTCTCACGCTTTCTGCCGAGCGACGTCGCCACTGACACCCTCGAAGGACTGCTGAGAGACCTGGATTGGCAGCGCCCCGCTATCCGCCTCTACGGCAAGACCCACCTGATCCCGCGCCAGCAGGTATGGATGGGCGACCACGCTTATCGCTTCTCCGGCAACGACTTTCTGCCATGCCCCTGGCACCCGCTGGTCGCTGATCTGCGGGACCGACTGAATGATCAGCTTCCTCCCGCAACGCCTTTCTTCAACAGCGTACTGATCAACCGCTATCGCAGCGGAGACGATCGCATGGGCTGGCACTGCGACAATGAGCGAGAGCTTGGCCCCCTGCCCGTCATCGCCTCCATTAGCCTCGGCGCCAGCCGACCCATGCGCTTTCGCTGGAAGGACCGCCGATCACCGGCGTTCAATGTCTGGCTCGACCATGGCAGCCTGCTATGGATGGGACCTGGCTGTCAGGAGCAGCTGGAGCATGCGCTGCTGCCCCGCAGCAGCGTCGGCCAGCGGGTCAACTTGACCTTTCGCCACCTCGACACGACCTCCTGACCCGTCACAGCTGACGTAGAGGCCTGACAACGAAGGCGCACCGAGATCACAATAGTGTTTTGCTGACACAAAAAACGGCGCCGATGGGCGCCGTTTCGTAGTGATGCTTGCGTTCAGCTGAGGCTTGGTGGCTGTTGTCCCCGAATCTCACACACAAGATAACGGTATAAAATTCACTACGCTGACAGCTCAGGCCTGCAGTGACGAACGCTCGCTGGCGGCCTATCCCCGATAGTAGCCAGGCGTGATGACCGGCATCCGTGTCACCGTCATCGGCAGCCGCTTGCCACGCACCTCGGCGTAGACCGTGGTGCCCAACTCCGCGTGGTCGAGCGTGACGTAGCCCATGGCCACGGGCTTGCCCACGCTGGGCCCAAAGCCTCCAGAGGTCACGCTGCCCAACAGCTGGTTGTCTTCACTGTACAGCTCGGCACCCTCACGCACCGGCGCCCGGCCCTCGGCCAGTAGCCCCACCCGCTTGCGCTGATGGTCCTTGACCTCAATCTGGTGCAGCACCATGTCCGCCCCCGGAAAACCGCCGGCACGCTCGCCACCGCGACGCCTTGGCTTGCCGATCGCCCAGATCAACCCTGCCTCGACCGGTGTCGTGGTGGTATCGATATCGTGACCGTACAAGCAAAGCCCCGCTTCAAGGCGCAACGAGTCCCGCGCCCCAAGACCGATCGCCTCGACCTCGTCTTCTGCCAGCAGCTTGCGGGCAAGCGCATCCGTCTGCTCTGCCGGCACAGAAATCTCGAAGCCGTCCTCGCCGGTGTAACCGCTGCGACTCACCCACACAGCAATACCATCGATGTCGAAACGGCCATGCTGCATGAACACCATGTCACAAGCCGCCGGGCACAGACGCTGCATGACACTGGCAGCCTTTGGGCCCTGAAGAGCGAGCAGGCCACGGTCTACCACTTCAATCTCATGATCCGGCAACCCGCGGCGAAGGTGCGCAATATCCTGCTCCCGGCAAGCCGCATTCACCACCAGATAGAGATGGTCCCCGGCATTGACCGTCATCAAGTCATCGAGAATGCCACCCTCCTCGCTGGTGAACAGACCATAGCGCTGCATGCCTTCCGGCAGTCCCACCAGGTCCGCCGGCACCAGCGATTCCAGGGCGACCAATGCGTCATCGCCGCGAATCAGGATCTGTGCCATGTGCGACACGTCGAACAGGCCACAGGCGGCCCGAGTGTGCTCATGCTCCTTCTTCACCCCCAGGGGGTACTGAACAGGCATGTCATAGCCAGCGAAGGGCACCATCTTGGCCCCCAGCTCGCGGTGAAGGGCATTCAGCGGTGTGGTCTTGAGGTCACTCATGGCGTCTCATCTCGTGGTTCATGAAAGAACCCCCGAACGACAGGAGGTGCCCTTGAGGCACCTCCTGCCGACGGCCTGGGTTCAGGACTTGTGATGGTCGAGGTCTTCGCCCGGCAGGATGTCCTTGCCGTCGAAGTAGTCTTTGGTCAGCTTGAACACCACCGGCGACAGCAGGGCCAGGGCAATCAAGTTAGGAATCGCCATCATGGCGTTGAAGGTGTCTGCCATCAGCCAGATGAAGCCAAGCTGCGCCAGCGCACCTACCGGAATGGCAGCCACGAACAGAATGCGATACAGCATGATGGAGCGCGTGCCGAACAGGAACTGGAAGCACTTCTCGCCGTAGAAGGACCAGCCCAGAATCGTGGTGAAGGCAAACACCGCGAGGGCAATGGAGACGATGATGTCACCCCATCCACCAGGCAAGGCGTTTTCAAAGGACATCGCGGTCAGCGAGGCACCCTGTTCACCGGTTTCCCAGATGGGGGCGGTCAAGATGACCAACGCCGTCACGGTGCACACCATGATGGTGTCGATAAAGGTACCCAGCATGGCGATCAGGCCCTGACGCACCGGATTCTTGGTTTGCGCCGCGGCGTGAGCGATGGGGGCACTACCGAGGCCCGCCTCGTTGGAGAAGATACCGCGCGCCACACCAAAACGAATGGCCGCCATCACCGCTGCACCGGCAAAGCCACCCACTGCTGCATGGGGGTTGAAGGCGTAATAGAAGATGTCGGAGAAGGCGTTACCGATCTGGTCGGCATTCACGGACAACGCGCTGACGCCGGCAATGATGTAGGCGATGCCCATGACCGGCACCAGCTTGCCCGCCACCTTGGCGATGCGCTTGATCCCCCCCAGGATAACGGCGCCTGCCAGCACCATGATCACCAGACCGGTGACCCAGTGCGGGATACCAAAGCTGGAATCCAGCGCATCGGCGACGGAGTTCGACTGCACCGTGTTACCGATACCAAAGGCGGCCACGGCGCCGAAGAAGGCGAAAGCGCCACCCAGCCACAGCCATTTGCGGCCAAGACCGTTCTTGATGTAGTACATCGGCCCGCCGATGTGGAAGCCGTTCTCGTCAGTCTCGCGATAACGCACCGCCAGCACGGCCTCGGCAAACTTGGTGGCCATACCGACCAGTGCGGTGATCCACATCCAGAACACCGCGCCTGGACCACCCAGCGCAATCGCCGTCGCCACACCGGCGATGTTACCAGTACCGATCGTCGCGGACAGCGCCGTCATCAGGGCGTTGAAGGGAGAAATTTCCCCCTCGTCCTGGGAGGACGCCTTGCTATCTCGTCCCCCCCACATCAACTTGAAGCCCATACCCAGCTTGCGAATAGGCATGATCTTCAGACCGATCTGCAGGTAGATGCCTACCCCCAGCAGCAGGACCAGCATGACTGGCCCCCACACCACGCCATTAATGGCGGAGAAGATGTTGTTGAGTGCGTCCACGGAAGTCTCCCTTTGACTCGGCACTTGTTATTATGCGCCACGTATTGATGCGCTACCCGCTGCTGCCCTGCCGCATTCCGATAAAACTCTATCGAAACAACGGATCTGCCAGCGGATTAGGTAGCACGGACCCGCCTAAGATAGCGGATATTGCTACACGCGCACCAGTCACGCTGTTTCACGCAAGCCCCTGTTCGCAAACGCTGGCCCAAGCTGCATAAGACAGGCCCGTCGACACCGGCAGAAGGCAACCACCGAATAAAGACCCACGCCGACGATGTGCTGCGTTGCGAGCTTGCGACACCTCCATCAAAGTTTCTTATTGGAAACTTTTGACACCATATCCAAGACAGCGCTTCCTGGCAAACATTGCCCGCAGCACGGGGCGCACGGCTCCGTTCTGCAATATCAGCATAGTCCCCTGGCATGTCTGCTGCCCACCGCCCGCCTGACCCGCCACCCTCAAGCGCCAAGCAGCCCCGGCCAGCGCTACGTCGGGTGAGGAAGAGGCGTGACCTGCCAGCGAACGGCATCACGAACTTTCCCGCCGGGCTGGACGCGACGAGCGCTTCGATCCACCCTATGTCGTGAGGATACGTCAACCGACTCGGTATTCTCTTGTCATGGACTCGCCAAATGCCTTGAATGGCGTTAGCATGCGCGAAACCGGAAAACCTTTTTCGTATAGGAAATCGAGATGAGCTCAATCCCCGCCAACCTGCGCTACGTCGACAGCCACGAATGGATTCAGGACAACGGCGACGGAACTGTCACCATCGGTATTACCGACCACGCGCAGGAGTCCCTGGGCGACGTGGTGTTCGTTGACCTGCCTGACGTCGGCAGCAGCCTGTCCAAAGGTGACGAGTTTGGCGTCATCGAATCGGTCAAGGCGGCTTCCGACCTGTACGCGCCGGTGGACGGCGAGGTCATCGAGGTCAACGAATCTCTGGAAGACTCGCCGGAGACCGTCAACGAAGCTCCCTACGAAGATGGCTGGATCATGAAGGTGCGCCTGGACGACAAGAGCGCTCTCGACGATCTGCTGGATGCAGAGGCTTATCAGGCAGTGGTCGACGCCGAAGGCTGATCCGGCTTGGTGGCGAGCCACGCCACCACCACCGGGGCCTACCAGGGCCCCGGTTACCGCCCAGGAAGAGCTGAGGGCTGAGGGTACAGGTCAGAGGGAAAGCAGCAGATAGCGCCCTCCCCGACCCCACTGCCGTATCGCTGAGGACGTTGGCAGCCTGTGACGCACAGGCTCATCAGCTCAGGCACTTCTGTCATCTTTCTAACGCTTCACTCACACTGGATCTCGTCGATCCACCACATTCAAGGTGTTCCATGGCTTTCGATACACGTCGCCTGGCCGAACTGGCCGATCATGATGCCTTTCTTCGTCGTCACAACGGTCCCGGCTCCGCTGACAGAGCCAAGATGCTTGCAGCGCTTGACGTCGATAGCATGGATGCCCTGATCGACAAGACAGTCCCCGCGAATATCCGTCTGGGTCGTGAGCTCGATCTGGACCCGCCCAAGGCCGAGGCCGAGGCACTTGACTATCTGTACCGGCTGGCGCGCCAGAACAAGGTGGCAAAGAGCTACATCGGTCAGGGCTACTACGACACTCACCTGCCCGCCGTCATTCAACGCAACGTGCTGGAAAACCCAGGCTGGTACACCGCCTACACCCCTTACCAGCCAGAAATTTCCCAGGGCCGCCTGGAAGGTCTGCTGAACTTCCAGCAGATGGTCATGGACCTGACCGGCATGGAGCTGGCCAATGCCTCCCTGCTGGATGAAGCTACCGCCGCCGCCGAAGCCATGGCGCTGTGTCGTCGCTCCAACAAGAAGGCCAAGACCAATGCCTTCTTCGTCGCCGACGACGTCTTCCCTCAGACCCTGGACGTGCTCAAGACCCGGGCCTCGTGGTTTGGCTACGACATCGTTACCGCTCCGGCAGCGGAGCTCGGCCAGCACGATGTGTTCGGCGCGCTGCTGCAATACCCGGGCAACGACGGCCGCGTGCATGACCTGGCGCCGCTGATCGCCGAGGCCAAGGACCGCGGCATCATGACCTGCGTGGCCACCGACCTGATGGCCCTGGTACTGCTGAAGGAGCCTGGTGCGATGGGTGCCGACATCGTGGTCGGTTCCAGTCAGCGCTTTGGTGTCCCCATGGGCTTCGGTGGGCCTCACGCCGCCTTCTTCGCCACCACCGACAAACTCAAGCGCTCGATCCCCGGGCGTATCATCGGTGTGTCCAAGGATGCCCGCGGCAACACCGCGCTGCGCATGGCGATGCAGACCCGCGAACAGCATATTCGCCGCGAGAAGGCCACCTCGAACATCTGTACGGCCCAGGCGCTGCTGGCCAATATCGCCGGCTTCTATGCGGTGTACCACGGTGCAGAGGGACTGCGCACCATTGCCGGCCGTATTCATCGCCTGACCACCATTCTGGCCACGGGCCTGGAACAGAAAGGCGTCTCCCTCGCCAACGACAGCTACTTTGACACGCTACGCCTGACCGGCGTTGATCGTGGCAAGATCCTGGGTCGCGCCATGACCCACGAGGTCAACCTGCGCTACTTCGACAACGGCGACGTCGGCGTCAGTCTGGACGAGACCACCACGGCCCACGACCTGGACGTGCTGTTCGACGTCCTGCTGGGCGAAGAACACGGCCTTGGCGTGCGCGAACTGGACGATGGCGTGCTCGACAGCAAGGCCAGCGGCATCCCCAGCGCCTGCCGCCGCGAGAGTCGCTTCCTCGAGCACCCGACGTTCCAGCGCTATCGCAGCGAAACCGAGATGCTGCGCTACCTGAAGCGCCTCGAAAACAAGGATTTGTCGCTGGCCCACGCCATGATTCCGCTGGGCTCCTGCACCATGAAGCTCAACGCGACCACCGAGATGATGCCGATCACCTGGCCGGAGTTCGCCCGCATCCACCCCTTCGCGCCGAAGGACCAGGTCGCGGGCTATCGCCAGATGATCGACGAGCTGTCGGCCTTCCTGGTCGAAATCACTGGCTACGACCACATTTCCATGCAGCCTAACTCAGGCGCACAGGGCGAATACGCAGGGCTGGTGGCCATCCGTCGCTACCAGGCGGCGCAGGGCGAAGGCCATCGTGACGTCTGCCTGATCCCAAGCTCTGCCCATGGCACCAACCCCGCTTCCGCTGCCATGTGCAGCATGAAGGTCGTGGTGGTGGAATGCGACGAGCGCGGCAACATCGACCTTGCCGATCTCAAGGCCAAGGCTGAGCAGCACGCCGACACCCTGTCCGCCATCATGCTGACCTACCCGTCTACCCACGGAGTGTTCGAGCAGGGAGTGCGCGATGCCTGCGATATCGTTCACGCCAACGGTGGCCAGGTCTATATCGACGGTGCCAACATGAATGCTCAGGTGGGTCTCGCCCGCCCGGGCGACTTTGGCGGCGACGTCAGCCACCTCAATCTGCACAAGACCTTCTGCATTCCCCACGGCGGCGGCGGCCCCGGCATGGGCCCCATCGGGGTCAAGGCGCACCTCGCCCCCCATGTTGCCAATCACAGCGTCACCCCCCTCGACGGCGTTGAGGCGGACTCAGGCGCGGTATCGGCAGCGGCCTTTGGCTCCGCATCGATCCTGCCGATCTCCTGGGCCTACATCAAGATGATGGGCGCACGGGGCCTGCGCGAGGCCACCGAACTGGCGATCCTCGGCGCGAACTACATCGCCCAGCGCCTCGACGGACACTATCCGGTGCTCTACAAGGGCGAAAGCGGCACAGTGGCACACGAGTGCATCATCGACATTCGTCCGCTCAAGGCGGCCTCCGGCATCAGCGAGGAAGACATTGCCAAGCGCCTGATGGACTATGGCTTCCATGCACCGACAATGTCATTCCCGGTGGCAGGCACCCTGATGATCGAGCCAACCGAGTCCGAATCTCTTTACGAGCTCGACCGCTTCTGTGACGCCATGATCGGCATTCGTGAGGAAATCGCTCGGGTCGAGAAGGGTGAATGGGCGCTCGACGACAACCCGCTGGTGCATGCGCCGCATACCATGGCGGACCTGATGGACCCCGACTGGAGCCGCGGCTACTCCAGGGAAATCGGGGCCTTCCCGTCCGAGGCGGTCAAGGGGGCCAAGTACTGGCCCGCCGCCAACCGGGTGGACAACGTGCTGGGCGATCGACAGCTGATCTGCTCCTGCCCGAGCATCGACGAGTATCGCGACTAAGCGGACCTCGCTAGACCACGAACCCCGCCAGCTGGCGGGGTTCGTGCGTTGAAGCTAGCCTTCCAGCGCTCGCCCATCAGGATGACCGAAACGTTCCAGGTGGCGCTGCTCACGGAAGGCTTCCAGTAAATGGTGGTAACGACTCGGCACCTGAGCACCGCGACGACTCACCAGATAGAGCGTCTCATCCAACGGCTGGCTGAGCGTCATTTCGCGCACCTGGCGCTGCCACGGCGACGTCTCCAGCACCAGCCGAGACACCACGCTGAAACCCAGCCCTCGAGCCACCGCATCCAGCACCATGCCTACCTCGTTGGTGAAGCCCTGGCGGGGAAAGTGGCTCATCGAGCGGAAGTCATCGGGGAAATTGGCTCGCAGCAGGCTCACCGCCTTGTCCAGGCCGTCGGTATAGCTGATGAAGCCCAGTCCGAGCAGGTCGTTGAGGGTGGTACCGGTAAAGTCTGCCGGCACCACAAGGCTCAGGGGTTCGTCGTGCCATGGCTCGCAGACCAGGTCCGGATGCCGGGTTGCCTCCGTCACGATCCCAAGGTCATGTCGCCCGGCCAGTACATCGGCCAGGATCTCCTGATGAAAGGCAAAGCAGTAGGAGACGGTAAGCCCGGGATGGCGCTGCTGCTGGCCGAGAATAAACGGATACAGCATCAGGCCGATGCTGCCCGGCGAGGCCAGCCGGCACTCACCGCTGTCCAGGCTCTCGTCGTCGAGAGAATGTCGGAACTGCTCGTGCTCCGAAAACAGCTTCACCGCGTAGTCGTAGACACGGCGCCCTGCCTCGGTCAGCCGGAAACGTCGCCCCTGGCGCTCCAGCAGTGGCTTGTCCAGGTACCGCTCAAGCTTACGAATATGCTGACTGACCCCAGGCTGGGTCATCTCGAGACGCTGAGCGGTACGGGTAAAGCTACCGGTTTCCACCAGCGTGATGAAGGTACGAAAATACAGGGCATTGAACATGGAATGACGCCAGGATGATTCGCCGGCGTCCTGGGCCATCAGGCGACGGGGCCAGGCACAATCCGGGTGACGCGGCATAGTCTACCACTTCCACCCGGGGGCCGCAGCGGTGCGCCTGAACGCACGGCCGTGATAGCATCACACCATGATCAAGAGTTCGATGTCAGCCACAGCACCTTCTACCACCGCACCTTCCACCACAGCACAAGAGTCACTTTCCATGCATGACCCCATCGCCGCACGTGCCGACGCCATTCATGATGCCCTGCTGGACATGGAGCGTGAGGCCAGTGCCGACGACTTGTTTCCCCTCGGGTATCTGATTCCGCAGATCCCCCTGGTGGTGGACCAGCTTGACTACAACCCCAGCGAGGTAAGCAGCGACGACTTCGACGCCGTCTTCCATGAATGGCTGGATGGCGCCTTTGCCCAGGATGGCATGAGCGACGCGGACCAAACAGCCGTGCGCGAACTCTTCAACCAGGCGTGCGACAAGGCACCGATGCCTTGAATCGCCTCTGACAAGGAAGCCCAAAAATGGCCGAGACCATTTCCACCACGATTTCCCCTGAGGGCAGCCTCGAAATCCTGTCCCAGCATGAAGTCAACCGCCTCCGCGACAGCTCTCAAACCGGGCTGCATGAAATGTTGCGTCGCTGCACGCTGGCGGTACTGAATTCCGGCAACCCCATGGATGACGGCCTGGCACTGCTGGAAACCTACCCCAACTTTGACATTGAGCTGCTCCAGCAAGACCGCGGCGTGCGCCTCAAGCTGACCGACGCCCCGGCCGAAGCCTTTGTCGACGGCCGCATGATCCGCGGCATCCGCGAGCACATCTCCAGCGTGCTGCGGGATATCGTCTACGTCTACAACGAGATTCAGAACCAGTCGCGCTTCGACCTGTCCACGGGAGAAGGCACCACCAACGCCGTCTTCCACATTCTGCGCAAGGCCGGCACGCTCAAGCCGAGCCGCGACCCCAGCCTGGTCGTCTGCTGGGGTGGTCATTCCATCTCTCGAGAGGAATACGAATACACCAAGGACGTGGGATACCACCTCGGCCTGCGTGACCTGGACATCTGCACCGGTTGCGGTCCCGGTGCCATGAAAGGCCCCATGAAGGGGGCCAACGTTGCCCACGCCAAGCAGCGGCGCTATCCCGGACGCTACCTCGGCGTGTCCGAGCCCGGCATCATTGCTGCCGAAGCGCCCAATCCCATCGTCAACGAGCTGGTGGTGATGCCGGACATCGAGAAGCGCCTTGAGGCCTTCGTGCGGCTGGGTCACGGCATCATCGTCTTCCCGGGGGGAGTGGGCACGGCGGAAGAGATTCTGTATCTGCTCGGCATCCTGCTGCATCCCGACAACGTCGACATGGAGCTGCCGGTGGTCTTCACCGGGCCGGCGAGTGCCGCGGAGTACTTTCAGCGTATCGATGAGTTTCTGGTCTATACCTTGGGTGAGTCCGTGCGCGAGCTCTACCAGATCATCATCGACGACCCCACCCAGGTCGCCCGCACCATGCGCGCCAACATCGACAAGGTCACGGAGTATCGGCGCGCCCGTCAGGATGCCTTCTACTACAACTGGCGCCTGACCATTGCCCGAAACTTCCAGGAGCCGTTCGTCCCCACCCACGAGGCCATGGCCGGGCTCGAGCTCAATCGTGAACTGCCCAAGCATGAGTTGGCCGCCAACCTGCGCCGCGCGTTCTCGGGCATCGTGGCCGGTAACGTCAAGGAGCAAGGGATTCGCGCCATCGAAGCACACGGCCCCTTCCGCTTGCACGCCGAAGCGGACCTGATGGAGAAGCTGGACGCCCTGCTGACCTCCTTCGTTGCCCAAGGACGCATGAAGCTGGCCGGCGACTACGTGCCGTGCTACACCCTTGGAGGTAGATCCGGCTGACGGATATCGCCTTCTTGGCAGGTAAAAAAACGCCCTGGATCCATGATCCAGGGCGTTTTGTCATCGCGTCGGCCGCGCCAGGACCTCGCCCTGGCTGGCGTCAGCTGAACTCAGCTCAATCTCGCTTGGAAAACACCAGTACTACAGCATGCAACAAAAGGCCTGCGGTCGCTCCCTGGGATAACGTGATGACGCCCAGGGCCACGCCGCCCACCACCAGCTTGTAGATCACCATGGCGACCAGCGCCACGACCATGCAGCCAAGCAGCGTGAACAACATGCGCAGAAAGCGAGAGCGCCCGGCGCCATCGAGCAGGCGCCACTGAAACAGGGAAGCCAGGGCGAGCACACCCAGCACGATGTAGACCAGCGTCTCGCGGGTCGCCAGGCCGGCCATCTGATAACGTGGCAGGGTCAGCGCCAATACCAGCATCAGACCCACCATCAGGCTGAGGCGAGCAGGGCTCGCGATTGCCCGTGCCATCATGCCACCTTGAGATCTTGGCGAGAAATCCAGCCCTCGACCCAGGGCAAGGCTTCATCGTCAGCCATGAAGGTTTCCATGGCGTCGATCTCCAGTCGGTCATCAAGGCGGGTCGCGCCTTGCTCCTCGAGCAGCTGATCCAGACGGCGGCCGGCACCACAGAAGGTGTCGCCGTAGGAGCTGTCACCCAGGGCGATCAGTCCATAGCGCAGGTGGCCCAGCCCCGGGCTCTTGTCCTGCAATTCGCGTACGAAACTGACGAAATTGCCGGGGAAATCACCGCTACCTGTCGTCGACACGCAGAACAGGGCGAGATCCGGCGCATCGTCGGTGACATCAGCCAGAGAGGGATTTTCGAGAACCGAGACGTCGTACCCGGCCTCCTCGAACAGCGGCTTGACCTGCTCCGCCACGTCGAGTGCACCACCATACATGGTGCCAACCAGTATCTTGAGTGTAGGCATGTAAAGGAATTACCTGAGAATTCTAGTCGGATTCTAGCATGCTGGCCGAGACCGACGCATCCCCGGCGACCTGCAATCTGCCCGGCAAGGCGCTACCATGGCAGGCGCAAGCAAGACGCCTCCCCAGACAGCGAGACCTCTATGCAAGACACCTTCGAGACATGGATCACCCCCATCATGATCGGCGGACTCATGCTGTTCATGTGCTTCATCATCTGGGATCTGGCCAAGCAATCCAAGGCGGGGCGCTTTGGCACCCTGATGCTGTTCATCGTGCTCGGGGCCGGAATGCTCGGCTATGTGGCCAAGGTGGCGATCACCTGGTACCTCGAAAGCCACGGCGTCTAGACCCGCCAAGGTCGGTCTCTTCCCCCTGCTGCGCCCCGCCCAGGTCCACGCCAGCAGGTCGTGGAGCGCCGTTTGCCATATCTCCCATCAGCACCCGTACGGCCCTCAGCGTACGAACCACTTGCACGGACCACTCAATCAGCACAGCGCAGCCATTCAGCACAGAATTGTCTGCCGCCAGGCCCTCTCCCACCAACAAAGACATACGCGGCTGGGTGCCCTGCCCACGCGGCGCTCTCCCATCGAGTTGAACCAGAACCTCAACTCGAGTCGTCTTTCTCCTCGCCTCTGTGTGATATCGATCAAATCATGACGCACCATCGCGCACTTATCCTGTATACACACGCTACATTGTCGTGAATACACTAGCCTAGAGCCAGGTAGGCAACAGCAACCGCCTCGCCATCAGGATCAGGAGCAGCGCCCACGCCCTGCCCCTACGTCTGGCCAACAGTTCGTGCCGGCCGATCTTGTTGGCACAACAACAACGATGACAATGGCCGAGAACATGCACACTCCTCCCAAGACACTGTTTGATTTCCACGGGCGTCCAGGCCTGGCCAAGGCGCTTCCCATCTCGTTACAGCACGTGCTGGCAATGATTGCGGGAGTCATCACTCCTCCGCTTATCGTGGCGGGCGTGGTGGGGGTGAGCCCTGCCGAGAAACTGCAGCTCATCCAGGTCGCTATCCTGGCCTCCGGCGCTTGTACCCTGTTCCACCTGTACGGACTCTGGAAGTTTGGCGCTCGCCTGCCGGCCATATTCGGTGTCGGCTTTGCCTACGTTCCGACGCTGATCGCCGTCGGCAGCCAATATGGCATCGAAGGTATTCTCGGCGCCCAACTTATCGGCGGCATTACCATGGTGATAGTGGGCTACTTCATACAGTTCATTCGTCACCTGTTTCCACCGGTCGTGGCGGGCACCGTGGTACTGGTCATCGGCCTGTCGCTGTATGACATCGCGATCCGCTACATTGCAGGAAGCGGCAACGTCAATGCAGAGGGTTTCGGGAATCTCTCCAACTGGGGGCTCGGACTGCTGACCTTGATTGCCGTGCTGCTGGCATCACAGTTTGGTCGCGGGATCATCAAGCTGTCCGCCATCATCATCGGCATGCTGGTGGGATATCTGGCTGCCATCCCGCTGGGCATGATCGACCTTAGCCCGATCCATAACGCGCCCTGGCTGGCAGTGCCCAAGGCCATGCCTTTTGCCATGGAGTTTCACTCTGCTGCGATCATCTCCATGGTGGTCATCTGTGTGATCAACTCAGTGCAGACCATTGGGGATCTATCTGCGACCAGCGTCGCCGGCATGAACCGGGAGCTCTCCACCAAGGAGCTTACCGGAGGCCTTCTCGGCAATGGCCTGACAACCACCATCAGCACCCTTTTCGGTGCCCTGCCGACCTCCACCTACAGCCAGAACGTCGGGATTGTCGCCATTACCAAGGTGGTCAGCCGCACGGTTTTCTTGCTTGCCGGCATTATCGTGCTGGTGGCGGGGTTCAGTCCTAAATTCAGCGCCCTGATGACGACCATCCCCTACCCTGTCATCGGCGGCGCCACCATCACGGTCTTTGGCATGATCACCGTGACCGGCATTCAGCTGTTGATCAAAGACGAGATGACGGCCCGCAACATGACCATCGTTGGCCTGTCACTGGCACTGAGCCTTGGCATCGCCTCGGAGCCAGCTGCCATCGAGCAATTCCCGGAAACCTTCAAGAATGTCGTGAGCGGTGCGCCCATCGTCATCGCGGCCCTCAGCGCCTTTCTGCTCAACCTGCTGCTGCCGCGCAAGACGCTGGCCGAAGAAGCCGCCGAGAGAGACGAGCCACCGACGACAGCGACACCCAGCGCGGCGGCCACCGGCTCTGACAACGGCTAAGCGGTCGACAACCCGCATCGGGCTACCGACATGACCAGCCCATCGATGCAGCGGGACCAGCACCAAAAAAAGCGCCGCCTGATATCAGGCGGCGCTTCAGCTTTACAGCAGATCATTCCTCTTCATCTGGATGACCTACCTGGCTCTTCAATTTCTGGCCCGGACGGAAGGTCACCACACGCCGCGCCGAGATGGGAATCTCTTCCCCCGTCTTGGGGTTGCGGCCAGGACGTTCGCGCTTATCGCGCAGGTCAAAATTGCCGAACCCCGACAACTTGACCTGCTCATTCTCTCGCAGACAGGCACGGATCTCTTCGAAGAAGGCTTCCACCATGGTTTTCGCCTCCCGCTTGGACAGGCCAAGTTCCGTGTGCAGATGCTCGGCCAATTCTGCCTTGGTCAACGCTCCCATGTCGTCATCCTCATGGTGATGGTCACGCCAACCGTCCGCGCCCGTCAGGCTAAAGCGTCAAGCACGCAGCTCAGCATCGACTCCCTGCCGAGCCGTTGCCACGATGGCATCGACCAACTGATTGATTTCTTCGTCATTTAGCGTGCGCGATGGATGCTGCCAGGTCAAGCCCAAGGCCACACTCTTACGACCTTCGGCTACACCTTTGCCCTGATAGACGTCGAAAAGCGCCAGATCCGTCAACCATTCACCCGCCTCGGCCCTGACCCGGTCGAGCAGTGCCTGTACCGGTTGGTCCTCATCGATGACGAAGGCCAAGTCACGCCGCACCTCGGGGTAGCGCGACAGCGGTGCGAAGGCCGGGATACGGCCCTGGCTAAGTGCATCCAGGCGAACCTCGAACAACACGGCGTCAGTCTTGAGGCCCAGCTTGCCCTTGACCGCGGGGTGCAGCGTGCCAATCCAGCCGGCTTCTTCACCGCGATGCAGGATCCGCGCGCACTGCCCCGGGTGGAGCGAGGGATGCTCGCCTGGTTCGAAACGCCAGGCGTCGGCGTCACCGCTGACCTCCAACAGACTTTCCAGATCTCCCTTGAGATCAAAAAAGTCCACCTTGTCACGGCCACCGGTCCAACCCTCGGGCAGACGCGAACCGCAAACGACAGCGCCTAGCATCGGCACCTGTTCCAGGTCATCGAGCTCGCCGCGGAAGACCAGGCCACTCTCGAACAGGCGCACACGGGTCTGCTGACGATTGAGGTTGTGTTCCAGCGCCCTTACCAGCCCCGGAAACAGACTGGCACGCATCACCGACAGGTCCGCGGAGATGGGGTTGGCGAGAACCGGCGATACCGCCTCAGGCAGCAAGGTCCGCTGCAGCTCAGGCGCGACAAAACTGTAGGTAATCGCTTCCTGGTAGCCACGGGCCGTCATCTGCCTGCGCAATCTGCCCAGCGGGCTTTGCGCCTCATGGTCAGCCTTCAAGCCCAGGCGTACTGCGGGACGGCGTACCGGCAGCCGATTGTAGCCATGGATGCGGGCCACTTCCTCGATCAGGTCTTCCTCGATCGTGATATCAAAGCGCCAACTCGGCACCTTGACCGTCCAACCGCGATCATGGGCGTCAACCGCCATGCCGAGACGCTCAAGGATTTCGCTGACCTCAGCGTCGTCCAGGCGCTTTGACAGTGCCTTCGCCAACCGCTCAGCGCGGAGCGTGACGTCTCGCTGACCGGGCAGATGAGCGTCATCCGCCTGCTCGTTGAGCGGGCCCGGCTCGCCGCCACAGATCTCGATCAACAGCGCAGTCGCACGTTCCACGGCACGTCGCGTCAGCTCCGGGTCGACGCCCCGTTCGAAACGATGGGACGCGTCAGTGTGAAGCCCGTAGGAGCGCGCCTGGCCTGCGACCGCCAGAGGAGTAAAGAACGCGCCTTCCAGGAAGATATCTCGCGTCTCGGCCCCCACACCGGAGTGCTCGCCGCCCATGACGCCCGCCAAGGCCAGAGGGCCCTTGTCATCAGCAATGATCAAGGTGCTCGGATCGAGGGACACGGTCTGGCCGTCAAGCAGCACCAGCTCCTCACCCTGGCGCGCCAGGCGCACCACGACGGCACCCTCAAGATTGGCACGATCAAAGGCGTGTAACGGCTGTCCCAACTCGAGCATGACATAGTTGGTGACATCAACGGCAGGATCGATCGCACGCACGCCGCTGCGGCGCAGACGCTCAATCATCCACATTGGCGTCGGACGGCTGATGTCGACACCCTTGATCAGGCGACCGATATAACGCGGGCAACGCTGAGCATCCTCGACGCGTACCGGGAAGGTCTCGTCGTGACGTGCAGCAACCGGGTCAATGGTTGGCTCAGTCAGGCCGAGACGATTCAGCACGCCCACTTCCCGAGCCAGACCCTGCACGCTCAAGCAGTCGCCACGGTTGGGTGTCAGGTCCACTTCAATGGTGTGATCATCCAGCGCGAGGTACTCACGTAGGGCCGTCCCCACCGGTGCGTCTTCGGGGAGCACCAGGATGCCTTCGGAAGTGCCTTCCTCAAGGCCCAGCTCCGATGCGGAGCAGATCATGCCGCGAGATTCGACACCACGCAGCTTGGCCTTCTTGATCTTGAAATCGCCGGGTAGCACGGCGCCGACGCGAGCAAAGGGAATCCGCTGTCCCACCGCCACATTCGGGGCGCCGCACACCACTTGAACCGGCTCACCGCTGCCATCGTCAACCTGGCAGACGTTCAGCTTGTCAGCGTCGGGATGCTGGACCTTGTCGGTCACCTGCGCCACCACGACGTCGCTGAATGACGCCGCAACGGGCTCGACGGCATCTACCTCGAGCCCCGCCATGGTGATCTGGTCGGCCAGCCCCTGGGTAGACAGCTGAGGGGAAACCCACTCCCTCAGCCACTGTTCAGATACTTTCATGAGGACTCCTTGACGTCCTGTTCACGCAGTCAATGTTCTTCGCAGGGCCGCTGTGCGGGCCTCTGATCAATGGAACTGGCGCAGGAAGCGCAGATCGTTCTCGAAGAACAGGCGCAGGTCATTGACGCCGTAGCGCAACATCGCCAGGCGCTCGGCCCCCATGCCGAAGGCAAAGCCTGTGTAGCGTTCGGGGTCGATACCACCGTGGCGGAACACCTCCGGATGCACCATGCCGCAGCCCATCACCTCCAGCCAGCCGGTGTGGGAGCAGACCCGACAGCCTTCTCCGGCGCACATCACACAGGCAATGTCGACCTCGGCAGATGGCTCGGTGAACGGGAAGTAGGACGGACGGAAGCGCACGGACAGGTCGTCACGCTCGAAGAACGCCTGCAAGAAGTCTTCGATGGTGCCCTTGAGGTCCGCAAAGCTGACGTCTTCCTCGATCAGCAGGCCTTCGACCTGGTGGAACATTGGCGTGTGAGTCAGATCCGAGTCGCTGCGATACACCCGTCCCGGGCACACGATGCGGATCGGGGGCTCCTCTGCCTTCATGGTGCGCACCTGTACGGGAGAGGTGTGCGTTCTCAGCAGTCGCGTGGCGTCGAAATAGAAGGTGTCGGCCATGCCACGGGCAGGATGGTGGGCAGGAATATTCAGCGCTTCGAAGTTGTGGTGGTCATCTTCAAGCTCAGGCCCTACCGCCACATCGTAGCCAATCCGCTTGAACAGCCCCTCGATCCGCTCCAGCGTTCGAGTCACCGGGTGCAAGCCACCAGCGGGCTGGCCGCGACCGGGCAGAGTGACGTCAAGACGCTCCGCAGCGAGCCTGGCGTCCAGTTCTGCCTTGGCCAGGGTGTCACGACGTGCCTCAAGCTCCTTGGCCAGCTCCTGCTTGGCCTGGTTGATGCGTTCACCTGCGGCCGGACGCTCTTCCGGCGGCAGCTTGCCAAGCCCCTTGAGCAGCGCCGTCAGCTCGCCTTTCTTGCCCAGATACCTGACACGAATATCGTCTAGCCCGGCCATGCCCTCGGCGGACTGGATGGCGTCGCGAGCTTGTTGAACCAGATCGGGAAGGTGGTCCATACGTTGAGCTCCGGTAGCGTTGATCTTTCTTTAGTGGAGAGTAGCGATGATAAAAGGGTCGCCAAAAAAACAGGGGAAGAGCGGCTGCTCTTCCCCTGGGGCGATCATGCACTGACCCTCCTTCAAGAGGGTCAGGTCATCCATCGAACGCGCTTACTGGGCAGCCTTGGCCTTTTCCACGATGGCAGCAAATGCCGCCTTCTCGTGAACAGCCAGGTCAGCCAGGACCTTACGGTCGATTTCGATGCCGGCCTTCTTCAGACCGCCAACAAAGCGGCTGTAGGACAGACCGTGCTGACGAGCACCAGCGTTGATACGCTGGATCCACAGGGCACGGAACTGACGCTTACGCTGACGACGGTCGCGATAGGCGTACTGACCGGCCTTGATGACGGCCTGCTTGGCTACGCGGAAAACACGCGAACGGGCACCGTAGTAACCCTTGGCCTGCTTCATGATCTTCTTGTGACGACGACGGGCGACGACACCACGCTTGACACGAGTCATAGCACTCTCCTGACGTTAAAGGGGGTTCACCAAGGATTAGACGTACGGCAGCATGCGACGCACGAGTGCCTTGTCGGCATCGTGGATCTGCTGCATGCCGCGCAGCTGACGCTTACGCTTGGTGGACTTCTTGGTCAGAATGTGACTACGGAAGGACTGCTTGTGCTTGAAGCCGTTAGCAGTCTTCTTGAAGCGCTTGGCAGCGCCACTGTTGCTCTTGATCTTCGGCATGAGAATAACTCCGCTCGAGTTTCTTTAGAAAATTCGGGGCCAATGGCCAGCTCTGGAGCTGGCCATTCGTTGGACGGGCCGTCGAATCACTTCTTCTTGGGGGCAATGATCATGATCATCTGGCGGCCTTCCATCTTGGGGAAGGACTCCACGGTACCGATCTCTTCGAGATCGGCCGCGATCCGCTCCATCAGCTTGCGGCCGATGTCCTGGTGCGCCATTTCACGCCCGCGGAAACGCAGGGTGACCTTGCCCTTGTCGCCACCTTCGAGGAACCGGATCAGATTCTTCATCTTGACCTGGTAGTCACCCTCGTCGGTGCCAGGCCGGAATTTGACTTCCTTGACCTGGATCTGCTTCTGCTTCTTCTTCTGAGCAGCTTTCTGCTTCTTCTGCTCGAAGACGAACTTGCCGTAATCCATGATCTTACAGACGATGGGATCGGCATTTGAAATCTGCACGAGGTCAAGGCCTTCAGCCTCGGCGCGCTCAAGAGCATCGCGGGTATCCACGATACCAAGCTGTTCGCCGTCAGCAGCGATCAGGCGGACCTGATCTTCGGTGATACGCTCGTTCATTGGCGGACGCTTGTCCTGGGGGCGTCCTCTGGGGTTGCTTCGCTTGATGGTTCCGTCTCCACTATAGCTTTGGAAGGTGCGAGAGCTGGGAAGGTGCGTGCCTTTACGAGCTTCGCACGAGGGGGCGGCCCATGCCGCCTACCCGTTAGTACCGCTCGGCCTGAACTCGCTCGATGAAGGCATCCACCGTCATGGTGCCTAGATTTTCGCCGCTGCGCGTACGCACAGCCACCGAGTCGGCCTCTACTTCCTTATCTCCGACCACCAGGAGATAGGGTACCTTCTGCAACGTATGCTCGCGAATTTTAAAGCCGATCTTCTCGTTCCTCAAGTCCGACTTGACGCGTAAACCGATTTTTTGCAGACGAGAGGTCAAAGCTTCGGCATATTCCTTCTGCGCGTCGGTGATAATCATCACCACCGCCTGCTCAGGAGCCAGCCACAAAGGCATGGCACCGGCATAGTGCTCGATCAGGATGCCGATGAAGCGCTCCATGGAGCCGACAATGGCACGGTGCAGCATGACGGGTGGCTTACGCTCGCCCTCTTCTGTCACGTACTGGGCACCCAGGCGAGTCGGCATCATGAAGTCGACCTGCATGGTCCCGACCTGCCATTCGCGGCCCAGGCAGTCCTTCATATGGTACTCGATCTTGGGACCATAGAAGGCACCTTCGCCAGGCAGTTCCTGCCATTCGACGTCGCAGGCCTCAAGCGCACCGCGCAGTGCGTTCTCGGCACGATCCCACGTCTCGTCATCACCGATACGCTTCTCAGGGCGCAGCGCGATCTTGATCGCGATGTCTTCGAAGCCGAAGTCACTGTAGACCTTCAGTGCCTGACGGTGGAAGCTGGTCACTTCAGGCTGGACCTGCTCTTCGGTACAAAAGATGTGCCCGTCGTCCTGGGTGAACGCACGCACGCGCATGATGCCGTGCAGCGCACCAGAGGGCTCGTTACGATGACACCCGCCAAACTCGCCAAAGCGAACCGGCAGTTCGCGGTAGCTGCGCAGTCCGGAATTGAAGACCTGAACATGCCCCGGGCAGTTCATCGGCTTCAGCGCGTATTCACGCTTCTCGGACTCGGTGAAGAACATGCCGTCGGCGTAGTTGTCCCAGTGGCCAGACTTCTTCCACAACGACACGTCCATGATCTGCGGGCAGCGGATCTCCTGATAGCCGCCCTCCTTGTAGACACCGCGCATGTACTGCTCGACACGCTGCCACAGCGTCCACCCATTGGGGTGCCAGAACACCATCCCCGGAGCTTCTTCCTGCATGTGAAACAGGTCAAGACGACGCGCCAGCTTGCGATGGTCACGCTTCTCGGCCTCTTCCAGCCGGTGCAGATAGGCCTTGAGCTGCTTCTTGTCGCCCCAGGCGGTGCCGTAGATACGGGTCAACATGGCGTTGTCCGCATTGCCGCGCCAGTAGGCGCCCGCCAGCTTGGTCAGCTTGAACGCCTTCAGATGACGGGTGTTGGGCACGTGAGGCCCGCGGCACATGTCGGTGTATTCCTGATGCCGGTACAGCCGGATGGTATCGCCCTCGGGAATGCCGCGAACGATTTCCTGCTTGTAGGGCTCGTCACGATGCAGGAACTCGAGCATCGCCTTGTCGCGATCCACGTACTCGCGGACCACATCGTATTCTTCATCGATCAGCTGCTTCATGCGCTTCTCGATGGTCTCGAGGTCTTCCGGGGTGATCGACTGGCCGAAATCGATGTCGTAATAGAAGCCGTCGGTGATCACCGGGCCGATGGCCATCTTGGCCTCGGGATAGAGCTGCTTGACCGCGTGCCCGATCAGGTGGGCGCAGGAATGCCGGATGATCTCCAACCCTTCCTCGTCTCTTGCGGTCAGGATCGCCACCTCGGCGTCCGTCTCGATCAGGTCCGCGGCGTCCACCAATACGCCGTCGATCTTGCCAGCCACGCAGGCCTTGGCAAGTCCCGGGCCGATGCTTTCGGCCAACTCCATGACGCTAAGGGGGGAATCAAAGGTTCTCTGACTGCCGTCAGGCAGTGTCACGATGGGCATGCAAGCTGTCCTTGTGCGCAGTGGTGATCCATACCAGGGATCACGTGTCGCCAAAATGGATTCAATGGGTGAAACAGCGACATAGCCTACCAGAAGCAGCGTCGTCGATGCCACGCCCTACCTTCGCGGCGGGCGAATGTCGCAACAAACTTGCGCGACCAAACGCAGCGAGGCGCCCGAAGGCGCCTCGCTGATGTCGTCGCGCTCGATCAGCTGATCGAGACAGACTCGGTCAGGGCAAACTTACTGCCACTCACCCAGCTCGACACGACGGTTTTCCGCACGACCTGCATCAGTGTCGTTGGTAGCGATCGGCTGCTCTTCACCGTAGCCGATAGCACGCATGCGGTTCGGCTGCACGCCCTGGCTGGCCAGGAAGCGAGCAACAGAAGCGGCACGCTCCTGAGACAGCTGCTTGTTGTAGGTGTCGGAACCGACGCTGTCAGTGTGGCCTTCGATGCGCACGCCGACGTTCGGGTTGGCACGCAGACGCTCAGCGATACCGACCAGTACCTGCTCAGCCTGAGCTGTCAGGGTGGCGGAGTCGAACTCGAAGTTCACGTCACGCAGGACCAGGTCCTTTTCGCAGCCCAGGGAGTTGACCTGGACGCCAGCCGGAGTACCCGGGCACTGGTCCTGGAAGTCCGGCACGCCGTCGTTGTCGGAATCCAGCGGGCAGCCCACGGCGTCAACCGCGACACCGGCCGGAGTACCCGGGCACTGGTCGTTGGCGTCATAAACGCCGTCACCGTCGGAATCCTTCGGAGCGTCCATCGGCTCTTTGTTCGGCTCAGCACACAGCAGAGCGCCAGCCACGGTGCCGACAGTAGCGCCAACAGCTGCGCCGGTTTCTTCGTCGTCGTCGCTGGTGGTGCCGTAGCCGATGCCGCCGCCGATCAGGCCGCCAGCAATACCACACACCATCGGGTGCTGGTACCACGGCTTAGCGTCGCTCATGCCGGAGGAAGACTGTGAAGCGGAGCTGGCGCAGCCAGAGAGGCCGACAACCAGAGCAGAACCGAGCAGCAAGCCAGTCGTTGATTTTTTCATTTAAGACTCCTTCTTCTTTCTGACACTCAATGCTGAATACGGGTAACCCTGTTCTTCAGCGGGTCCAATGTTGTGCCGATCGAGAAACAGGATAGGTACCCTACTTCCTCATAGGCAAGAAAAGCATGAAATATCGCGACTAGCCAGCCTGATAGCCTTCGATATCTCAACGTCTTCCGCCGACGGCCCATCGTGCAAGAAATGCGCTGCACGACCAATCCCTTGCAGGCGACATCATGACGTATCGCTTCTGTACAATCAAATTAGCACAGCCGATAGACGCCCGTCATTCACTTCATCGAACAGTGTTCGAGATCGCTCAATTGAGACTGTCGGGGTAACGGGCCTGAAAATCCAGCGCAGCCTGTGCCGCAGCCAGCACATCCTCACGATTTGCCTCTTCCACGGCCAACCTCTGCTTGTCCTCGGCAAACCGTTCTTTCGGTGTAAGTGCCTGACGAGCCTGGTGCGTGTGCAGATGCCGTGTCTGCTCGTACACCTCTGCGACAACGCGAAACTCGCGCCGCTCAAGCAGCGCAGGGTCGATCAGTTCAAACAGGACTTTCAGGCGCCAGCAGCCCTCTGTCACATCGACTTGTCGCTGCACCAGGGCCGACGCAACCAGTCCGATATTTTCCAGGCCGTTTTCCCGCGCGCGACGTTCCTCGTCTTGACGGAAGGCCTCGCGGCGACGCACTTCCTTGCGCAGTGACCAGGCGTACCCGCCCATGCCTGCAATCACGGCACAGCCAATTCCCAGCAGGACAAGTGCAAGCGTCGTGGACATAGAAGCCCCCTTTGCAATGGTCAAAGGGCGCATTCTACACATCCTGACAATGGGCGGAACCGGTTTCGCCGAGGGCGGACGTCCCCATCCGCGCCAACAGACCTGCACAGCGGCAGTCGGTCTCAGCCCCCCTTTCGAGGAAGCATAGCGGCTATCAGTGACGATCAGATGAACCCATGCCCCAGACCTACCACCGAGCCCTAACGTTGAAGGCCACAACCGAGGCATGAAATTGAAGCCTAAGCCCGAGACCTGACACCCAGCCCTAAATGCCGGGAATAGCTAAGAGCCCATCTGCAAGAGCGAACCTGAAAGAGAGCATCAGGCCGAGAGTGTCAGCACCAGAGACAGGTAGTGGTCGCTCAGCAACGCCAGAAACACGCCCAACAGATAGCGTATCGAGAACCAGAATGCCTGCAGCGGCACCTGTTCATCGCGACCACGCCAGACCCTCAGGTTCCAATGCATGAACCGTATATTCAGCAGCAGGACGCAGCATAAGTACCACCATCCACTCATGCCAATGACAAATGGCAACAGCGTCGCCGCGACCGTGAGCCAGCCGTAAAGCCACACCTGCAAACGCGCAAAGTCCAGGCCATGGGTCACCGGCAGCATGGGAATTCCGGCCTCGGCGTATTCGTCTCGCTTGTAGATCGCCAGGGCCCAGAAGTGCGGAGGTGTCCAGGCAAAGATAATCAGCACCAGCAACAGGGGCTCGGGCGCCATGGCGCCCGTCACCGCGGTCCAGCCCAACAGCGGTGGCGCGGCCCCGGCAACACCGCCAATGACGATGTTCTGCGGTGTGGCGCGCTTGAGAAAAACGGTGTACACCAGCGCGTAGCCCACCAGCGAGGCCAAGGTTAACCAGGCCGTCAGGTCGTTGACGGCGATGGCCAGCACCCCTACCCCCACCACGCACAGCGACAGCGCCCACCCTATTGCCAGGGGCGTTGATAGCCGACCTGAGGCCAGCGGCCGGCGAGCGGTGCGCCCCATTCTGGCATCAAGCTTGCGATCCACCACATGATTGATCGCTGCGGCTCCGGCCGCAGACAGGCCAATCCCCATTAGACCGAGCACCACCGTATCGAGCGGCGGCAAGGGCACCGCCAGCAGCATGCCCACCAGGACACAGACCAGCATCACCGCCACGACACGCCACTTGCACAGCACCAACAGGTCACGCCATACGGACACAGGCGCCATGCCGGGAACTACCGCTTGGCCATCACGCATGTAGCCACCCCCGCTTCTTGCGCTGGGGCTCACTACCGACATCTTGCCCAGAGCGTGAAGTTATCAAAGAGCCTGCGCTGCCGACTCGCCGCCGGTCGGCGTCCAGGTCATCCACAGCCAGTACCAGCGACGTTGGTCGACGTTGGCGGACCACCACGGCCGTGCTATAGCGCTGTTTCCAGACCACCAGCGTGAACGTGAACACCAGCAAAACAGCCCCCGCTGTATGCAGCAACGCCAGGCCAAGGGGTAGCCACCACAGTACATTGGCCACGCCCAGAGCGACTTGTAGCAGTAGCGCGGCAGCAAGGCTCACCAGCCAGGGCCGCATCTCGCGACGCCGCCAGTAACAGACCACGACGACCATCAAGGCGATGCCCAGCAACCCTGCCCCGAGGCGATGGGCTAGGTGGATGGTGGTTCGCGCCTCAGCATGCAAAGCCCCATGCAGGTAAGTGGGCCCCACTGCCTGGGTGAGATGAAAACCTTCCCCCCAATCGGTCTCCGGCCACCATTGTGTGTTGCAGGTAGGAAACCCCTGGCAGGCCAGTCCGGCGTAATTGCTCGACGTCCAGCCACCCAATGCCAGCTGCATCACCAATAGCAACAACGCGATGGTCAGCACACGACCGGGCCGACGCGCTGCGCCAACACCTTGGCCACGGGCCAGGCGCCTCAGGCGAAGATGCAGCCAGACGAAGAGGCTCATCACAGACAGTCCACCCAGCAAATGCAAGGTGACGACCTGAGGCCACAGCTTGAGGGTAACGGTATAAGCGCCAAAGGCGCCCTGCACCATCAACACCGCAAACAGCAGCAGCATCTGGCGCCAGGGCATGCCTTGCCGTCGACGGTGGGGCCAGGCGATCACCAGCAGGCTGACCACCAGCAATCCCAGCCCGCTGGCCAGATAGCGATGGATCATCTCCATCCAGGCCTTGGTGGCATCCAGCGGACTGTCGGGACTGTGTCGCAGCGCTTGGTCAGCATCCGGCACCATGAAGTTGCCATAACAGCCCGGCCAGTCCGGGCAGCCAAGCCCCGCATCAAGCAGCCGCGTCCATGCGCCTGCCAGAATCACCACCGCCGTGAAAGCGGCCCCCGCCAGGCTCAACACTCGCAACCAGAACAGCCGCCGATCATTCATAGGCCACCTCCCTGCTGACCAGCGACGTAAAAGCCTGTGCACTAGACAAGGCCATTGGCCGCGCCTCCGCCCAGGCCTCAGCGCCAGCTATAGCGATTGCATCAACGCGACCACCGAGAAAAGACATTGATCCGGACATCGAAGGAGGCCCATCAAGTGCGCCGGCAACCCCAGGCGTAGCCTGCTGATGCCTTGCCGCGGCTGGCCACTCTGGATTGCGTTTGAACAGGTGCTCGATGTCATCCATCACTGCCCTGGTATCTGTACCATCGGCATAGGCCACTGCCACATTCCCAACGGGATCCAGCAACCACGCTCTGCCTTGGCCACTCCACTCTGGCACCGTCGACCAACGCCAGAGGGATTCGCCGGGTAACGCAGGCGGCGTTCCGCCAATGCGAAGCCTGGTCAGCCGATGCGCTTCCTTACCCAATGCACGGTGCAACCGCCACCAACGGTCAGCATCTTCTTGGCAGCCACTACCGCAATCAAACACCAGCCGCCACGCCCTTGAACTCGCCATGGGTTCGCCGCTGGCCTGGCTGTCCTCATCAGCAGACCCTGTCACCCCCTGCCCCGTCTCCAGAGCTTCGATGGGCCACTCCGACAACACCGGCACCTGACTGTCGAGCGAGCCGTGTGCCGTTCGCTCAACGGGGATGCCGATACGCCATTCGGCCATGATCCACGCTACCAACATCGGTGCCACGAAGATCGATATCAGAGCGATCAGTTTCGTGCGCTGCCATGCCAATGCCGTCATGGGCCCTCCCGTCTTTTCGGTCGCTACCGTGCATCAAGGTCTGTCTTGATCAGCTGGTCCTGTCGCATCCGCCTGGCACCCACCACCAAAGCGATCGTCGCGACCCCTGCCAAGGCCCACCACTGCACCGCATAGGCAAGATGGCGCTCGGGGGGCATGACGCTGGGCACCCACCAATCAAGCAGATGGCCCTCGCCTTGCCGCTGGTGCAGCCAGCCGGGGTAGGTGAAAGGCTGCTGCCAGCTGGCCAGCTCGATTCGCTGCAACCGAGTGCCCTCGAGATTGTCACCAAAGCGTGGCGCGCGGCGGCTGTCGATCTGCCATTCGCCGCGGATCGTGACCGTACCCTCTGGCGTATCAGCGCTCGGTGCCATCCTTGAAACGCCGGTCTCGATAAACCCGCGCTCCACCAACCAACGCCGTCCCTCCAGGTCAACAAAGGGTGTGAGCACCGCCACACCCAGTTGCTGACCAAGGGTGCGATTATCCAGAAACAGGGTTTCGGCACCCATAAACCGCCCTTGTAACGACACTCTTGCGCCGTCTGGCGGTACTGTCTCTGGCATGTGCACCGTCGGTGCCGTATCGCGATGTTCCAGATAGAGGCGCTTGTCGGCAGCCCGCTCCCACTGCCATAGTCCCAGGCACACTCCCAGCACGATCAGCGCTGCGCAGAGCACGCACCACACCACCAATCGGGGCGACCACCGCCACTCACTGTCACCGGAACGGACGCTTGCCATGCTGCTCAAATCCCTGATCCTGATCGTCTTCATTGCCATGCTGACCAGCCTGGCCGCAGGCGTCGGATTCTTGCTCAAGGACGACAGTCAATCTCGCCGCCTGCTGATCTCCCTCAAGATTCGCGTTGGCTTGGCTGCCCTGCTCCTGGGCTTGTTGATCTATGGTTTTGCCAGCGGCACGCTTGGCTGAACCGATCAGTCCCTGACCCGCTCAGGTCGTTTTCTGTCTTGAGCATGTCTGTCTCAGTCAGCCCTGTCTCATTCAGCCCTGTCTCAGCCCACTTCTTCTCGACCGCTTCAGCCCTGTTGGTCTCGCCCCCCCCTCTGTGCCTTGAGGCGAGGGACGCGGGCTTGTCATCACCCGGTGCCTGTCAGCGTCAGAAAACGTAGACGAAGATGAAAAGCCCAAGCCATACCACGTCGACAAAGTGCCAATACCAGGCTGCGGCCTCGAAGCCGAAGTGGTTGGCGCCACTGAAGTGTCCCTTGCGTATGCGCAGCAGGATGCTGGCGAGGATGATGGTGCCGATGATGACGTGCAGGCCGTGAAAGCCTGTCAGCATGAAGAAGGTTGAACCGTAGATGCCGGCTTCAAGGGTCAGCCCGAGGTGATGGTAGGCCTCGTAGTACTCCACTCCTTGAATAATGATGAAGCAGGTCCCCAGCAGTACGGTGCCGAACAGCCAGTTATGCGTTGCCTGTCGCTCCCCCATCTTCAGCGCTTCATGAGCCACGGTAAGAGTGATGCTGGATGACACCAGCAACAGCGTATTGACCAGCGGCAGCTGCCATGGACTGAGAGTCTCCGCGGGTCCCGAAATGCGGCTATCCGGCGGATCGAGCAATGGCCAGCTGGCCGAAAAATCAGGCCAAAGCAGCGCCGTCACCCCCTTGGCGCCTTCGCCATCCAGCCAGGGCAGTGCCAAGGTTCTCACGTAGAAAAGCGCGCCAAAGAAGGCCGCAAAGAACATGACCTCAGAGAAGATGAACCAGCCCATGCCCCAGCGGAATGAGCGATCCATCTGCGCGTCGTACAGGCCTGCCATGGACTCTCGAATCACATCGCGAAACCACAGCACCATGACGGCG
The DNA here is from genome assembly GCF_019800705.1 of Halomonas sp. DP4Y7-1. NCBI lineage: Bacteria > Pseudomonadati > Pseudomonadota > Gammaproteobacteria > Oceanospirillales > Halomonadaceae > Halomonas > Halomonas sp. DP4Y7-1. The sequence goes on along the minus strand of NZ_JAHVKS010000005.1, from coordinate 19,262 downwards.
AGAATCCCCACCAACCCTGCCAACATCAGCGGTGACCCCACGGCTCCATGTACCAGCCAGGTGCCGCCTCCGACCATCATCACGCCCATCGCCAGAGAGCCCAGAATTGGCCACTTGCTGGTTGCGGGAACATAGTAGCTGCCACCACTCATGTTTCACCTCCTGAGGACCTGTCCGCCCAGCGCCGCGTGGCCACAGCGTCAATATGCTTGCCATCGTCCGACATCGCGGCTGTTACGGTGTCGTTTTCCTGGGGATATAGGGTGTACACCAACGTCACGGTCTTGATCTCGGGCGGCAAGTCCCTCGTCAGCTGAAACACCAGCGGCGCCGTAAAGCTTTCGCCCGCTGCCAGACGCTGGTTCTCGAAGCAGAAGCACACCAGCTTGCGGAGATGTAGCGATGCCGGCGACGGCGTCACACTTGGCACAGCTCGGGCCACCAGCGAGCGCTCACCAAGATTGCGAAAGGTGAAGTGCACCTCTGCGCTCTGCCCTGGATGCACCCGGATCTGGCGCTCCTCCACCTCTAGCCGCCATGGCAGGCCAGCCGCACCACGTGTCACGAACTGCATGGTCACGGTACGCTCGGCATCCACCTCCTGGTGCGCCAGAGACTGAGCGCTGGACGCTGTCTTGCCGTTCAGCCCCGTCACCTGACAGAAGACGTCGTAGAGGGGCACCAGCGCGAAGGCAAAGACGCACATACCCGCCAGCACCACCAGGGTCTTGATGACGGTGCGTCGTACCTGCGGCCTGCGATCCTCGACGACATTCACCATGGGCGATCTCCCGCACGTCAGTGTTCGACCGGTCGATACTGGGGCGGGTGCTCGAAGGTATGCAGCGGAGCCGGGCTTGGCACGGTCCACTCCAGGTCCTCAGCCCCGTCCCACGCCTTGGCGGGCGCGGTCTTGCCACCTCTTACACACATGATGACGATCACCACGAACAGCAGCTGCGAAAGGCCGAACATGAAGGCACCGATGCTCGACACCATGTTGAAGTCAGCGAACTGCAGCGAATAGTCGGGAATACGCCGTGGCATACCAGCGAGACCAGAAAAGTGCATCGGGAAGAACGTCAGGTTCACGCCAATGACCGACAGCCAGAAATGCCACTGAGACAACCGCAGGTGCGGATAATGGCCGGTCCACTTCGGCAGCCAGTAATAGACCGCCGCCATGATCGAGAACACCGCCCCTGGCACCAGTACATAGTGGAAATGAGCCACCACAAAGTAGGTGTCGTGATACTGAAAATCTGCTGGTGAGATCGCCAGCATCAAGCCCGAGAAACCTCCGATGGTAAACAGTACGACAAAGGCAATGGCAAACAGCATCGCCGGTTCAAAGCTGATAGAGCCGCGAAACAGTGTCGTGATCCAGTTAAACACTTTCACCCCGGTGGGTACCGCGATAAGCATCGTGCTGTACATGAAAAACAGCTCTGCGACCAATGGCAGCCCGACGACAAACATATGGTGCGCCCAAACCAGAAAGGACAGGATGGCAATGGACGCCGTGGCGTAGACCATTGAGGCGTACCCGAACAACCGCTTGCGCGCAAAGGTCGGGATAATCACCGACACGATGCCGAACGCCGGCAAGATCATGATGTAGACCTCGGGATGCCCGAAGAACCAGAAAAGATGCTGGAACAGCACCGGATCGCCGCCGCCCCCCGCGTTGAAGAAGCTGGTGCCGAAATTAATGTCCATCAGCATCATGGTGACAACGCCCGCGAGGACCGGCATCACGGCGATCAACAGGAAGGCGGTGATCAGCCACGTCCACACGAACAAGGTCATGTCCATCATGCGCATCCCCGGGGCACGCAGGTTGAGAATGGTCGCAATGATGTTGATGGCGCCGAGGATCGAACTGATTCCGGCAATATGCAGCGATAAGATAAAGAAGGTGGTGGACGGAGGTGCGTAGGTCGTCGACAGGGGGGCATAGAATGTCCAGCCGAAGTTCGGCGCACCGCCAGGCATGAACAATGTGCTCAGCATCAGCGTAAAGGCAATCGGCAACAGCCAGAAGCTGAAATTGTTAAGCCGCGGGAGCGCCATGTCCGGAGCCCCTATCTGGAGCGGCACCATCCAGTTGGCAAGACCAACGAAGGCAGGCATGACCGCGCCAAACACCATGATGAGCCCGTGCATGGTGGTCATCTGATTGAAGAATTCAGGCTGAACCAGCTGAAGTCCTGGCTGAAACAGCTCGGCCCGCACCACCAGGGCGAAGACACCGCCGATCAAGAACATGGTCAAGGAGAAGATCAGGTACAGCGTACCGATCTCCTTATGGTTGGTCGTCAGCACCCACCGCATCAGGCCGCGGGGTCGATGATGCTCGTGCTGGCCTGTCGCAGCGCTATCCGCTGCGGAGGATTGCAGACGATGCTTGGGAGGCAGTGACGCCATGGCGAAGTTCTCCCCGGTTGGCAGTCCGTCCGACACGGACCAGGTGTCAGCGTGTCACGTCAATCTGTGTATCGAGGCTGGGTGACGCACGGGGCGTCACTCGGCCAGCATTGCGGCGATCTCGGCGGGCTGGGTGACCTCGCCCGAGTCATTGCCCCAGGCATTACGTTCATAGGTGATGACAGCGGCTATCTCGACAGGATTCAGCGTGGTGCGAAACGCCGGCATGGCCGACCCCGACACACCGTTGACGACAGTGTCGATATGTCGGCCGGGATCATCCAGCAGCGCCTGGTTACCCGCCAGGGCGGGGAAAGCCGGCGGCAGTCCGCTGCCATCAGCCTGATGGCAAGACGCACAGATCGAGCCATACACCTGCTCGCCCCTGGCCATCAGCTCATCCATGCTCCACTCACGGTCGACGCCCTGCGCCTCCTGGGCGGCGGCCTCCTTGCGCTGTGCCAGCCAGGTGTCGAACTGCTCCTGCTCCACCGCCTCGACCACCACGGGCATAAAACCGTGATCCTTGCCACATAGCTCGGCGCACTGGCCGCGATAGATGCCCGGCTCGTTGATTCTTACCCAGTTCTCGTTGACGAATCCCGGCACCGCATCCTGCTTGACCGCCAGCTCCGGTACCCACCAGGAGTGGATGACGTCATCTGCCGTCAGCAGCAGACGCACCTTCTTGCCCACCGGCAATACCAACGGTTCATCGACTTCCAACAGATAATGGTCCCCCTTGGCGCTGTCACCGGTGATCTGTTCACGCGGGGTCGCAAGATTGGAGGTAAAGTCGACATCCTCACCCAGATAGCTGTAATGCCAGCGCCATTGCTGGCCCGTGACCATGACGTCGAGATCAGCGTCAGAGGCGTCATACATCTTCTTCAGCGTCGCCGTGGCGGGCACCGCCATGCCGACCAGAATCAGCAAGGGCAGCGCGGTCCAGATGACCTCTACCGTGGTGTGTTCATGAAACGTGGCGGCCTTGGCCCCCTGGGAATGGCGGTAGCGAAACAGCGAATAGAACATGGCGCCGAAGACCACCACGCCAATCACTACGCAGATCCAGAAAATCGTCATGTGCAAGGAGTGCACTTCACGACTCACGTCAGTGACACCGACCGGCATGTTCCAGTCAGCCGCGAGGAGAGGACCGCTCACTCCGGTCATCAGCGCTGCAACCAGCATTCCTGCAGTCATCCATACGTGGCGTATGCGCATCGATGCCTCCTGGAGCCTGTGTGATACGTCGGTTGTTATTCGTCTGTCGTGTTACGTCTGTGCCCGGTGGTAGATGCGGGCTGATCGGCGAATTCCCTGGATCTTCACCTGACGCATCCGTCATGACCTGATGCATCCGGCATGCAACACCGCGCTGTTGCCTTACCCGGCACTTCCCGGTAGCGCATCACCCACTTCCACCACACCAGGTGCCACAACGCAGATCGCCACCTCGACGGTGGAGTCACTACCCCGCCGCCAAGGTGGCGATCACTACCAGTACCACCACAAACAGCACCCCTGCCAGGATGCCTACCACGATAAAACTGGACGCCTTGCCAGAGGTGAAATCCTCCTGCCGTCGGGATTCCTTCTGAACGCCAAAGAAGGCGGCGAGTACAGACGTAATGGTCTTCCACATCGCGACCTCCGGTCAGGTCAAGTCATCCCTCGTCCTTCGCTTGACCATAGTTCAGCCGGAGACAGTTTGCGTTGCGCATTAGACGAAGGTCATAGTCCGAAAAGTGCTACCAGCGCCGGTAGCAGAAAGGCCGTCACCAAACCTGTGAGCCCCATGGCAAGCCCAGAGAACGCCCCCGCCATGGCACCGAGCTTGGCAAAAGCCTGGGCGGTACCAAAACCATGCGCCGCCAGTCCCATGGTGAAGCCCTGCACCACAGGATCACGAACGCCCAGCATGCGAAAAATGAAAGGCCCCAGGGCACATCCAATGGAGCCGGTAATCAGCACCAGGCCCGCCGCCAACGATGGAATGCCACCAATCTGCTCCGCCACCCCCATGGCAATCGGCGACGTCACCGAACGAGGTGCCAGCGACAGCACTGTCTGAGGAGACGCACCAAACAGCAGCGCCAGACCCAGCGTCGAGGCCACCGCCGTGACGATACCCGCGCCACAGGCGGCCAACAGTGGCACCAGCAGCTGGCGCACCCGCTCTCGGTGATCGTAAAGGGGTATCGCCAGAGCGACGGTGGCCGGGCCCAGCAGAAAATGGATGAACTGAGCACCTTCAAAGTACGTCGCGTAGTCAATTCCGGTCAGCAGAAGAAAGGTAATGATCAGCGCAATGCTAAGCGTCACCGCATGCAGCAGCGGCGTCCCACCCAGCCAACGATTGATGCGCACGGCCAGGGCAAAGGCCAGTAGCGTCACCAGTAGCGAGACCAGCGGATTCCCCGACAGATAGACCCACAGTTCATCCAGGGCAGAGGCTTCCATTAGCGACCTCCCCTGCGCGTCGCCAGCGACGACATCACCCAGGCCGTCACCGCCAATGTCAGCGCGGTCGACAGCACCAGAGTTGCCGCGATGGCCACGCCATCATTGGCAATCAGTCGACCATGCACCATCAAGCCCACCCCGGCAGGCACGAACAACAGCGTCAGGTAACGCAGCAGCCCCTCACCCGTGGTCCGCAGGCTCTTAGGTACCTTGCCGCGGATCGTCAGACCCACCAGCAGTATGACCATCCCGATAACAGGCCCCGGAATCGGCAGCCCCAACAGCCGAGCCAATAATTCACCCGCAAACTGACAGCCCAGCAATAGGCTCATTCCCAGAATCAGCGGCATCCGCGTCCCCTCCGCACCTTGGTTTACTCTCCCTATAGTGTGTCAGAGCACAGACAAACTGGGCAGCGCTGACCATCACCAGCGGTCAATTTCCAACCAATTGAAATAAAAGCGCAAAAAGGGGTTTTCATTTCGAAATGAACGCGCTAGTATACGCCTCGTCTTCGGGGGACAGGCCAGACGGTCACAGAGCCCAAAGGCCAAGTCGGAGCGTGGCGCAGCTTGGTAGCGCGTTGCAATGGGGTTGCAAAGGTCGCAGGTTCGAATCCTGTCGCTCCGACCACTGAATACTTATGAAAAAAGCTCTTGCGCCCTCCGCGTCGGAGCTTTTTTTGTGTCTGAAGACATGACCTCATCCAGCCTGGAGGCAATGGTGGCACCCGCTACCTCATCACCGGGTCATGCCCCACCCTTGCCAGCGGTTCGCTGCGGTCCCTTGCACACTCCTGCTGTGACCAAGTCACCGATTCCTTTACGTGGCTTAGCCCCACTAACGGATAGCCCTTTCTGTCTAACTGAACATTCAACACACAACAGCTAGCAAATGTTCTGCTGGGACAACACACCGCCCTTTAACGATTACACCCACCCTTCTTTATCCGGCACCACTTCACGATAAGCTAAGCGCACCACTTCGTGGTACTTCTCATCAAACACTTCGCTCAAAAGGGGCGCGAGATCATTTTCAAGCCAGATGAGTAGCTGATTTTCAGCCGGGTCATTAAAAAGCTCATCACAGCCCATATTATCGTTCTCCCAATTCCGCGAAAGCCACTCGAAAAGAACGATAGCCTCATGTCGAGATAACAAAATTTTAATTCCATCTTCTGAAGCAACTGCACTGGTCATTGAAGCCCTCGATGTACTACCCTTGAGTGGTCTATTCTTGGCTTAGACTGTCGCACTTATAGTACAGACGCTGCCAGGAAACGAAGATCATATAGCCGAGTGAATTACTTCACCGCATTTAGATATAGTCTCCAGGATGAAGTCGTGCGAGATAAACACCCCACTGTCCTGGGGCACTAATATGACCGTCATCGACAACATAGGGAGCAGATATAACGACTACCCCGTTATCATAGGAGAAATACCACGCTTCGTTAACATGACAAAAGATTCAAGCCCATTGGGCTCAGGAATTATTTTAAGTTTATCGCCACCAGAAAACAGTAAAACAATACTCCCATCAGAAAGAAGCGACGATGAGTCAACGTTACCATTTAAAAGACTAAAAAGGAGGCTGCTCGTTTCTGGCTCTTCTCCATGCCCCTCAAAACCAGAACCATTTATAGTTGTCTTGAATCGACACGACATAACTATGGAATTATCATTTGTGAAGATTAAAATAAAAGACCCCACGCCAACGGTAATTCCAACAAGCGCACATTTTTCAAATTCAGCCACATCGTCATCATCCACAAAATTCATAGTTCATCTCTCGGGAGGCATAGCGTTTTTCAGGTAGTGGGACATGATACTATCCACGAGAACCAGGCTTACCTGTTGTGGGATTTAATGGTTGACCTTCTGAAACGGAGACCCAATAGCCACTTTCCACACTAGGTATCACTGTCGATCCGCAAGGCATTTCCTGGATCTCGGTACTACCTTTTGCACTCGGGGTTGGGCCAGAAAGGTAGAAAAGAATACTGCCTGACGAAGACCCTCAGGTCGTTGCCAGCATTGAGTTTGGCGGCCTCATAGGTCAGGTCAGCCGTTGCTTGCGATCTGGCAGCCCTGGGCGCGCAGGTCCTGCACTTCATCGAGACGATGCTTGTCACCGCCGAACAGGCCAAAGCTCACGTTCTTCTCGTAGCGGGAGTAATCCTCGTCGTTGGCAGCCAGCAGGGCCACGTCGCCAACGGCCTGGCTAAGAAGGAGCTAGGGAAAGGACCGGGTTCTGTACAACTGTGCATCTGAAACTTGGCATCTATAGCCGGCTTCTACTTTACAATAATACAAACCCTCTTGAGCCCATCTTTATCTGAAGGAAAACTTATTAATGGGGAACCATCAACTTTCCATATAAATAGCTCTCTAAACTTACCTTGCGAGTTAACAAATAATATAGCATCTACATAAACTCCATCCACATCGTCGAAATTGCAATTCGAAATCGCTTTGACACGTTCTCCTCGCCTGCAGCTTGCAGCTTGCAGAGCATATAGACCCAGAGTCCGAGTCTATCACATCAACCATCTCCCTTTCTAAGCCATCTACTGAGAGCCCTGCCACCTTCAACAATGAAGATATAATCACCACTTCACTCTTAGATATGACTCGACTCATAGATGAAATACCGATCATATATTAAACTAATGGTCCACAAAACTATAAATTCGATGCTCAAGCTCAACACTGCTTACAACCACCCTCCCTCTGTGAGCCCCGGCGCCAAGACTAGTAAGATTATCGTAAAAATTGCGTTCTGTATAAGTATTTGGCCCACGTCAACCTCGTCTATGAGACGACAGGCATGCTAATTAAAATTCATCAAGTTGGCCTTAGATTTGATAAATCAACCAAGAATTTGAAGAGATTGGCATCGTATGTACGTTCGATACCAGGCCCAACAGCCAAAATTTTTGTTTCATGGGTTACTGATGTATCGAGATAGAAATAGCATCCATCCCATCATCACATATGGGGATGAAACTATTCTTATCCGTACCAGCTTGGCCCATAGCCCGGAGTTGTTTTGTCACGGTGACAACGTCTTGCCATAAAGGCGGATTGCCGTCTTCTTCTACTTGGATTAACCCATAAACCTCGACACCTCTCGTGAAAACAGCACCGTATTTCCGTAGAAACTCATGATATTCGGATGGGAATTGAACACCAAGTTCATTCTCGGCCTGACCAATAGCTAAGTCACTAACAGGCCCGGAGACCGCCCCAGCCTTACACAACCGGTTAAATTCATCATTCCACACGCTCATAGTTATTTCCTTAGCGAGTCATCTCCCCACATTGGACTAAGCTCGCGGGTTGTTGAAGACGACATGACGATAAATAGCTTGGTTGACGCATTGTCCCGCTCCTTGCCAGGTGCCAAGGGGTGTTCCTGTGCCAATCCCACTATTAGGCAGCCCAGTTGTAAGGCCGGACTGGGTGCCAGCCCAACCGTCGTACAGGCCGTTGGTCAGCCCGGCGGTTACGCCCGCCACGGCGTCGCCGCGCAGGGCGTCTCTTGAGGTGACTTCGCCCCAGGCCTCGCCCAGGTCACCCTGATGATTGATGGTACTGACAGCGGCGTTGCTGGCCATGCCGGTCAATAACGCAGTAGCCGCCATATTGACCCAGCTACCAGGGTGAGATCGCCCCCGGCGACCAGGGCCAGGTTCCCCTACTCGACGTTACGAATCAATTGAGTGGATTCTGGTGTGGGTATTCAAACTTAGTCGTTACGCTCCCGTCCTCGTTGATAGACAGCGTAAAGGCATACCAATCGCCGCCAGTGTGCGCTTTCATCTTCGCGTGAAGCTCTTTGACTAGGTCCTTTACTAGACGCCGACGTTCACCATCTAAAGCTGGATAATGCGCCTTACCGTTGTAGAAAAAACTGAGCTCTGACCCGACACTGATGCTGCCATCAGAATAGCCATGATCGTAATCAAACCTACATCTCACTAATTCGGCACCATCTGGACAGCTTCCTTTTACGACTCGGTATAATTGATCGATGACTTGCCGTTGCTCTACTATCGGGTTCATTTCCCTCCCCCCGCTTGATTTTCAAAATCACGCGTAAAGGTTCGCTCATTGATTTGATACTCGATCTCAATGCTATCCAACCTCGGATTACATCGATTGGCCCGGTTCAGCCGCACAGCCACATTTCCCACATCATCGCCATTTTGAAACATCCAAGACACGACACCTAGCCTACAAGGCACGCACTAGTCAGTCCGCGCTCGACAATCGATTGCGTTAAACACATCCTTATCACCTCGAAGGTACTGTTTTAATAATACTAGCCATTCTATTGATTCCATACCGTCAGAAAGCGGATCGTAGTCACCTGTCACAGTCCCGATCAGTTCCGACACCTCCGGAATAGCAGATATCAACTTAATAAATCCATTGAGATATTTAATCATCTCTTCAGACGCTTCATCAGTATGACATAATTCGCGTTCTACCACTTCGACCATGCCGCCTTCTTCGTCCAAGTCCCAAGTTTGATAAAAGGTCCCGCTCATCCACGAGCGTAGGGTTTGCAAATCGGCATCAGAAATAGCACGCTGCTGAGCATTTTTCATACAAAGGCCTTAGTTAATCACTTTTGACACAGGATGGACGGTTATGATGCGATAGCCGTTTGGGGAAAGATGAGTCTGGCATTATTATCACTCTGACCCCGGTAACCGATTGAGGAAAGTCAGCCCCGCTTGTCACGCTGCCACGATTGACCACGTCACCCCCGGCACGGATGTCGAGTTGGTCGCGGGCGCTGGCTGACGCCCTGATCGAAATCGCTGCGATAGTCGCATGAAGTGCCAGCCGCCAAGCTTAGGCGGTCGTTGACCACGTCGCCGCCACACAGGCCATCTTTAAGGGAATGCTGGCCAGTGGTCGCCAGCACCACCTGACGAAAATCAGGCGCGACTACAGATTACAGCATCGTTTCCTGTCATCAGACTCACTGCCCGGCCAACCACTGGCCGAATCCTTATGAGACGTCGAAAAGCCCAAAGGATCGGGTAGCTGAATCCTCAGAATAAAACCCCACTACTGGGCCGTAGTCTTGATCCGTATTGGACGTATAAACATGAAAACGGCGTTCAGGAAAGCTACCATTCAATGCCAAACGGAGGGTCTGCGCCATCAAACTCGCTACGCCTTCAAACGAAGCCGCCGTGATTTCTTCGCTCGTTAAAAATAAATCATACACGTGCTGATGATTGATGACCTTCTCGATGGCTACGGTTTCTTCGAGTTCCTCTTTCCACCGTAAATACCCCGAGAGTGAGAACCGCTCCCGAAGGAACACCCCTCCCTCGTGTTCGACAAAAGCAGGAATTAACAACCGTCCGACCACAGAAACTACGTCTGGGTGGATGTAGTAATTTACGTAATCAAGCCATGGCGAGTCAGGTCGCGGTAAAATCTTGTCGCCCCAGAATCTAACTGTTTCAGGCTCCGACCAATCAGGCAGCGGGTCTCGGAACTTCATGGTATCTCATCCAGTGTAGATGGTCTTGGGTCGGCCCTTGGGCTTTGAACTCGGATGCTTCCATCCGGAAATCTATTTCGCCCATACTCTAAAACGTGTGGGGTCTGAACGCCATTGTGGGCGGCACCAGTAACATCCACGCGCCTCACTATCATACCATTAGCGTCGTAGACTGCGTAACTTGTAATATTGCCTTGATTGACAGCTCTAAAGACAGTGCCGCTGGGAAGACCGTTTTCGAGATTGAAATGACCTCTCAACTGCGTCACTCTTTCCAGCGTAAACAGATCAATCAGCAGCTCAGATACCCAGTCAGCATCTTCCACCTGTCCTAGGCTGGCTGCATGTACCAAGCCCTGCAACAGCTCGGACGTATCTGGCGCGGCTGCGCCGATACCCCCAATTTCACCCTGGTGCACCCACGCCTGCTGACTGCCGTAGCGATCCGCAAGGTCATCCAGCGGCACTCCGAGCTGAGTCACCTGTAGGTCGCCAAACAGCCCTCTATCGGCACACTGTTCAGGCGTGGACTGGAAGGGACGTACCGGCTAGCCCTACGCCACTTCAGGGTGGGGTTCTGCTCAACCGAACATCCGAGACACTACAGTTAGCTCGCGAGACCGGTCTGCCAGAACCTCCCGCTCCTGCGGATGCAGCAGCCGGTTATACTGCGTCGCACTCCCCTGAGTGGCGCCGGCGTTGACCAGATCGTCAACTCCGTTACGGCGCTCGGCCGAAGTAACGGACATCCCTTTCTGGCCAATTAAACATCCGAGACGTAACTTACGTTATTTCAAGAGTCTTACGCTCCTTCACTCCAATAATATTGCGCCTGGAGGCTGAGTCTGCCCGGTGAGTCGTGCGATAGCTTACTCAATCAAACTGATGTTCCACTTGCTCATTGAGACCGAAAACCGTGCCCATCTGGTTCAGGAATCGTGTAAGTATACCATTACACGTTCACATTCAACATCCACCTCCCCCCAGTCTCCTTGTAGGATGTACCTTTTCCCTTTCCATAAAAAAACATCAATATTCCCCATATCAGCTTCTTCTGATAGATCACTAAAAACCATAAAACTGTTATAGAAATTATTAACTTTCTCCACCACAGAAAACTCGATAACACCGCGTCTGTAGCAATACTGCTCACCTGGATGATAATTAATGTACTTAGAGTGCGCTTCCATTAATACAAGATCCATGGAAAAAGATATATGGTCAGGCCCTTTATCAATTTTCAGAACATAACTATCCTGAAGATAAACATCCTCAAGACCCTGAATAGTAAAGTACTCATTCCATTTTTTATATTTCTCGTCATTATATATCAAGTTCAATCTCCGTGTGATTTCCTGGCGAGCGACGATTCGTCAACTCTCCAGTCTTCAGATCAATCCTTTGCCCTGCCGAATTTCTAACCTCGATGTGAGGCGCCGCACTGCCCGGTGCTCTTTCACTTCCACCCTTTATTCTGATGCGAGCAACACCATTCTGGTCCAAGTACTTTAAAGGACCTCTAGCACTCTGGCTTGCAACCCACACCAGGCTTTCAACTCACTAGCTTTAGGAATAGCCCCATCAACAAAAAAGTCGCCTAACCTACTAAGCGGTATTGATCCATTGGTAACCAGCCGCGACTGCAGCAACCTTCTAATCCCCGACGCCGCAGCCTTGGCTGCAACACCACCACCCGATAGCGTCAATACAATGTCAACATCGGTGGTGTCGACTTCAGCGCCGCCCCCCATGGCACTCCAGTAGGCTTGATCATACACCCTGATGGTATCGGCGGAGCCAGCGCTGCCAATCGAAGCCATCTCGCCCTGGTGGTGGACAGTTGCTCCCAGACTATACGGTGAGTCGAGCCCACTTCCCCAGTAGCTGGAATCCACCGCTCCAAACAGGCTGCCATCTTGGTACTGGGCCTCGCTGGCTTGGAACATGACCACTGGCTCACCGTGAGCGATGATGACTTCTCCATCACTCCACCTGAGCGGCTGCCCAGCGTACTGTTGCCTTATTTCATTGTAGGCGGCCTGTGCGACCTGAAGGTCACTCAGGAATCTCGCATACTGTGGGTTGTTTGCATTGCTGGATGTGCCCAAGCTGGCGAGCAAGTCACTGAAGGCGGTGGTTTGGCTAGCGTCCAACTGAGCACCAGAGACCAGCGCGAACATATCGTCCCAGCTCAGATCACCAATACTAGGTTCACCCCGCTCCGCTGCTAGCTCGCGAGACCGGTCTGCCAGAACCTCCCGCTCCTGCGGATGCAGCAGCCGGTTATACTGCGTCGCACTCCCCGCCACTTGGGCGCCGATCTGCAGTTCGCTGTCGTCGTTGCTGGCGATCTCGGCGGCGATCACGCCGATGATCTGGGAGTTCATTACCAGCAGCCGGCCTTTGTCGGCCTGGTTCAGGTCGCTGTACTCTCCAGCGAGCTTGTCGACTAACAGCTCGTTGGCCCCGGCGGCCAGTGCGCCGGTGGTGAAGTCGCCGCCCGCGGCTTCGGCTGCCAGGCCACCCATGACGGCGTGCAGGGCAGCCTTGTTCAGGCTGCCGTTTTCAAGGGAGGTATTGCCGATGGCGTTGAAGCCAGCGGCGGCGAAGGTGTTGGCCAGGCTTGCTTGAAATGCGTCACCCAGCGCAGCGTCACCGCCCAGCGCCCGGTCCAGCAGCGCGGAGGTGGTGTTCTGCAACAGCTGATTGGCGCCGAACTGCCCCGCCCCTTGCCAGGTGCCAAGGGGGGCGCCTGTGACCATCCCGCTATTGGGCAGGCCAGTTGTCAGGCCTGTCTGGGTGCCGGTCCAGCCGTTGTACAGGCCGTTGGTCAGCCCGGCGGTCATGCCCGCCACGGCGTAGCCACGCAGGGCGTCACTGGAGGTGACGTCGCCCCAAGCCTCGCCGAGGTCCCCCTGTTGATTGATGGTGCTGACGGCGGCGTTGCTGGCCACACTGATCAGCGAGGTAGCAGCCGCTACATTGGCCCAGCCACCTTGTCGACTAACAGCTCGTTAGCCCCGGCGGCGAGTGCACCAGTGGTGAAGTCACCGCCTGCGGCTTCGGCGGCCAGGCCGCCCATGACGGCGTGCAGGGCGGCCTTGTTAAGGCTGCCGTTTTCAAGGGTGGTGCTGCACTTATTGCTTGAATTCAGGCATGTAAGTCAGCTGGTTAGAACTTTTTCAGGGGGGCAGTCTCACGGATTCAGGCTCATGTAAATGGTGAGTGAGCTGATAACGAAGTACAATGAAGTTCCTCCGTCAACCCATTGGCCGTGCTTTACTCAGGAACCGCACCCAGCGATTTCATCTCATTCGAGTAAAGGAAACTCTTCCACGTGGCCAAACAGAAAGTGTTAGCTCCTGAGTAAACGCGCCATCGCCAAGCGTAATGACAACTACCTTTCGTGTCTCATCCAAGCGAACACAAGAAACACATTCGTCGAATACACGCACAACTTCTGTACCATTTTTTGTCATCGATAGGCTAAATGTTCGATCAACACTTCCAATCCACATCCTGGATATATCACTTAATTCATCCTCAAAAACATACTCCTCAGTGTGGGTCTGGCGATCAAAATTGACATCGCAGCCAAACGCCGCAATGAAATCTATCGAAGCGGGTAGAACAAAGTTTTCGCGGTTAATAGCGGCACGCATCATCATTCTTTTACCGATAAGGAATCGTGGTAATAAAACGGCTTGTGCCGTCAGGCATCGTTTCAAACGTTGTTTCCAATCGCGCAAAGCCGCCGGGACCAGAAAGCAACGACCCCCTCACTGTGAATTTTTGACTAACACCATTGTGGGTTTCCGAAAAAGTCCGCACAACACTAGACGAGTCGGAGGCAACATCATTAAAGTGGTCAATCAGAATACGACGTCCTTCTGCTGTATCATGGATGCCAATGTGCGACAATTCACTTCGGAGTTGTCGAGAGCGAGCCGTGTTATGCGGGTTTGATGTAACCCGGCCGAAGATATAATCGAACTTTCCGTCTTCAACGACTACTGTTCTATTTGGGACCCCACCCCCCGGCACATCATCCAAGCTAGCATACGTCTGCCCCTCGGGCGATACGTAGTACCTGTCGCCCTCTGGGGACTGGAACACCTTGTATCCCGGTGGCGTGGTGTGCTGCGCGCCTACCGGCCTCAGCTCAATGGAGCCTGCCGGCAGGTCCACTCTGGTACTGTTGGCAGCGGTAGTGGCCAACCGACCGATTTTCCCGGTCGTCATGGCAGCTTTCACGGCTACCGCCCCGGCAAGTGACAACACCTCCACCGCGGCCTTGCCCATCTCCATCCCGGCGTTGTAAGCACCGTCAGCGCCCGCTCGCTCGTACTCACGGTGGTAGGTCTCAAACCGCTCGGCGTATTCCTGAACCACCGCCTCACCCAACGTGGCGATGATGTTGTCTTCCTGCAGCAAGGCCAGCATGGCGGCGTAGGTATCACCATCAAACAAGGCCAGGAGATCACTAGCACTCTCGTAGAGAGCTTGCGGAACGCCTGATGCCATGCCAGAGAGATAGGCGCTGTCTTGCAGCTGGTTCACCTTGGTCCAGTATTCGTTACGCTCCGCCTTGCAGCTAAGGCTTTGACACGCCTCCAGCTCCTGGCTCCTTTGTTCCTTCTGCCAATGGCTCAGGTAGTTATACTGCGTCGCGCTCCCCGCCACCTGGGCGCCGATCTGCAGCTCGCTGTCGTCGTTGCTGGCGATCTCGGCGGCAATGACGCCAATGATCTGGGAGTTCATTACCAGCAGCCGGCCTTTGTCGGCCTGGTCCAGGTCGCTGTACTCTCCAGCGAGCTTGTCCACTAACAGCTCATTGGCCCCGGCGGCGAGTGCACCGGTGGTGAAGTCGCCGCCTGCGGCTTCGGCGGCAAGGCCGCCCATGACGGCGTGCAGGGCAGCCTTGTTCAGGCTGCCGTTTTCAAGGGAGGTATTGCCGATAGCGTTGAAGCCGACGGCGGCGAAGGTGTTGGCCAGGCTCGCTTGAAATGCGTCACCCAGCGCAGCGTCACCGCCCAGCGCCCGGTCCAGCAGCGCGGAGGTGGTGTTCTGCAACAGCTGATTGGCGCCGAACTGGCCCGCCCCCTGCCAGGTGCCAAGGGGGGCCCCTGTGACCGTCCCGCTATTGGGCAGGCCAGTTGTCAGGCCTGTCTGGGTGCCGGTCCAACCGTCGTACAGGCCGTTGGTCAGCCCGGCGGTCATGCCCGCTACAGCGTAGCCGCGCAGGGCATCACTGGAGGTGACGTCGCCCCAAGCCTCGCCGAGGTCCCCCTGTTGATTGATGGTGCTGACGGCGGTGTTGCTGGCCACACTGGTGAGCGAGGTAGCAGCCGCTACATTGGCCCAGCCACCAGCCGCCAGGGCGCCAGTTGACGCACCACCCGCGACCAGCTTGGTGGCCATGGGGCCGACGTAGTAGGCCACCACAATCGCCACCACCAGCTGCGCGGCGGCGCTCATGCCCGAGTGGTCATAGTCCCACTGATCATGGAGGGCCTTGACCTCGCGCCAGTCGACGTCGCCACGGGCTTCCATCTCGGCCAGCCAAGCTAGGCTCGGGTCGGCCTCGACCATGGCGGTGATGGTCTGGTGGATGCTCTGTTCATCGACCTGCTCGATGTCGACGTTGACGCCCTGGGCGGCGCGGATGATCCGCTCCCCCTGGGCCACCAGCTCACTCTGGCGCAGGGTCTCGACGGTCTCGCCTTCGCCCTTGGCCGACTGCCAGACGGCATTGCTCGAGCTTTTTTCGTGGGTCTCGCTATGCAGGTCGCGGGCATGGGCGAAGGTGATCTCGCCGCCGCTGTCCAGCACCAGGTCGTTGCCCGCATCGAGTCTGGCGCCTTCATAGGTCTGGTCGCCGTCGCTGACGATGATCAGATCACCGCCGCTTTCAATCTGGCTGCCCTGGGCGCGCAGGTCCTGCACTTCATCGAGACGATGCTTGTCACCGCCGAACAGGCCGCCGCTCTCGTTCTTCTCGTAGCGGGAGTAATCCTCGTCGTTGGCGGCCAGCAGGGCCACGTCGCCACCGGCATACAGATACGCCTCATCGCCAGCGCTGGCGGTACTTGCCACCAGGGTGAGATCGCCCCCGGCGGCCACCGTCAGGTCGGTGCCGGCCGCCAGCTCGCTGCCCTGCTGACGCACCGTGCGGGTGTCGTAGGTCTTGTTGGGCTTGCGGGTGTGGCTCTCGCTGGAGTTGGCCGCAGACGCCAGGGTGATGTCGCCGCCGGCGACCAGGCCCAGCCCCTCCCCGGCCTCGACGCGGCTGGCGAGCAGGCCGATATCGCCTCCGGCGCTAAGGCTCGCACTGCCTCCCGCCTCAAGGGCGCTGCCCACCTGGGTCATGCTGTCGGTGGTGGTGATCTGGCGGCGACTGACGTCGCGGCTGGCGTCGCTGTCCTCGCCAGAGACAATGGCCATGTCGCGTCCGGCGGCCAGCACCAGGTCATCACCGCTTAAGACCTGACTGGCGTCGATCGCGATATCCCGTCCGGCCTGCCAGGTAAGATCGCCCCCGGCGGTGGTGGTTGAGCCGAGCGTAGTGCGGCTGTCCTGATAATCGCGACCGCGGGCATCCTGCCAGTGGCTGACGTCCACCACGGCCCCGGCCACGATGTCGCGGCCGGCGGTCACGGACAGGTCAGCACCGCTGGTCACGCTGCCACGGTTGACCACGTCACGCCCGGCCTGGATGTCGAGTTGATCACGGGCGCTGATGCTGCCGCCCTGGTCAAGATAGCTGCGATAATCCCGTGAGGTGCCAGCGGCCACGCTTAAGCGGTCGTTGACCACGTCCCCCTCAAGGGCCGTCAGGCTGACCCGGTCCCCGCGAATCTGCCCACCCATGGCGTTGCGGATATCGTCGCGGGCGGTGAGGTTCAGGGCGTCACCGGCCTTGACCAGGCCGCCCTGCAACACCGACCCAGCGGCGTAGGCATTGAGGTCGTGGGTGGCGCGAAGCGTGCCGACGTTGACCAAGTCACCGCCGCTGATCAGGTCGATGTCACGACCCTGGATCACCCCACCACCGCGCACATCTCGGCTGTCCAGGTTGGCCAGGTACAGCACCGGCGCGAGCACCGTCTGGCCGTCGATCTGACGCTCCTCCAGCCAGACGATGTCGTGGGTCAGCGCCGCCACCTGCTCGGGGCTCAAGCCCACGCCCACAGACAGCGACAGGCGGTCCTTCGAGGCCAGGGCGTTATTCATCAGGTAGCGATACTGGGCGTAGTCATCGCCCAGCCCCTCGCTGAGATAGCGTTGGCCGGTGGTGGCCAGCACCGCCTGACGGATCAGCCGGGATTCATAGCGACCATCGCCGAGCAGCCGATAGGCCTCGTCATCGGTGTAGCCGAGCTTGTCGAGCAGGTAGTCGGAACCGCGCCACTGCTCGAGGTTGGTGAACTCCGGGTTGGTCTCGACCAGATAGCGCCCCTGGGCCTCGGGGGCGCGCACGAACAGGCCATAGTCACCTTCCGGCAGCCGGAAGGACGGCGTCTGCGCGATATCGACCCGCAGGAAGGGCGCGTCGTCGAAGACCCAGACGCCGCCTCCCGCGTCAAAGCCAGCGCCCACGCTGGTGTCCAGTGCACCGTCAAGACCCCCGCCAGCGGTGTTGGGCGTTGCGCCGATATCCGCCAGCGACGCATCGCGGCTGGCACCACTGCGGTCCACTCGCGATGGCGCGTTCAGCCCCTGGGCACTGGCCTGGTCGGCATCACGGCCCAGGGTCATGGACAGCGTGGAAACCGGCCCCTGGGTCGCCGCATCGCCAAGGCGCCCCTGCAACTGGGCCAGGGTATGTTCCTGGATATCGCCGTTGTGGAGTTGCTCGGTGGCGGTAATGGAGACACGGCCACCGGCGGAAATCACGGCGGGAGCACCACCTGGGAGAATGGTGCGGGTTTCCACCTCGCTGACCTTGACCACTTCATCAGTGAGAAAAGGAAGAGGAAGAAGCGTGTTGCCACTATCAAATCCACTCGTTGTATTCCAGCTATCGAATCGAGAGTTGGATTCATCAATGAACAATCGATAGAAACGGCCACCGCTGCCGTTATAGCCCATGCAGCGATTAAAGTTTTCTCTCTTTGTACAGGCTAGTGCGTCTTCGTCCGTTGCCAACACGGTGGTTTTTTCGACCAAGGTGTTGGACCGGCCGGTATTTTCCAAGGTGTCAGTACGAATCTCCACATCGCCGTTGGCAGCGATGATACTGGCATCATTCACCAGTTCATCGGTGAGCAACGTGACATTACCCCCGGCCACTATTTCGGCAGCAGCGGACTCCAGGCTGACACTATTTTCGAAGCGCTCAACGAGCTGGTATTCACCGAAATGATCGATAGTGCCCAGTAGCGTGATGGTTTCTGTCGCTCCGCTCCCATCATGGCCGTCGTGGTCCACCGTTTTGCGATACATACGAACTTCGTACTGAGTGCCCGAAACTTCACGACCTACCAGCTGTTGCTCTGTAGAAAACGCATCAACGGTATTTGTGACATTGCTCACCGCGACCGTCATATCTCCCTCGGCCTCGATGGTCCCGGAGCGGTTTTCCAGCCGGTCCGCCTTGGCCAAGGCGCTGTTGCGTGTCAGGGTCAGGTCGCCCCGGCTATAGATGTCCCCATAGCGGTTGAACAGCTGCTGCGTATGCAGCGTCATGTCGCCACCGGCGAACAGCAGGGTATCGGAGGCATTGGTGATGCTGGCGCTATCCAGGCGCAGGTCGCCCAGGCTGCCCAGGGTGCCCTGGTTATCGAGCGAGGCCGCGCTCAGGGTCATGTCGCCCTGGCTGGTCAGGCGTCCCAGGT